>JARGOD010000016.1:23447-35295 GCA_029210205.1 Verrucomicrobiales bacterium | reverse complement strand
GCACCGACAAGGACAGGAATGTCTTTGCTACGCCAAGACCGCGAATCTTCTGAGCCCCGTAGCGAGGGCATTCCTGCCCTCATCCAGTTTTCAGCGCCCCCGCGCAAGAGCGACAAGGATCGCTTTCTGGGCATGCAGACGATTCTCCGCTTCCTGAAAAATTTCATCGGCACGAGCTTCGAGGAGACTCTCCGTGATTTCCTTATCTCGATAGGCAGGGAGGCAATGCTGGACGATGGCTCCGTCGTTCGCGAGCTCGAGAAGGGACTCATTCACCTGAAACGGCGCGAGAATCTCCAAACGCTCTGCCGCTTCGGCCTCTTTGCCCATGCTGACCCAGGTATCGGTGTAGAGCACATCAGCACCCTCCGCGGCGGCTTTGGCATCGTCGGTCACGCTCACTGGCGCCTCTCCGAGTCGTGACATGAATTCCTCGTCCGGCTGAAATGCTTTTGGTGCTGCGATGACAAGCTCGAATCCGAGTCGCTTCGCGGCCCAGGCCCACGAGCGCCCCATGTTGCAGTCGCCATCGCCAAAAAATACGACCTTCTTTTCGTCCCATCCGCCGAGGCGCTCCCGAATCGTCTGAAGATCCGCGATGATCTGGCAAGGATGCTCTTCATCAGTCAGCGCGTTGATCGTCGGGATCATTCCGTAGCCGGCAAAATCAACAACGTCCTGCTGGTCATATGTCCGGATGATCGCCCCATGCACCATGCGGCCGAGAACTCGCGCCGTATCTCTGATTGGTTCGCCGCGCCCGAGTTGAACGTCATTGGCATTGAGAAACATCGGGCGTGCCCCGAGTTCGTTCAAGCCTACCTCAAAACTAACGCGGGTCCGTGTCGAGGATTTGGTGAAAATCATCGCCCAGGTCTCTCCCTTGAGCGGCTTTAGCTCGATAACGCCCCGGTCTGACTTCAGCTGAATCGCCTCTTCAACAAGTGACTCAATTTCCTCTTTCGTGAGGTCTTCAATTCCTAACAAATGCTTCATCCTGTAATACCTTTCTCTTAAAGCCCCACTCTTCAAATCAGCGAGTCGAGCACCTTCTTAAAGAGGCCCAATGCCTCGTCTACTTCTTCGTCCGGGACATCAAGCCTCGGCAGCCAACGAACGACATTTTCGCCGGCTGGAACCGTTAGCATTCCTGCTTCCATCGCTGCATTCACGACGTAGAGACTCGGCGTCTTGCCGGACTCAACGAAGTCAGCCTGTTTCCGGAGAACTTCTCCGTCCACGACAAATCCTAACATAAGCCCCGCTCCCCGCAATGAATCGATAAGAGGATGGCCCCATGCTGCGACGGCGTCTTTGATCCGCTTTTCCTGTCGCTTCACATTCTCAAGAACCCCGCCTTCGTCGATCGCCTTCAAGAGCGCGAGAGAAACGGCAGATCCGAGGGGCGTCCCGCCAAACGTCGAACCGTGCGTGCCCGGCCCGAGTGCTCCGGCACAGTCATCGCTCGCCCAGAAGGAACCGATCGGAAAACCACCTCCGAAACCCTTCGCCCAGCTCACCGCATCAGGTTCGACCTCGATCCCGGTGCCTTCAAGAAGTGTCCGCCACCCGCACCAGTCTCCGGTCCGGCCTGAGCCACACTGCACTTCATCAAACATCAGGAGCGCGTCATGTGACTGACAGAGCTCCGCCGCCGCCGCCATGAATTCAGGCGTTGCCGGGTTGATTCCACCCTCGCCCTGCAACGGCTCGAAGAGAATCGCGGCGGTATGTTCATTCACCGCTTCTTTCAGCGTTTCGATATCGTTGAAAGGGACATGAAGAAAGCCGGGTAAAAGCGGATCAAAGCCGATCTTCACCTTCTCCTGCGCCGTTGCGGCAATGCCGCCGAGAGTCCGTCCGTGGAACGACTGCTTACAGGTGATGATGACATTCTTGCCCGCTTTCGCCCCGTATTTATCGAAGGCCCGCTTCCGTGCGAGTTTGATCAAGCCGTCATTGGCCTCCGCGCCACTGTTGCAAAAGAAGACTTTTCCGGGCCGCTCCATCATCTTTTCGACGACGAACTGAGCCAGCTCCGCCTGCTCTCTGATCTGGTAGAGGTTGGAAACATGGATCAGCTTCCCGCCCTGCTCAGTGAGGGCGTTTTTCATCACCTCAGGGCAATGCCCGAGCGCGCAAACAGCGATCCCGGTGACAAAATCAAGATAACGACGGCCATCCTCATCCCAGAGGTAGCTACCTTCTCCGTGCGTAAACGAAATCGGAAACCGGCCGTAGTTCCCGAGCACGAACTGCTCTGTTAAACCGGCGGTGGTCATTTGACGATTTCGGTTCCGATGCCTGACTGGGTGAAAATCTCAAGGAGGAGAGAATGGGAAATGCGGCCATCGATCATGTGGACCTTACTGACACCGGCATTGAGCGCATCGACGGAGGAGCGGACTTTGGGAATCATCCCGCCTCTGATCGTTCCGTCTTCGATGAGGCCTTCCGCCTCCGAAATCTTGAGCGAGTGAATCAAGGTCGACTCGTCGGAGGGATCTTCCATCAACCCTAACACGTCGCTAAGGTAGATCAACTTCGCGACCTTCAGTTCGGCCGCGAGAGCACTCGCCGCGAGATCAGCGTTCACATTCAAACTCAGCTTTGTGCTCTCTTCAGAAGCAACCGGAGAAATCACAGGGACCACTTCAGAACTCAGAGCCGCTCTCACTTTGGATAAATCAAAACCAATCACTTTCCCGACCCGCCCGAGTTCGACTTCGCGATTCTCGTCCTGCGACCAGCCTTTGAGCCGCTCGCCGATAAAAGTTTCATTTCCTGCCACGCCGAGCGCGCGACCGCCAAAGCTTTCAATCCCCTCAACAAGTCCTGGATTGATCTCCCGACTCAAGGTCCGCTCGACAATGTCCATCGCCTCATCCGTCGTGACCCGTAAACCGCCGATGAACTGCGCCTCAAGGCCATTCTCTTTCATCGCCGCCGAGATCGCTTTCCCTCCGCCGTGGACAATGACAGGATTAATCCCCGCGACTTCCATGAAAACGATATCACGCAGGAGTCTCCGCACGAGCGAGGCATCGTCCATCGCACTGCCACCGACTTTGATAAGGAACGTCTCCCCACGAAATTGTTGCAGGTAGGGCAATGCCTCGACCAATACGGCGGCCTTTTCTATCTGCTGTTTAAAGGTGGATTCCATCGGAAAAGCGAAACGGGAAACATCGACGCGATCCCTTGCCCCGCAAGGAAAGATTCCGAAGCATTGATGGAAGGCAACGAGTCTAAGTGGCTCGATTCAACGCGTATTCTTCGCGATTGAAGAGAACATATTCCGGCGAAAGGTCAGACGTATAGAGATTAAACTCTCCCTTACCCAGGTGCAGATCGATTCCGATCGTAAATTGATCACCAGCCACCGCAGCACTGAGCTTATCGATATGAGTGTTAGCTGCGAGCCCATTCTGAGCAGCAAGAACACCGTTGAGATAAATGTCCACCATCTCCTCTTTAACTCGCGCTCCGGAGTAACCGACGGCATGAATGATACGCCCCCAGTTCGGATCATTTCCATTCCATGAACACTTCACGAGCTTGGAATTCCCCACGGCACGAGCGACTCTCTCGGCATCAAGATGGGAGGCAGCACCTCGAACTTTGACCTCAACGAGTTTCGTGACACGCTCCCCGTCCGAAACAATTTTCTTCGACAATAGCAACATCACTTCGGTCAGCGCCTCCCGAAATTCCGCACTCCCCTCGCCGCCCCGCGTGATTGTCTTGTTCTCGGCCGCACCGTTTGCGAGAACGACAACAGTATCATTGGTGCTCATGTCACCGTCCACGGAGATACGATTGAAGGATTGATCGACCGCTTCTTTGGTAGCGAGGGTGATCTCGGCTTTGGTTACCGCCGCATCTGTTGTCACAAAACACAACATGGTGGCCATGTGAGGGTTGATCATTCCGGCACCCTTTGCAATTGCTCCAATGCGAACACGATTACCGCCGATATCGACCGAAACAGAAACGCTCTTGGGTTCCGTATCGCTCGTCATAATGGCGCGCGCAGCGACATCACTATCATTTCCAAGAGACTCAACCAGTTCAGGAAATTTGGCTTCGATTCGCTCGATCGGCAAAGGCACCCCAATGATGCCGGTGGAGCAAACCTGAATTTCACGCTGCTTCAATCCAAGCGCTTTGCTGGTGAGACTCGCCATCGTTCTTGCCTTGAGCATACCATCGTGCCCGGTACAGGCATTGGCATTCCCACTATTCACGATGATGGCTCTCGGCTCGGCCGATTTCAAATAGCTGGATGAGAGACGCACCGGCGCGGCGCAAACTTCATTCTGCGTGAAAACGGCTGTTCCTACCGTGGGAACTTCTGAATAGATCAATGCAAGGTCGAGCCGTTTTACTTTAGGATTTTTTATGCCACAACTCACCGCTGAAACTTTAAATCCCTTCGGCGCACAGAGCCCGCCTTTCACCAGTTTTACTTTTTTTCCCATCACAAAGAAACTCGTTTTACCTGCTAAAAATTCATGAGTCCGGTAGTTTCCGGCCAACCGCTCATCAGATTGAGACTCTGAATAGACTGGCTCGCAGCCCCCTTACCGAGATTGTCTTCGGCACTGGACAAAATGAGGCGGCCAGTCCGGTCATCAATAACCCAACCGATATCGACAAAGTTAGTGCGGACCACGTTCTTCGTATCCGCAAAGCATCCTTCCCCAAGAATCCGCACAAAAGGACGCTCCGCATACTTTTCACTGAGCGCTTTCTCAACTGCATCAGAAAGCCCCGCAAGATCTCCTGATGCCTCGCAAAAAATAGTGGAAGCAATTCCGGCCGTAATCGGCATGAGATGGGGAACGAAGCTGATTCTTACAGCCTTACCGGCAGCAACAGACAACTCTTGCTCGATCTCGCTGAGATGACGATGCTTTGGTGCCCCGTAGGCGCGAATACTTTCGTTCACCTCGGCGAATAGAAGAGAAGTATCGGCCTTTTTACCAGCTCCGCTGACACCGGAAAGACTCGAAACCGCGATGCTTCCCGGATCAATAATTCCAGCCTCAAGAAGAGGCACAAGGGGAAGCAAGATACTGGTGGGATAGCATCCCGGCGACGCCACGAGATCAGCCGCCACAATCTCTTCCGAATAAAACTCAGGCAGACCATAAACCGCTTCACTTAGCAGATCCGGGGCCGGATGTGCCCCGCCATAGAATTCCTCAAACACCTCTGGATCTCTGAGCCGGAAGTCTGCGCTCAGATCAATCACCTTCAGCCCTTTCGAAAGCAGCGGCGAAGCATACTCGGATGCGAGGCCATGAGGCAACGCCAGAAAGGCAATCGTGGCGCCGGTCGCGACAATCGAATCCACATCCGGAGCCATGAAAGACAGCCCTGAAAATGTTTCTGCCCCGCGAAACCTTGGATACAAATCCGTGAGAAGTTTTCCTGATTCCTGGCGGGAAGTTACCGCGACAATATCCACCTTCGGGTGCATCGCCAGAAGTCGCAGCAACTCCTGGCCTGTGTAGCCACTGGCACCGACTACGGCCACCTTAATACTCTCTTCATTCATGCGGGTGATCAGCATGGCACAGAATCCGAGTGAGTCTAAGAAAGTTGGCCTTAAAGGAGATAAAATAGCTCATAGTTAATCGATGCCCTGATGCAGGAAGCTCTAGGAGTCGAGGTCAGCGTGTCCGATAGAAAATATTTCTAGCGGCGGCAGCACCTTCACTCCGGTCCAGGTTCGAAAAGTTGAGACAACGCGAACGAAAACTCAAAATCAATCCTTTTAAGAATGACATTTTTTTTGATATCCTCACACTCCTGCTTTCCTCCCTTCTCGGCTTTCGCAAAGGAGCGTTTCCCCTCTGAAGAAAAATGCTGTCACAATTGAACGCGGCAGGGATCAAACATAGGTATGTCTTCTTCCATTAATGAATCCGAAGCCCTGCGCGAACACTGGTTGGAGAGACGCACTTTCGCTCAATCCCTGGTCGAGCAAGGGAACCCGCAGGAAGCTGCTGAATCGCTGGCAGATGTAATGGATTTGCCGTCAGACCCGGAAATTCGGGTTATCGCGGGAGAAACCTACGGACTCGTCAATCCCGAGGCAGGCCTGGAAATCCTCAATGCTGTTCTCGACGAATTCCCTGATAACGAAGAGGCCCTCGCAGCAAAAGCAAGGATCGACGAAACGGTCAGCAGCGCGAGTGCCTCGGATCGCTCCAAATGGATCCGGGTCCTCACTCCCGGTGAGCGTCTGAGACGGATTGTCGAGTTCCAGAATCGAATTCTTGCTCTCGCCCTTGGAATCGGAGGCACCCTCCTCGTTTCCAGCCTCATGCTTCTAGTCGCAACCCCCTCGCCTGCCCCGGAACCTCCGAGAATTATTGCGATAGCTCCTCCTGTCGATCCTGTGAGCGATCTGGAAGAGGAGAAGATGCGGAAGTTCGAAAAAATTCCTGTTCCTTCAGCACCGAAAGCCGGCGAAATTTCGAGCCAGGTCATCACAGCAGCCGCATCATCTTCTCTTGCCGTGGTATCGATCGATGGCATTGGAAATGGAATCGGAATGTCTCACTTCGGGAGCAATTTCGGTTCCAGCATGGACTTCGGCGTTGAAGGTGGAGCTTCGGCCATGTTTTTCGGAAGCGAATCGAAAGGAGAACGGTTTCTTTTCGTCCTCGATGCTTCTCGCTCGATGCGTCCAAGCCAAGTTCAACTGCGCAATGAAGAATTGCAGCGCGCTCTCAACGGAATTCGTGGAGCTCAATACCAGGTGCTTTTATTTGCCGGGGGAGCCTTCTTTGCCGAGGAGGGCTGGGGCATTGATCCTGCTAACAGCGGCGGCAGCCACGGCCCAACTCACTTCGTCAGCCCACATGGAAGTTACAAGTTTTCATCCAAAAGTATCTACGACTTTAACTTACTCGGTCCGGATTCTGACTTTACTCCCGCATCATGGAAAAGAGCTGATTCGTTGAACATTCGTAAATCCGTTGATGTCGTGAAAAAATCCGAGCTCTTCACGGGAACAGACTGGGATACAGCGCTCGAAATAGCTCATATGATGAAGCCTCCACCCGACGTTATCTTCTTCATGTCTGATGGCCTCGACAGCGATCTCAGCGTCTCAGACATCCTCCGCAATTCGCGACGATTCGGGAACCCAAAAATCAATGTCGTCGCGATGCAGACAGATAAGGGTGCAGATGGATTTTCCGGAATTGCCGAAGGCTCCAAGGGGACCTACACAATCGTGAATCAGGATGGCGAAGTGCGAGACGGACTGGAAAAGCCCCCGCTGTAGCAAACCATCCCCCGCAATGACGCGGTAGACGAAGTGAATTTTTCCCAGCTACGCTTCTCTTCATGAAGCTAAGCCTCACTCTTCTTCCCATTCTCGTTGGAACGACACTCGCCTTCACCGACGATGGACTGCGCGTCGGAACTGCGGCTGTCGACATTTCCCCAACCGTCGTTCCTTTTCAGCTTCGGTCGGGGTCATCTAGTTACGTCCACGATCCTATGCATGTCAGGGCACTAGCGTTTGAAAACGGAGATGGTCGTGTCGTCATCGCCCTGATCGACGCCATCGGTGCTGGACGTGAAATGACGGATCTGGCGAAAGCAACTGCCGCTGAGCGGACCGGATGGGATCCCGCCAGCATGCTGATCTCTGGAACTCACGCTCACACGACTCCGAAAGGCGGTGACACCTCCCCCGGGCGCATAGCCTACGAGGAAGTCAAAAACGAAGGACTCGCTCAGGCGCTCATTGCGGCAATTGAATCACTGGAACCAGCGCAGGTAGGATTCGCGTCCGACGAGGAACCAACCGAAGTCTACAACCGCCGATACTTTCTCAAAGAGGGCACGATGGATCAAAATCCGCTTGGCACCTATGATCAGGTGAGGACCAACGCCAATCCCAACTACCTCGTCAAACCGGCCGGTCCCGTCGATCCGGAAGTCTGCGTCATCGATGTACGAAATCGCCGGGGGAAAGCGCTCGGACTCATTGCCAACTACTCACTCCACTATGTCGGCAACATTCCCAAGGTGATCGAAGAAAACGGTCGGGAAGCCGGCATGGCCTCGGCAGATTATTTCGGGGAGTTCTCCCGCATCATGCCTTACCGCGTCGGAGGAGCCAATCCGCCAGAGAACTTCGTCGCGATGATGACAAATGGAACGAGCGGCGACATCAACAATCTCGACTTCAAGAGAACGAGAGCTCCCCGCGCCCCTTTCGAGCAAGTAAGGGTCGTTGCCAATAAAACCGCCGACGCCGCCTGGCGCGCCGTGAAAAAAATCGAAACGTACGATGAGTCCCCTCTCATTGCGATGCGTCAGCGGGAGGTTGAGCTCAACTACCGCAAACCGTCGCAGGACGAAATCGACCGGGCCCTCAAGCTCATGGAACTGTCCATGAAGGAACGGAATGAAATCAACAAGCGCACCAACTCAGTGGCTCAAAGAACCCTTCAATATGCCGAGCCGGAGATGGAGAAAAGTGAGCCGGTGATCATTCAGGCAGTCCGCATCGGCGATCAGGCCATTGTCTCAATGCCCTTCGAGGTCCTCGTCGAAATCGGTATAGAGATTAAGGAGAGAAGCCCCTTTCCTCACACCTTCACCATTTCTCTGGCGAATGGCGGCTACGGCTACCTCCCCCCTCCAAACCAACACGAGCTCGGCGGCTACGAAACCTGGCTCGGGACTTCGCGATTCGAGGAGGATTCTTCGATCATCCTCGTCGAACAACTCATGGAGATGCTCGACGAATTGAAAGCGCTGTGACTAGCGATCGCGATAGTCGAGCTTCATCAACTCGACACCGGCTTCCTCGTCACCGTAAATTTCTTCCTGCTTCGGATCCCAATCGAGGGCGCGACCAAGACGGGCCGAAACCCAACCGAGGTGACCCGGTGTGATCGAGCGATGCCCGTTCTCCGCCGGTGCCGCCGTTTCCCCGCGAGACTTGACGCAGTCGAGAAAGTTCCTCTGATGACCCGGTGATCGATAGGCCCTCCAATCGCCCGCCTCAAACTCTTCAGCAAGCCACTCGGGGTTCGATGTTTCAATCTGTCCACGGTCGACCCAGACCCAACCGTTCTCGCCTTTCCAGGTCGTTCCTTTGCGAAATTTCGTCGAAATAATCCCTTCGATCCCGCCAGCATAGTTCGAGGCCACTTCGTAATCGACCGGCGTGTCGTAGGCATCCGTCTCAGCCCAGGTCCAGCCACGGGCTTCAACCCTGACAGGCCCCGAATTTTCGACTCCCAGCCCCCAGTGGGCAATGTCATTGTGATGCCCGATCCAGTCCATGAGATTGCCACCTCCATAGGCTGTGTGCCAGCGCCACCAGCGATGATGCCGCGCTCTCATGTAGGGAAGCATCGGTGCCGGTCCACACCACGCATCGTAGTCGAGACCGGCCGGCGGCTCTTCGACGACGACGCTCCCTTGCGCGTCCGAATAGCCCGGAGGAAGTCCCACTTCGACTTTAGAAAGCGCTCCGAGATGACCGTTCCGAACGATCTCAACCGCCTGCCTGAAAACCGGCTCGGACCGCTGCTGAGATCCGACCTGAAAAACAGTTCCATGCTTCGCGACCGCACGATAGACCGCCTGACCCTCCGCAAACTTGTGCGTCACCGGCTTTTCGCAATACACATCAAGTCCTGCATCGATTGCCGCGAGGGTGATCGTCGAATGCCAGTGATCCGGCGTCGCGACCATGACCGCATCGAGATCGCCGCGCGCAAACAACTCGCGATAATCGGTGTAGGTCGCACAATCCTCATTCCCATACTTTCCGTCCACAACCGCCTTACCGGACTCATGACCCAACGCTCGTCCGACGCCCCATTCGCGCTCGCGGTAGTGAAGATCGTGGACATCACAGATCGCGACTCCCTGCACATCAGTATGATTGAGAAACGCCTCCATCACGCCAATGCCGCGATTCCCCATTCCAATGAACGCCATTGTGATGCGTTCACTTGCTGCCGTCGCCCCATCGAGACCCAAAGCGGATCCGGGAATGATGGATGGAAAACCAACTCCGGCAGCCACTCCGGTCAGAAACTTTCTTCGACTGAAACTCATCCAACCATTCTGCAGATTTGGAACCTCAACGAACAGGCCTTTTCCTCACTCAAGTGCGCCAGTCACTTTGTCCGGAAGACTTCGCTTTGAACGAGTTCAATGAGCAGGTCCTGAAAGCCTCCGCCTTCTTGAAGGTTCCGATGCACGATCGGCTTCAGCGACTCACGGTCTGAATAGGTCAAGGTCCGCCCCGTTGCATACATGAGCAG
Source organism: Verrucomicrobiales bacterium (assembly GCA_029210205.1). Lineage (GTDB taxonomy): Bacteria > Verrucomicrobiota > Verrucomicrobiia > Verrucomicrobiales > DEV007 > Arctic95D-9. Next base: position 24,979 of record JARGOD010000016.1, on the reverse strand, counting down.
TTTATCGGAGAGGCATTCACCGAATTGATCGATGTGCTCAACCACGTAGTCTTTGAGGTCATTGACGTGAGCGAACGGATGGCCACTCGGCATCGAACCCGTCGCGTCGACGAGATGACCCTCGCGCTCTCTTCCTGTCTTATCAAAAATCGGATAGTGCGTTCGCCAACGACCCACCGGATCGAAATTTTCTAACACATAGCCAAGCGGATCGATCATTTGGTGACAGCGAAAGCAGCTTTCATCATCGCGGTGAGCGTTGAGGAGGTCACGAACCGTCTTCGCACCTCGCGTATCAGGCGTGATCGCAGGAACGTTCGTCGGAGGTGGCGGCGGCGGATCGCCAAGAACGTTTTCCAATACCCAGACGCCGCGAAGCACCGGTTGAGTATCGACTCCATTCGCGGTCGCCATCATGACACTGGCCTGTCCGAGAATCCCACCGTAAGGACTGTCTTCTTCCAGGGAAACCCGAACGAGCCCTTTCGATTTCACTCCTTTCTGATCGTAGATTTTTTTCGCCATCGACTGATTCATGAACGTGAAATCAGGTTTAATGAAGGTGGAAATCGGGAAGTTCTTTTTCAGAATCTCCTGAAAGAAAAGCTCTGTCTCAGTGATGAGATCGGCCCTGTCTCCACTGTTAAAATTCAGCAAGCGGGGATCCGGCATGATGTCCTCGAGATGACGCGTTCCGAGCCACTGCGACGTGAACTGATCGATGAAGTCACGGCTCCGACCATCATTCAAAAGTCGCTTCGTCTGATCGGCGAGCACTTTCGGCTGAGAAAACTTCCCCCGTTCGGCAAGATCGTTCAGCTTGTTATCCGGCGGCCCGCTCGTTAGGAAATACGAGAGCCGTGATGCCAGTGCCCAGTCGTCCAGTAAGCCGGGATCCGTTTCGCGATAGAGGAACTGAGGTGAAATCAGAGCGGTTCTCAAGGCGAGATGAAATCCTTCTTCACGAGTATAACCCGCCGCGACATGTTCATTGAAGAGGTTCACGTAGGCGGCCACTTCCGCTTCTTCGGCAGGGCGCCGAAAGGCACGAGTGAGAAAGCCTTCGAAAGCAACCGCCGGATCGGCTGTTTCAGCCGTCACTTTCTGGCTTCCCAGAAACCGCGCCTGCCAACGCTTCCGCGCCACTGCCATTTCGTCTTCGATCATTTCGAAAGGGCCTTCGACTTCAACGGCATGGATGCCCAGCGAGGGACCTTCCTCGAAGAGCTGATATGAGATGCACTCCACGTAATTGACTGGATTCCTGACCATCGTATCGATCAGTTTCTGCACCTCCGGTGAATCCATCGCCGGAACTTCGGGAAGAACCTCAGGATCCTTCATTTTTGCCTTCACCCGCTCCCAGCCGACGCCACCGCGAAGCGCCTGTCCCAGTTCCACGGAAAGCCATCCGGCCCGAAGTCGTTCGTCTTCTTGAAAGCTCTCGGTCAGGTAGGCGCGGAACGCATCCCTCGCATCGTTGTTGCTATCGAGCACCGCATTGGCAAAGTAGAAAATGAGCGTTTCGCCGC
>JARGOD010000016.1:0-23347 GCA_029210205.1 Verrucomicrobiales bacterium | reverse complement strand
AGAACGAGCCCCTCACCCAAATTATCGAACCCGTGAAAATGCTGATCGACCGGAAACCCCTCCGGAACACGATAAGAAAATCCGAGGACTCGCTGAATCGTGTTTTCATATTCGACCCGATTGAGCCGTCGCAGCACCGTTCCTCCCACCTCCGAATGCTCGAGAAGGGATTCATGCAGCCATTGCGTGACCTCGGCATATTCCTCGTCACTCGGACGATGCGTTTCCTTTTTGGGCGGCATCTCACCCTTTTCGATCACTTTCTTAACCCGCTCAAAAAAGGCGAGCGATTTCAGATCCGACCAGTCGCGGTCGATCGCGTCGTCGAGCCGGATCTCCGCCTTCTGCGTGAGATCATCGTGACAATCAAAGCAGTATTCCGCAAAGAAAGCATCCGGGAATTCCGAAGCGCTCGCCACCAAAAATGAGCAGCTAATGCTCAGAACAAGAGCAAGGCCTCTCACGAAAAGACCCCGTTCATGTTCCGCTTCGCATTGGAAAATGAATCTGTCTCGATTCCCATTTGCTGCATCAAGGTGATGTATAGATCGCCAAGGAGAAGCGCCTTGTCCGAGTCGGGATCACCGGCGAGATGCTGTCCGTGCTTGAATCCACCACCGGCGACGAGCGTCGGTAAATCACGATTCGAGTGACGACTCGCATCGCCCATCCCGGTTCCAAAAAGAACGATCGTACTGTCGAGCAGCGATTGCCCCTCCCCATCCGTCTTCGTTTTGAGCTTCTCCAAAAAGCTCGCGAGACACTTCATGTGCTCTCTCTCGACCCTGACCAAATCACGAATTTTATCCGGATCATTCCCGTGGTGGGAAAGCGCGTGGTAACCCGCCTGCAGGGTCTCTCCATCGAGAGTGAAGACTTGCCCCAACCCGGCGAGAAACATCGTCGCGACACGCGTCGAGTCGGTCTGGAGCGCCAGCGCCATGAGATCATACATGATCCCCTCGGCTTCCAACATCAGAGTCGGTGCCACCGGGTCGTAGTCGGGGAGTTGGTAATTCACATTCGGAATCGCTTTGTCGAGACTGGCCCGCTGCTTCTCCATCCGCTTTTCCAGTTCACGCACTGAGGTGAAATACTCATCAAGCTTCTCCTGATCTCTCACACTGACCCGCCCCTTCAGGCGGTTCGCATCGTCAAGGACACGATCGAGCGCACTCACCCCGCTCTTGAGGAGATAGTCACTGCGCGCCTTGTCATCGGGCGAGGCAAAGAGCTTACGATAAAGAACGCTCGGTCGCTGGATCATTGGAAGCGCGACACCGTCCTTCGTGAAATTCATGTTCCGGCTGTTCTTCCCCGCCGTGAGCTGGAGCGAATCAAACCGCGTTTCCTGTCCGATCTTTTCGGCGACGACCTGATCAAGAGACTGTGAGCCAAGATCCTTTCCACAGAGAAAGTTTTCCCACGCCGCGTGGCCGTTTTTCGCCCGGTGATCGAGGCCTGAAAAAACCGTAAAGTCATCGCGAAAGCCTTCGATCGGTTTTAACAAGGTCGGCGTTTCGTAATCGCGGCCAGTGGTCTCCGGATAAAACTCAGGACGATGATAACCCAGAAACGCCCCGACGCAGACAAGACGCTTCGCCTTCGCCTCATCGGATTGGGTCGCCGCCCTCGCTTTCCCGGATACGGAAAAGGACTCCAGCATCGGAATCGCCATCGCGATACCGCTGGAACGAAGGAAATGACGCCGATTCACCGGGGAAACTTGCATGCTCCATCGTTCCTTCCCGCGGACGGTTTGTAAACCACTCCTGCTTAACGCGACTGCGGATGATCAAAGCTGTCTCCTTCACCCGGATCTGGTCTAATCAAACCATGATGAGAGCGCTCTGTTTCACCCTTCTTCTCGGGATCGCCGAGGCCGGCACGAACGGACAACCGCCGAACGTCCTTTTCCTCCTCGCCGATGATCTCCGCGCCGATCTCATCGACTCTGCCGCCAGCTCCGCGATTGAAACACCGAACCTCGACGAACTCGCCGGGACGGGGATGACTTTCACCCGGGCCTACTGCTCCTACCCCATCTGCGTCGTGAGCCGCGCCGAAATCCTCACAGGACAACATGGATGGGAAAACGGCATCGACGGCACTCGCGGCGCGACCCTGCGCGGGGATCCCACTTTCTGGCCGGAGGCCTTTCGCGAGGCAGGATACGAAACCTTCCACGTCGGCAAATGGCACGTCAGCGGACGCCCTTCCGCTTATGGCTACACCGACGTCGCCGGTCACTTTGGCAGCGGCGGTGCGAAATGGTGGGAGCCCGGCCAAACCGACTGGAAAGGGTTCCCCATCACCGGCTACAAAGGATGGATCTTTCAAAGCGGCGACGGGAAGACCAAATATCCCGAACTGGGAATCGGCGTCACTCCTGACATCAGCAAAACCATCGCCGAAGCCGCGATCGGTTTACTTGAGCAGGAACGTTCCAGGCCCTGGATGATGCACGTCAACTTCACCGCCCCCCACGACCCGCTCATGATGCCTCCCGGACTCGAGGGAAAACACGAGGTCAGCGACATTCCCCTTCCCGCCGACTACCTCCCCGTTCATCCCTTCGATCACGGAAACTTCGATGGACGCGATGAAGCGCTTCTCGCGTGGCCGCGCACCGAAGACGCCGTCCGCGATCTCCTCCGGGTTTACTACTCCGTCGTCGACGATCTCGACACCCAGATCGGAGCGATCCTTCGCGCCCTCGATCAATCCGGGCAGCGGGAAAACACGATCATCATTTTCACGAGCGACCACGGCATGGCCTGCGGATCGCACGGCCTTCGCGGGAAGCAGAATCAATACGAACACACCGCCCGCGTCCCCATGATCATTGACGGTCCAAGTATCGAACCCGGCCATCGCCGCGACGCCATGATCTACCTGCGCGAACTCTTCCCCACCACCTGCGACCTCGCCGGCATCGATGTTCCAGATTCCGTCACCGCCAAGAGCTTCGCCCCCATTCTTCGGATGGAAGAAGAAGCCCACCACGACGCCATCTTCGGCTATTTCACCAACACCCAGCGCATGATCCGAACCGATGATGACTGGAAACTGATCGTGTATCCCGAAATTGGAAAGACGCAGCTTTTTGACCTGGGAAACGATCCGTTCGAGCGCGAGGATTTGAGTGAATCGAAGGATGAGGGTGTGAAGAAGAAGAGGAGAAATTTGGGGGACAGGCTGAGGGAGTGGCGAAGGCAACAGCACGACATCTGATCAACACGGCGGATACGCGATGAAAAATCAAGGAGAGGCGGTTTCCTACCGCCTGCGAAGCTCACGCCAGTTTTTCACTGGATTTGGAAAAGAAGTCAGCAGTCAACAAGCTCGTTTCGAAAGCACAACTTCCTGATGAATATCAAAAGATGGCAGGTCGGGAGTTTATCTCTCAATGGCCGCGCATCGATCGGCTTTCTTCCCAAAGCCGCTACGTTTCAAATCCGCGCCCTTCAACGCTTCGCCGGGAAGCGATATTCGTAGGTAACACTGCCGTTGACCTCATGGTGTCGCATCGTCAGTTCGTCACCCGCAACCTCGCCACTTAGGAAACCGCCGATGATGGCGAGGTATTGGTGCTCGTCGGTTCGCAGGCTCATTTTGAAGCCACCTGCGTGTGCCTCCGAAGTGGCCCCGGCGCTGAACTCGTGGACTCCGGTTTTGTCGTCGATGCTGTGGTATTGCCAGTGTCGATCGCCGCAGATCACAATGACATTATTCTCCGCAAGGAACTTTCGGATCTCGTCTCCTTCATAGGACCAGTTTTTGTTTGAGTGATTGTCGCGCTTTTTCTCACGGTCCGGCCCGACGACGGGCGTGGGAGAAAAGAGAATCTTAAAAGGCGCATCGGAAGCGAGGACAGTTTCCTTGAACCAGGCCTTTTGCTCCGCACCCCAGATGCTTTTCTCCGGACTGTCAGGCATCTCGTTAGGACTGCGGAAGTCGCGTCCTTCGACAACCCAGAACTGCAGATCCTGACTCCAGCGGCGCGTGCGATAGGTCTGCTCACTCATCGGAGCCTGTTCGCGAAAAATCGAGAGCCCTTTGTCCCAGGTCAGGTCGCCCACCCGATCGCCCGGAACGCTATCGTTGGTCACCGTGTCGTGATCGTCCTTAATGAAAAAGCTCGGGACCTGTCGGTGGAACTTGATGACGTCGGAACAGCCATACCAGCGATTCCAATGGAAGCGCGCCAGTTCCGGAGTGCGGGCATCGACGTCTCCTCCGGCGCTCGCTTTATCATAATAAACAATGTCGCCAAGATGGAGGAAAAAGGCCGGCTTGAGCGCCAGCATGTGATCATAGATTTGCAGTCCGGCAGTGCCTTTGTCGCGAGTCTTCCAGCTTTGGCAGGTAGACACGGTGAAGCGAAAGGGAGCGCTCTCGTCAACTCCGGGAGCGGTCTTGAAGGAGGCGGAAATGGTTGCGCCCGGCTGGTCATCAGCTGATCGACTCTTGAGCTCCAGCTCGTAGCGCTGATTCGGCTCCAACGCTTCGATCTTCACCTGCAGGGTAAAGTCGCGCTCTGGTTGGACTTCCAACCATTTTTTCTGTGCCTTGGCTTCCGGTTGCCCCTCCGGCCACCAGCTCAATTGGACCTGACCGGGAGTGCCTGAGAGACTGCCCTCCATTTGCTCCAGCGTTGCGCCTTCCGGAAACTGCTTCTCGCCAAGCTCTCCGACGTCGAACTTGCGATCCTCGACCCCGAGCCATTTGAGTCCGCCCCAGTGGGGTTCGGGTTTCTCCGTGAGACGGAGCCAGACAATCGTCGAATTCGCGGCCGTCTCCCCTATCTTAATGCCGTTTCCAAAATGGGGCTGAGCAAGCGCGGTTCCAGCCGTGGTGAAAAGGAGAAGAGCAAGGAAGGTAACGATGGGTTTCATTCACCATCAGCCTCAAATTCGCGACCTCGCAAAGCAAGTCAATATTCCGCGGCATGCGGGGATGACAACCGCTCAGCGTTTCCACTCCCGCAGAGGCGGGACAGCTACGGCGGGAGTTTGTAGTGGAAGAGGCAAAGCCTTCCGGGCGCACGCTACTGTCGAGACATCTCCTCCTCCACCCTTAGAGAATCGGCCGGATCAGGAGCATCGGAGCTACATACTTTTCGGTCCGAACACGATACTTCTCTCCCTGTTCACTGTGACGCCAGAAAATGATCATCTCCCCCGGATCTCCCGCAGTAAGGTCGCCAACGCCCTTAAGCTCTCTCCACCCGGCCCGTCTCAGATCCCGCTCAAGCATCACTTCATCCAACCAGTCACCGCTGCTGTTTCCCCCACCACCCCACCGGGTGCTCGTGACGAGGAATACAAAACCATCCGAGGCGACATCGAATTCAACAAACCCCTGATGGATGGGCAGCGAAAGAAAGTGCGTTCCCACAAGTGACTGGGGAACATCTTTCCACTGATACTTCTCTGAATTCGTGTAAAGATCCGCTCCTTCACTCAGTGGTGCCCACTTACCGTCGATAGCACTGTTCACAATAGCGAACTGAGCGCTGCGTGCAGGATCGACGAGGACCGATCTCGCCTCCTGCGAATTTTGCGCTGAACCTGAAGTTGAAGAAATGACGAGGGTCGCAAGCAGCGGAAGAAATCGTAAATGCCTCATCCCTGAAGTTTGGCCCAAACCCGAGAATGGAGTCAAGACTCGATCCCGGATCCGGCCTTCGCCTCTTGAGGCTCGGCTCGTTCTCTGAAGAAAATTGCGAGGACAATCAAACCCACCAGCGAGATCGCTCCCAACGAATACCAAAATCCTTTGAACTCGGCGTGAGCGAACATCTTTCCGCTCGCGAACAAGGACGCAAGAATACCATTCAGGGCGACCGCGAGAAGCGGACCGATCCCATACCAGATGAAGTTGAAGACTGACTGAGCGGTGTTCGCGACATCCTTTGACGCAACCTTGTTCATGTAGATGAAACAGGTGCTCGTGAAGAAGGCGTAACAGAGTCCGTGGATCGAAAGGCCAAAAATGATCACTGCCATCGGAAGCCCGATCGTTCCAAACAGGAAAAACCGAAAGACGTAGGCGCCAATTCCAATCAAGAGGACAGCCTTGTATCCGATCTTTGGAAGGACACGTCCGAGAACGAGATACATGAGGATCTCGCAGATCTGACCAATCGCCATCGCCGGCAAAAGGTAGGCGCTGTCCAGCCCGGCTTCGCCAAGGAACTTCGCGCATTGCATAAAGTAGAGGTGGTTCATCGGACTGATCACGAGGGTCACGATCAACAAAGCGGCGATCGATGGTATCTTGAGGAGGGCGAACGCATCAGCGACAGCAGGACGTTTCGATTTCGACGCAACCGGCGGTGTCTTCGGCAGAAAGAAGAAAGCCCAGATACCGTAGAGGAAGGCGATGATACCGGACCACATCACCGACTCTTTCATTTCCCCGGCAACCATCGGGACGTCGTCTCCTTTGAAAAAAGGAGGAAGCCAGCTGCCTTGGACGTCGGTCTTCAAGACGAGGAGAGAAAAGGTCCACCCCATGAGAACCCATCCCACCGCTGTCCAGAGCCGCACCCCGGGAAACTGTCTTCCCGGATCGTCGAGGTGACGCATCGCGAGAGCATTACAGATCGCCGCCGCAGGCATGAACATGAGGGTGAAAGAAACCGAGAGAAGCAACCAGGCGAGGAAAGTTGACTGCGGATAAACGGCGATCTTAAGAAGACCTCCGGTCATCATTAAAATACCGAGAACGCGCTGCGCGGGAAATCTCCGGTCCGCGAACTGCACGATGAGTGGCGAGCAAAGGGCACCGATCGACGCGGCGATGCCAACGATCATTCCCATTTGTCCCTCTGAAAAGCCGAGGCCGCCTGAGGTTTCGGGGTCTGCGGTGAGGAACTTTCCGGCAATCGGCAACCAAAGGCCATAGATGCCGAACTGAAGAAACATCATCGCACAAAGGCGGATGTAGTTGGGAGGAAGGGTGCTCTTCATGAGGGTCGTAGTTTAAGTCGTATCAGGAACGCGGCGCGTCAGGAACTCCGGAGAACTGGACCGTTTCTCCCCCCTCATCAATCGACTGCATCGCGGCGAGAACCATTCGAGTCGCCTCCATGCCGTCCCAACCGTCAACCGGTGACGCTGCACCACGCGCAAAGGCCGCCATTTCCTGAACCAGTTTTCGATCTGCGCCGAAGTGCGACGTTTCGAAAGCTTCCGATTTGCAGTGAATCACTTCATGACTGCGGTGGCCATAGTCTGTCACGATATCGATCTCACCGCGAAGCCTGGTCAGGATAATCCGCCCTTTCGTTCCAACCAGTTCCAGCGTTTCTTCATCGTCCGACTGCGGGCCATAGACGGTGTAAAAGATATTCGCAACAATTCCGTTGTCGTATTGATAGTGTATCGAGGCGTGATCAAAAATATCAGCGCCTTTTTTGTAGACGCAGTTGTCCTTTCGCTTCAGCGGATCTGTCTCCGTTTCATAACTGCGGTCGACAGCCCCTTTCATCTGGTCCTGAGTATCCGGCATTGCCTGCTCGACCCGGTAGGCACAGTCGCGGTCGCACGTCGCGCAGAATTCAGGCGCATCCTCCTCCTCGTGAAAAACATTTCGTCCCCCGAAGGCATTCACCTGTTTCGCTCTTCCGTTCGCAAACCAGTTGAACACGTCAGTGTAATGGGAGCCTTTATCGTTGAGCGCCCCGCCGCTGACAGCACGTGTCCGATGCCAGGTTTGGAAGTAAAAAGAATAAGGCAAGACTGCGCGGATCAGCATCATCTTCAGATCACCGATGACACCACTTGCGACCATCTTATGAAGATCGATCCATGGCTTTTCATAGCGACGCGTGAATCCCATGATCATTGCATTTCCGGTCCGATCCTCAGCTTCGCGAATCGCAAGAGCATCCTCAAGGGTGTGGGCAATCGGCTTATCAAGGTAGACTTTCTTCCCTGACTCCAGTGCAGGGATCGTTGCCTCGGCATGCGATGCCGTCGGCGAAGTGATCACGATAAAGTCAACTTCATCATCGTTGATCAATGCCTTTGGATCAGAATAGAAACGCGGCGCGAATGGTTCGTTTCCCGCCTTCTTTGCCACCGCGTTGAGATCATCCAGCGCGATCTGCATTCGGCTCTCGGTCCGATTACAGAAAGCGGTGATCGTCATGTTCAGTTCACTGCTCTGCTCCGCAATCTGACGCCCGATGCAGGTGATCCCGCGACTCCCGGTTCCGATAATGCCCACTCGAATGGTTTCGTTGTTCATGCTTCGTTCCTTAAAAATACAGGAGAGCTCCACGCCCACTGATCATTCGTCTGCCTCACGCGGACGTAGTAATTGCTCTCGTCTCCTGAGTCGTCTTCATCGATCCATTCCATTTGCCAATTCAACTCCTCCGGCATCGGTGCCCGATTGAAGCGCCACGAGGGAGCATCGGTATGATCAAGGTTTCCGCTACGGGCTCCGTGCAATAATTCCGCGAGAGTGTGCTCCGCGCGAACCCCATTCATGACGGCGTAGACCTTTGCCTCAATCGGCATCTCAACCTCGAGACACATGCCCTGCGTTGCACTGGTGCTGTTGGTCGCATTTCCGTTCGAGACTGTCTCAAAAGTCACCTCCTCATCAGTTTGATCGAGGACCCGCGAACGGTAAAAAGACTCGCCCGCCTCCGACTCGCGCTCTGCCGGTGAAACGACCTCAAGCCCCCGGAATCGTGGCTCGACAGCAACGACACGGCCTTCATCGACCCCGAATGCCACCTTCCATTCAGCGCTACGATGTTTCGCCCCCCATCCGAGCTCGAGATGAATCTTTGTTCGGATCGTTCCTTCTGGTTTTGGCACTGAAAAATCAGTCTGAGAAAAACGTCTCACGAGACTCCCGTTCTTAATCACGTCGACAGAATCAATCGCGCCACCTGCAGCGAGATCAATCGCAACGCGTCGTTCTTTCGTCACTGGAATAACGGAGCCCATCGGCGCACCGTTTACCGAAACCTTCAGATCCATTCTGTCGCCGGTAAGGGCATACATCCGCCGCGAGTAGAGAGCTTCCCAAATTGCCTCGCGACTTCGGTCAGATGACCACACCCCGGTCCTGCCATGACCATAACTCCCTGGATGCCCGCTATGGTGATCGGTTCCGCCGGAGAAGCCAAAAACATGTCCCTTCTCCAAACCGGCGGCAATCGTACTGTCGAAATCGGAGGGTCCCATCGAGTGCAGGAACGGACGTGTGTTCTCGCTGCTCTCCGAACATCCGTGCATTGAAAGCATCTCCACGAAGGGCGCAAACCGCGAATCAAAAGTGTCCCAATCAATTCCGCGCGTCCCCGTTCGATACCCGACATGGTGTGGCTGTGCGATGCTGTCTTTGCCCGCGTCGCGCAGGACTTGCAGTCGATCGTGTAAATCTGAAATGTCTTTCGGGTATAGGATGTCCCCTTCAAGATTTTTGTAGAGCATGTTCCGGTCACCCGATTCACAGGAGTGAACTTCAAAGCCGGGGAAAAGAACAAACTCACCCTCCTCGTTTCTCTCACGAAGGGTCTTCATCATTTCCTCCCAGACGGCTTTGAGCCGCGCAAAGCCCTCTTCGTGGAAATCGATGATGTATTGGATACGAGGATCCGGAGCCGGCATGTCCGGCCAATGCGCGTGCCCTGTGATCGAGACAAAGTCGAGCTGCTCCTTCGCATTCGAGATCGCGTCGTCGAGCGAGCCGTGCCCATACGAAATGCCGCAGTGATTGTGCATGTCGCCGTAGAGCGGAATCAAATCTTCGTAAACGTCTTTTCCCATCCTGAAGACAAGGCTACACAGCAATAACAGCACCGCAATCCTTATTATGCAATTATTTTACATTTTGATTTTGCATAATAATCGTGAAACATTCTTCCTCAGCGATGAAAACACCAACGATGACAGACGTGGCACAGCAGGCAGGGGTATCCCACGCCACGGTTTCTCGTATCATTAACGGACGTCCCGGCGTGAGTGCTCGCGCTGAAGAAGCAGTGAGAAAAGCGATCGCTGAGCTGCAATATCTGGCTCCCCCGAGCAGCCAAAGGCCCGGACGCTCCGTCAAGCCTGCCGCTCTGACAATGCATAATCATGTAGCGCTTCTCACTTTCGACAGGGCCCTGACTGAGCACAGTGCATTCGTTGCTTCGATTTACGAAGGGGCTCGACGCGCCGCCGCAGAAAAAAACATCACGGTCTCACTTCTCTCGCTCGATGATTGCACTTCGGTACCTGATTGGATTAGTCGTGACAATCTGGATGGATTGCTCCTCCACGGCCTCCGTTCACGGGACCGGCTGACACGAACCGCCGCTGAAATCCCCAGCCTCTGGCTAACCACGAATGCGGAAGGGGAGAATGACGCAGTCCTTCCAGGTAATAGTGCCGTTGGAGAAATGGCAGCCCAATATCTCAAAAGAAAACAGCACCTGCACGTCGCCGTGCTAACGATTGATTCCGAGAATCCGTCTTATGAAGTCCGTGTCGATTCATTTGTGAAAGAGGCGCGAAAGCTGAAACTGAAAGTCACAAAGCAATCGCCCAAAAAAACTGATCTCAAACCGAATACTGCAGCTTCTGAACTCATGGATGGATTATTTCATCGATTGTCGACAACTCCGAAGGGCACTCGGCCGACGGCACTGTTTCTTCCTTCCGACTACATGACGGCACTAGCGCATGCGGCGTGTCGACGCTGCAAATTGGAGCCGGGGCGGGATTTCGAGTTTATCTCCTGCGACAACGAATCGGCTTACCTCGAAGGTCTTTATCCACGCCCCGCAACGATCGATCTTGGCACCGAAGCTCGCGGTAAGCTTGCCTTTGAGCTACTCCTCTCAAGAATTCAAGACCCCGCCAGAGATCGGAAGGCAACACTACTTCTCGATCCAGTTTTGGTGGAAGATTGTGTGCTGTGACCGCTAAACAAATGCAAATCTTGTGAGTTAGATTCGTCTATCTAAACAAATTCTTCTCCACCAGTTTAGCAACTTTCATCATTCTTCCTTTCTCACGAGAAGGTCAGGGCGAGCTGCCCGGAGCGTCGCGACAGCCTCGGAAGAGACCGCAGTTTGGTTGAGATTGACGGTTTCCAACGAATCAAAATCGGCAATCTTTTCGAGAGCCTCATCCTCAAGTGGAGCCGCCCAAAACTCGAGCTCCCGCAAACTTCTGAGCGTTGAAAGCGCCTCAATTCCCTCACCGGTCACCGAAGTCCCCCCTAGCGACAGAAATTCCAGATGCTTATTTTTTGCGAGCGATTCAAAGGCCCCGTCATCGATGGCCTTCCCCGGAATGTGCAGGATCTTGAGATCACCCAGAGTGGCAATGAGCGGAAAGGATAAACTGGAAACTTCGGCACCGTTATCCCACGCTCCGAGACGCAGTTCCTCGAGATCCGGGAAGGATTCGACGATCGCGGTCACTCCATCGTCAGTCAATTCACTACCATTGTCCCCCAGAAGCAATCGCCTTAGAGCTTTCGAATTTTTCATCCCGGCAAACCCCACGCCACTGGGCACATATTCAACCGACATAAAGTCGAGAGAATCCAGGCTCACCAATTGCTCAATCTGGTTGTCCGCTATTCTCCCTCGCAAGGTCAGCTGTTCGAGTTCGGAAAGCGAACCAACTATCCCCCACGATCCCTCCGGAATGGGTCCAAAGAAATGCAAATGCCGTAGCGACGGTAGTCGAGTGAGAAAACTTAAATCCGGTAAGTCACTTCCATGCAGGGTAATCCACCAAAGGTCCTTCAAAGAAGGAAACAAAGCGATGGTTTCAGGGGCGATATCATTCAGATGAACTTCCGCACCCATCACCTCGTAGGAACCGTTCGGTAATTCATCAATGAGAGTCACCTGACGATTGTTCTCGTTCCGCACCTTAATTTCCAACCTTCCTCCGTGTGAAAGGATCCATTCCGATAGCGAACGAACCTGCTCACGTTCCGTTCCTGTAGCCTCAAGCAGTGGAGCCGCCGGTTTGGATTCCGCCTGCGACTGCTCCATCGCAGGACCTGGAGCCATCGCAGTCAGGCTCCCGCGTTTCGCAATCTCTTCCCGATATGCCGATACGCTGCGGGCTTTATCAATCTGATCCTTGCGGGTCAATTCCGTGATGTAGTTGTCGAGGGCTCCAATGTAGATCTCATAAAGGGGAGCGGCCTTTTCTGCCCGTTCACGAAGAAGTTGGGAATGAGACTCTCGATAAATGGCATTGAGTTGCTTGAGTTCCTCCGGCGCATCGAGATCGTCTTCGTCCGGGACTCCTTCACCACCGAGCATTATCGACTTCGCCTCATCGATAGCGTTCACCGCAACGATATCTCCCCGTTTCCGCGCCGTCTCGCGAGCCCTGCGAATTCCGTTGGAAACATAACTCTTTTCAAGCTGCTCAAGAGCGGCCTGATAGGGCGCCTCAGCATCCTGATCGTAGCGTGCCTTAAATCCTTTCTCGAGGGCCGCAAGTCGCGGGTCCTCCGGTTCAGTATTTTCCGTCATCTTCGGAACTTCCGGATCGATTTCATTTCTCCACTCGACCAGATACCCTTCAGTCGCGGGAAGGACTTGGTCCGTCCCTTCCAGGACCCACCAGTGAAACTTGTCCCGATCAATCGTTGGACAGTGAAGAACGAGATAACCGTTTCCAGTAAAACTGTAACCCTCTTTCCAACCTGCGAATTGAAACGGCTCACCGCTGAGCCATCGACACTTTCCATCTTCAGCAATTCCACCGAGGAGCGTATTTTTGTTCGGGAGCAGATACTCGTTGAGTGTCGCGAAGATCGCTTCGTTCTCCGCCTCCGTCTCGATCGAGGCAAGTCCACCCCCCGCCTCTTCAGCTCTTTCTCGCGCGACATCCCAACTCACATTTCCCGGTGCGAAGCGATAACGGGAACCATCAAATTCGAACTCTACCGCTTCAGGCTCCTTTCTCGTTTCATCCCACTCAACCAAGTATCCAGCCAATGATTCCGGTGCCGTGTCGTAGACCTTTCGAAACAAAAAATCCTTCGGCGAGGGACTGAGACGCTCCAAGATAAGCTGGCCGGTTCCCCCGCCTTCCATGACACTATCATGCCAGCGCTCCGAAAAATTTGAATCCGACTGCAAGCCGTTTTCCCAGGTGAACACTCCTTTCTCCACAATCGTGGCCCCCGCCGGGAACGATGCCCCGACCGGAACCGCCTCTGCTAACTCCCGACCAACCTGTTCCAGCTCTTCCGGCGTCTCGAATACAACAAGAGTCCCACCCACATCGTTAGCGCTCACTCGCGCTTCCTGCCACGGGAGAGGGGCTGGAACAAAACGATAACGCGAAGTCCCATAGGAAAATTCGAAGGGTTCGCTCACCGATGAAGTAACCGGCGCTTTCACCTGTACTGGAGCCTTCTGTTTAGGCTGCAGCATTTTGGGAGGAGCAGAAACTTCCGGCTGATCTGACTGCGAGGAACTGCCTGGAGCTGGCTTGTCCCGAGTCGGCTTGACGGGTGGTGGTGACTCGACGATCGCAGCCACCGGCTCTGCTACTTCTTCATCATCCCCCGAGATGAGCAGTAAGGCACCCACTCCGAGAACCAACGCTGCGGCGACTCCAATGATGATCATCTTTACCGCCTTTTTGCCATCGGCTGCCGCTGGAGCAGGCGGCATCTCGTCCAGATGCTCGATATCCTTAAACTTGAGACGGCTTTCAGGACGATGCGGTTCGCCCAGCTTTGGACCCGATTCGATCACCGCTTCAGAGGTCGCAACCGGGGAAACTGAAATATCATAGAGAGTTGTCTGAATTTCCGAAGCATTCTGAAATCGCCCCTCAGGATCTGAGTCCATTGCCCTGGTGACCAGATCATCATAACGTGGGTCCAACCCCGCCACCTGGGTGCAAGGTGCTTTCCATGCGCCACGCGGAATCTTCCCGGTCAGCATCTCATAGAGCATGACCCCCACGGCATAGAGATCGGCGCGATGATCCGGCTCGGCGTCAGAATCGAGAGCTTCCGGAGCTATGTAGTCCGGTGTTCCCATCGCCACATTCGTCATCGTTAGCGCCGGTTCGTTGTCGCTGGATCCTGTGAGCTTTGCGAGACCGAAATCGGCAATCTTGATATCGCCTCCGACTGTTACCATCACGTTTGCCGGCTTGATGTCCCGGTGAACGATTCCCTGCCCGTGGGCATACTGAAGAGCCTGACAAATTTGTGTCGTCCATCCCACGACATGATCGGTCGTCAGTCCTCCGGTTTGAATGAGGGCTTGCAAATCTGTGCCCTCGATATACTCCATCACGATGTAATACTGCTCGTCACTCGTGACTCCGAAATCAAAGACCCCGATGATATTCGGATGACTCAGTTTTGCCATCGCTCGGGCTTCTCGCTGAAAACGTCCGGCAAACTGAAAGTCGTCTTCCCCATCCTCCGCAGCAAGAGCGGCCGGAAGAATCTTAATTGCGACAAGTCGGTCGAGACTGATTTGGCGAGCCTTGTAAACCGCCCCCATCCCGCCCCGACCAAGAATCTCGAGGAACTCATATTGTTCGAGGACCGCATTGAGATCCTCCGTCGATGGAGGGACAAAATTACTCCCCGATCCGCTACTATTGGTGGATGCTGACATGGCTGATTATCTTTTGAGAAAAGAAGGGGAGGATTTTCAGCCTAGCAGAGTCTGCTCGATTGGCACCCGGAATTCGATTGGTATCCTGAATACCTTCGAATCGAAGAACACCGAACTCGAAAAAGAACGAAATCCAGAGAAATAGATTGGTTCCGCTCAAGATGGTCGGGACGACAGGATTTGAACCTGCGACCCCCACACCCCCAGTGTGATGCGCTACCAGACTGCGCCACGTCCCGATTCCATCTAGCTTGCTGACTGCTCAGCGGGGCTGGAATTTGACGCAAACTCCAGCCAAAGCAAGCGAGGATTTACCCCCAAAACCCGCACTGTCACGTCTCCAAGACGTTCAACCAACCGGCTATTTTATGGAAATTATAAATTCTAGCTTGCGCGATCTTTAGAGTGGTATTATAATTTCCATAACACAAACATTAGGGTGCCTGAAACACATCCTGCCCGTCCGACTTCAGACACCGGACATATCAATAACCACTTTGCTCAACGTTTCACAAACGCGTTGAACCGAGTGACCGAGAAAACTAACCATCATGAAGCTTTACGCAGCGATCGTTGCTGTAGGCGTGCTCTTAAGTGCGTCTCTCAGCGCGAGTCAGTTCGGAACCGGTTTTGCCGTTAACCCGAAAGGATACTTCGTCACCTGCCACCACGTGATCAAGAATGCGGGGAACATCCTCATTCACACGCCGGACGGTCCCGTCCCGGCGCAAATTATCGCTCTCGATCCTGCCAACGATCTCGCGATCCTTAAAATTGCGAAATGGGACGGTCGCTATCTTGGTCTTATTTCGGCCGGAGAAGTCGGATATTCTTCCGAGGTGACTGCAGCAGGTTTTCCTGATCCAACCGTGCTGGGGATTAATCCCAAAATTTCAAAAGGCCACGTCAACGCGCTCTCGGGTGTCCGCGACGATCCCCGGTTTCTTCAGGTGTCCGCTCCCGTCCAACCCGGCAACTCGGGAGGACCTCTCATTTCCTCGACCGGTCGCGTTGTCGGAGTAGTCGCGGCAGGACTGAACTCGATGGATCGTATCGCACAGGGCGGCTATCTTCCCCAGTCGGTTAACTACGCAATCAAAACCGATCTCATCTTCCCAATCCTGAAGAACGCGTCCGTGAAAGTTCCGCGCTTTCTCACCAAGACGAATGGCCATCAAAAGCAAGTAAGCCGGGCGCTTGGTGCAATCGTTCTCGTGGAAGGTCTCGAACCGGGGAAAACCCGCTCGATCATGACTCATCCCGCTTCATCGCAAAAAACGGCAACCCGGTCTCAGTTTCCGACTCTCCAGCCGGTAGCGACCTCGGCTCCGTGGGTTTTTCCTGATTCCCACGCCAGACCATTGAGAGCACAGGAGCTAAAGGCACTGCCACCGGAGGGCTTGTGGAGAGCTCGAAACGAAATTTATCTCCGACGCGGCTTCTTTTTCACGAGCGCTCAGGGCCATCAGTTCGCGAAGCAATTTGGCATCCAATACCAGCCGCGTACTCCTTCCGTTGCCGCCGTGCAGGAAACGATGACTCCCATCGAGGTTGCAAACCTGCAGCTGATTCACGCTTTCGAAGTGCAGGCCGCGCGCTGAGACGGGCTGGCAATGCGTCGTTCATTGACTATATTCGGCCACAGTGCCGAAACACGAACAGAACCCGGGCGAACGCTGGAGACGGCGTCCTCCAAAACTCATTCTTCGATGGTTGCTACGCTTCCTCGCGTGGTCTTCCGTGGTCACACTTATCGCGATCGCTCTCGCCGCAGTGATCGCGTTTTCCGTGTATCTGAATCGCGCCCGGATCGTAAACGATATCCTCGGACTCTACGTGGAACCCTTCGATGTCTCGGTTGAAAAAATCGATCTCTATCCGATTGGCGAGGTCACAATTCAAAATTTGAGGCTTTCCCCAAAGGGACTCGAAGCAGATGAGCCAACGCTCTCAGTACCGGAGATCACCCTGAGCTACGATTTCCAAAAGCTGCGCCTCGACCGCCAACTTAAGTCCGTCCGCTTCGAATCCCCTCTCGTTCGTCTCGATGATAAAGCCCTCAGCGCACTGACAAAAAAGTCCGATCGTAAAACTTCCACTTCGGCTCCTCCTGACTTCTCAAAATTCGCTATTTTCACCGAGTCACTCTCGATAAATAATGGCATGCTTTTCCTGGACTTGGACGGCATTCCTCCAGTTACCGGGAACTGGCAGCTCGAAACCCCGGCTTTTAAATTTGATGAGGCCGGAAATCTTGCCTCTCCGATCACACTGGAGCTATCGGCGATTCAGTTGGAGGATAAAACAGGCGGAGAAGAAATCGAACTCCTTTCCGCCGGCTTGATCCTGAATCAGGAACTGACGCGGTTCGAGATTCCCTATCTCATACTTTCCGGCATCAACACTACGATCACGCCGGAGTGGTTTGTTAGGACTGCAAGTAAAACTGACACCCCGGCCGCGACAACAGATCTAACAGGGTCAGGTCTCGCTACTAACCCTGTTGAATGGATCGTCCGGAACATTTCCCTGGGCAACTCGACTTTTTCAATCCAGGACTTTGATGGCTCATCCGGCGGGGTCGCACTCCCTGACATGACCTTCAACAGCGCCTTCGAGCTGGAGGAGATCCGCACGGTCGGTGGAAAACTTACCTCTCCCGGCGCGATCGAATTCTCCCTCACCGATATTGCGATCGGGAGCACCGAAGCCCAGCTTGCTTCAGCTTCATCGATCAGCGTCGAAGCCGAATCGCTCCAGTCGATCCTCGATCACCGAATCTTTTCGGCGATCGAGATCGCCGACCTTGAAGTCGTCATGACCGACGAAACACTTTCCCGGTGCCGAATTAAAACGGATCCTCCCGGAGCCAAACAGGGAACAGATCCGGGACTGCCATGGATCATTGAATCGCTAAGTCTTAATGACGGCAAATTCGTAATGCGGGAGACGAATTTCGGCGAAACGGAAGCACCGCATCTCGAGACGGCTATCGCCGGAACCTTGCGCGACCTTCGTTTCGGAGGTCAGACAGGTTTTGCCTCTGCAGAACCTTCAGAAATTCGCTTTTCAAATACACGCCTGTTCGCACCCGGCGTTGCTGTCGGAGTGGACCCGCTGATTGAATTGGACCGCGCCGAACTGGCAGGCAAGTGGTCTGATTTCAACTTCAACAATCAACTCGATCGACTCGCTATGCGCGGGCCGAAGTTCAATTTCACCGACGAAACACTCGGTAATTGGCTGAACGCTGCCGATGACCCTCCTGAATCAACCGGCCCCCTAAATCGCCCCGTCTACAAAATAAGCGCCCTCGAGGTGACCGATGGCAAAATCGTCGCGGACTCTCAGTTCGCGAAAGGAAAAGTCCCAAAAGTTTTCGCTGATTTTTCGATCGAAACCAAGGAAGGCGCTGACGTGGAGCCTTTCGATTACAAGTTTGTTTTTGAGAATCTAAAATTACGCAATCATTCCATTGACCCGATTGAGCCGGATGAAAACTCCGATCCTAATCTTTTCCCTGACAATCGCACTACTCCGGGAATCAATGAATCCGAAGTTCTCTCGGTCAGAAAGATCGAACTCTCGGCCACCGCTGAAGCCCTCCAGCGTACGCGAGAAGTTGAGAAAGTGAAGGTGACCGGAGCAGTCCTGCGTGTCGGCGAAGGTCTCAAATCGATCACAGATTCTGGAAAAGGAGAAAATCAGGAGGATACGGAAGGAGGTGGAAATGAGGTCTCAGAGCTTCCTACCTGGATTCTAAACCAAGTCGAAATCACGCAGAGCCAAGTTCGATTCGAATCACTCATTCCGCAGATTACCGGCCTGGAGTTCGCGATAGAAACAAAACTGATCGACGTCCCGCTTTCGCCCGATGGACTGCTGGCTCAAGAGAAACTTCAAAAAGTAGAGCTTGCCGGGATTGAGATTAAAGATCCGTATAACTCATTTATCACCGTTGCCTTTCTCCCCACGATCTTCGTCGAGTTCTCACTCGCCGGTCTCGCCAATCAGGAGATCGAAAAGATCGATCTCATCGGTCCCGCTTTGCATGTTGGTCAGGGTCTTTTCTGGTGGATCGAATACCAGCGCAAGTTCCGGGAGCAGAACGAGGGTGCCAGCGTCGGGTTGGACGACGGCGGGACGATCGAGAATTCGCCCGATTGGGAAATTAAAACAATTAACGCCACTGCCGGAAAGATCGTCATCGCTCCGACTGGAATCCCCATCGGGATGGTCCCCTTCCCGTTCAACGCGACAACGAACATGCAGGATGGACGCATTGAGCTGAAGCTTAACATTCCCGATGAGGAAGGCTACGTGTATCGATTCCCTGACTACGAGGTTAATCTTTACGGCCTCACCGGAAACATCGAGTTCAACGTTCCGATTCAACAAGTTAGCAACAACATCGTCCAGGTCTTCGAACTCGACCGCTTTGTTTGGAAAGACTACGAGGCGGACAATCTCTATCTCAGTGTCACTTTTGATGAAAATGGTGTCTACGGGGAGCTCGGTGGCGAGGCCTACGGCGGCTACGCTGAGGCAGGTTTTAACTTCTATCTCAACGATCCCGGGAAATGGGACGCCTGGGTCGCAGGAACGGAAATGGACACTCGACCCATCACCCAGGTCCTCGTGCCGGACAACTTTGAGATGGAAGGCCTCGTCTCACTAAAACTCATCAGCGAAGGCCGGGACAAGGTGCTCGGCGAATCCTCTGGCGAGATCCAAACGGTTGGCCCCGGATGGTTTGATGTCACCAAATTCGATGCCATCCTTGAAAACCTTCCCGATGACTGGAGCAGTTTGCAGCGAAGCCTTACCGAACTGGGACTCATCGCGCTGAAACGATTTGATTATGACAGAGGTGCCGGTAGCCTCTATCTTACGGGGCAGGAGGGGAATCTCGATTTACGTTTCGCGGGTTCTTATGGCACTCGCGAACTGAATCTCCACCTGCACGACAACAGAAACACGACCCCAAAGGTCAACCAACACACAGACAACGACAATCTTCTGGAAAATGTGGCTGAGGCCGCTTCCGAAGATCCCTGAATCGACGTCCATCTTCCCTGATGACGCTCCGAAAACATGGCATCCTCCTCTGGATGGCTGCGCTACTTGCGCCGCTAAGCGTCACTTCGTGCCTCCCCACTTTTGACGTCGATGTCGCGACACCCGAACCGATCAAAGTCGATCTAAGCATGGATGTTCATGTCTATCAGCACGGGAAAGACGATGAAAAAGCGACTGAGTCTCAGGCATCCTATCGCGCCGCAATGAACTCACGGCGCGACCGCATGCAGGAAATTCAAGAGCTCAAAAATAACCGTTTCATCGGGGAGAATCGCGAAGGCAAAGTCGAGATTCGCAACAAACCGGCAGGTGAATATGGCGACTACGTTGCCAAAACGGTGAGAGATGAAAACAAGGACCGAGAATTTTTGATGCGCCATGAGTCCGAGGAAAAAGGCGTTGGTCTTGGTAAAATCCGAGAGGAACAGTGGCGCCATTGGCAGAGAAAGTCGTTTCCCGGCGAATGGGTCGAAGTCGAAGATCCAGATGGGACCGGTTATGTCTGGGAGCAGAAAGAAGCGGCGGGTGGATAAGCCGTCCTCTTAATCATCTTCTTAATCTTGATCTTGATCCCCACAACGGAGATTAAGATCACGAGCAAGGTCAAGATTAAGAGTGGCGTTCCGCCCAAGAAGCATTTGAAAATAGGCCGTTGAACCATAAGGGTCTACCTCATGCGACAGCTTCTCGTCACTTCTGCCCTTCCCTACGCAAATGGCCCGATTCACCTCGGCCATCTCGTAGAATATCTGCAAACCGACATCTGGGTCCGGTTTCAGAAGATGTCGGGTAATCGCTGTGTCTACATCTGCGCGGACGACACGCACGGCACCGCGATCACGATCCGCGCGCAGGCTGAAGGACGCAGCGAAGAAGATCTCATCGCCGAAGTCAGCGAAGCGCACCAGCGCGATTTCAGTGGATTCGGCATTGAGTTCGATCACTACGGCTCGACGAACAGCGAGGAAAGCCGTGCCGTTTGCCACGAGATCTGGACCGCTCTCCGTAAGGCCGACATGATCAAAGAAGAAGAGATTGATCAGCTTTTTGACACCGAAAAAGGCGTCTTCCTCGCCGACCGATTCGTTCGCGGCACCTGCCCAAACTGCGGTTCAAAGGACCAACCGGGTGACAACTGCGACAAGTGCAATGCGACCTACAGCCCTGCTGATCTCATCGATCCCGTGAGCACCCTGTCAGGAACGACTCCCGAAATTCGATCAGCGAAGCATCTCTTCGTGCAGATCGAAAAGCTTCACGATTTTCTGAACGAGTGGACGCAGTCGGGCACGCTTCCGTCTGAGAGTGCCAACTACCTGAAAAATTTCTTCCTCAACGAACCTTTACGCGACTGGGATATCTCGCGCCCCGGCCCGTATTTCGGATTCGAGATTCCTGATTCACCGGGCAACTACTGGTATGTCTGGTATGACGCTCCGATTGGCTACATCGGAACCACGAAGCAGTGGTGCGATGCCAATGGCGAAAAACTCGATGACTGGTGGAAGAGCGACAACACTGAGATTCATCACTTCATCGGAAAAGACATTCAGTATTTCCACACCCTCTTCTGGCCGGCGATGCTGAAAACGGCGGGATTCACTCTCCCTACGAAAGTTCACATCCACGGTTTTCTCACCGTCGATGGAGAGAAAATGTCGAAGTCACGCGGAACTTTCATCGAAGCCGCCAAATACCTCGACCATCTCGATCCGTCTTACCTTCGTTACTACTACGCGACGCGCCTTTCTTCGCGGGTCGAAGACCTCGACCTCAATCCTGAGGAATTTGTGAGTAAAATTAACAGCGATCTCGTCGGCAAAGTCGTGAACCTCGCGAGCCGAACTGCGAAGTTTATTCAGAATGTTGGACTCTCTGCGGAGTATCCGGACGATGGAGGCCTCTTCGAAACCTTCTCCGCCAAAGGTAGCGAAATCGCGGAAGCCTACGAAGTGGGCGATTTCAGCAAAGCGATGAGAATGATTATGGAGCTTGCCGACCAGGCGAATCCATTTGTCGAAAACAATGCCCCCTGGGAACTCCGGAAGGACGAAAGTAAAGCACAGGAGCTTCAGGATGTTTGCACTGTTGCCCTCAACCTCTTTCGAAGCCTCGCGATCTACCTTGCCCCGGTTCTTCCCGAGCTCGCCGCCAAAGCAGGCGAACTTCTGGGTGAAGAACTCACCTCATGGGATCAGGCAAAGGAGCCGATTACGGGCCGCGAAATCAATAAATTCAAACACATGATGCAGCGGGTCGACCCAGCCAAAATCGAAACCATGATCGAAGAATCCAAGCAAGTTGAAACAAGTAACGCTCCAGCGCAAACGTTCGACGACTCCGCTGATGCCCTCACCGAAACCCCGATCGGCGATGAGATCACGATCGATGACTTTCTGAAACCGGACCTTCGTGTCGCCCGAATCATCGAGGCAAACGAAGTTCCGGAGGCGCGTAAACTCGTGCAACTCACTCTCAGCCTCGGCGGTGATGAAACCCGCAACGTCTTTGCCGGCATCAAGTCGGCCTATGAGCCGGAAGAACTCGTCGGACGACTTGTCGTCATGGTCGCGAACCTTGCGCCACGGAAAATGAAGTTCGGAGTCAGCGAAGGGATGATCATTGCCAGCGGACCCGGGGGGAAAGATATCTTTCTTCTCTCTCCGGATGAAGGTGCCGTCCCCGGACAGCGGGTTGGTTGACTCTCACTGCATCGCCATTCTTTTTTGCTTTGAGATCGGCTTCAAATCACGATACTGAATTGCATGAAGTGGAGAGGTCGCCGAGCCAGTCAGAATGTAGATGATCGCCGTTCCCGCGGCGGTGGAAGGCGACCTGTCGCAATGGGCGGGGGCTGCGGACTCATCGTTATCGTTCTTCTCTTCGCCGTTCTTGGTGGAGATCCTGTCGCGTTGCTCGAGCAAGTCGGCACGACGGGGAGCCAGTCAACGCAATACGAGCAGCCGAACCTTTCACCCGAGCAGGACGAACTCGCCCAATTCATCTCCGTCGTTCTCGCTGACACGGAAGATGTCTGGAATGAGCTCTTCCGTCGACAGGGCAAGCAATACCGCGAGCCAACACTCGTTCTCTTTTCCGGCTCAGTTCAATCGGCCTGCGGCTATGCTTCCGCGGCATCCGGCCCTTTCTACTGTCCGCCCGACCAGAAGGTCTACGTTGATCTCGCGTTCTACGAAGAACTGAAGCGGCGGTTTGGAGCGCCCGGCGATTTCGCACAAGCCTATGTCGTTGCTCACGAAGTCGGACATCACGTCCAGAACCTTCTCGGAATCTCACGCGAAGTACAGTCCATGCGCGGACGCATCAGCAAAGAGGACTACAACATGCTCTCGGTGCGTCTTGAACTGCAGGCCGATTTTCTTGCCGGGGTCTGGGCTCATCATGCCCAGCGAACAAAACAGATTCTTGAAGAAGGCGATATCGAAGAAGCGCTTCGTGCCGCCAATGCCATCGGTGATGACACCATTCAAAAACGTTCCCGCGGATACGTTGTCCCCGACTCGTTTACTCACGGCACTTCGGAGCAGCGGATGAGATGGTTCCTCAAAGGCTTCAAATCCGGGGACATGACACAGGGCGACACCTTCAACGCGAAGTCGCTCTGATCAG
>JARGOD010000145.1 GCA_029210205.1 Verrucomicrobiales bacterium | reverse complement strand
GACAATACGGAGACATCGCCACCTGGAGGCAGATCATCAAAAAGATGGCGATACTGGTTTTCATTCTCGGGCGATTCTGCACAATTTTTATCCGATTGTCAATGCGTAGGGGTAGACCAACTCTATCGGAAAACGTTCATCTTTACTTCACCGGAAAGTCGAAATACTGACCCGCAAAGGGCTCGCCGCGCAGGGTGTAGTGCCACCACTCTTTGTGGTAGGCGAAAAATCCTCCGCGCTCCATTGCTGCCTTGAGCTTTCGGCGGTTCGCCTGCTGTTCCGGGGTGGGAATCTGCGAGTTATGCGATGATTCCGTGCCGAAAAAATCAAACGGAGTGCCCATATCCAATTCCCTGCCCGCTGTATTGATCAGGGTCAGATCGACGGTGCTCCCGCTGGAGTGTCTCGACAACCCGGAGATGTAGCCACCGCCGACCAATGAACTCTTGGAAATGTCCGGATAGTATTTTTCTTTCGTCCGAAGGTCTTTGCGGTCTCGGGCCCACCTCACGAAGTGATTCACCGCCTGCTTCGGTCGATAGGCGTCAAAGACTTTGAGTCCAAATCCCTCCTTCTTCAAATCGGCCTGCACTTTCTTCAGTGCCACCGCCGCCTTTTCGGTGATGATAATCTTTTTCGCTTTATAGCCATCAACACGCTTCCCGACGAAATTGTTCATCGAGGCATAACGGACTTCTGTCTTGATCGTCGGATCAATGTCTCTGAGGTAGACGAATCCCTTCGGAAGCTCAGCTAGACCAACAACCGGAAAGGTGCAGATGAGCGCGAGGAGGAGAGCAGCACGAGTCATGACCGCTACTCCGCAGGTGCTGCCTTGACCACGAAGTCATCGTAGTGAACATCATCCTCGTTCGTGGTCAGACTGACGAGTGATTTCGTCGGATGAGCAAGGCCTTCTGATTGCAGTTCGCCGAGTTCGTCGCCATCCAGACTCACGGTGACCACATCATCTTTCGTCCGGATGAGAAGCTCGTGCCAGTCGTCGCTGCCCTCAAGATCGACGGGGAACTTCACCATTTTCTCAGCGAGCATTGCCATAGTTTCGTCGTCGAGTTGTTCTCCAGCCTGACGCTTCTCCCGGATATCGAGCCGCATATTTCCAGTCTTGGCATCCTGAATCGAAACCTCTTTGGGAGAAACCGCGACACTGCAGACATGACCGGCGTGTGCCTCCTTAAGCTCCTTGTCATCGAACCAGACGTTAAAACGATAGGCCGTCGGTCCCGCAAATTTGAATTTCACGGAAACCTCCATGTCCTTCCGCCCTTCGAAACGGATATTGTCGACTCCTGCATGAACCTTGATGTCCGTCGTTTTCCCAACGAGAACACCATCCTCAATGAGGCTGGAACTCGCATAGTGGCCCCATTCCTCCTTAAAACCCCCACCGGAAAAATCGTCTTCGAAGATGAGATCCGAGTAGTAGAGTTCCTCAGTTTTCCCCTGACGTTTGAGATCCCATTCGTTGAGCCAGGTTTGATCTTCCGGGGAGAGTGTTTCCACAGGAACATCGTAGATTCGCCCTGAAACACGCAGGCGGACTTTTCCGTCGCGCAGATCGACCAGCTCGCCCTGAATTGTCTTCCCCTCTTTGTTCGTGAAATCGCGAACTTCACCCATCGAGACACTGGAAAGGATTAGAGAGATCAAAAGAACTGCGACGCTTAGCTTCATGACAGTGATCTACCATTTTCGTGTCCGGCGCGCAACTACGGCGATCAATTCGAGAAGTTGCACTTCACGACATTCACTCATCTATTTATCCGACCTGACTTTCCCATGACCGAAGATTGTTGCCACAGCCCTGAGCCGCCGAAGCCTGCCCGATGGAAGGCCTACATTCCTCTCATTGTGATCGTTTCAGTCACCCTGCTGGCTGCCGCTGCGAAGCAACTCCACTACGGGGGCACGGTAAATCTGAAAGATGCGATGCATGATTGGATGGGCTTCTTTCTCGTCATCTTCGCGATGCTGAAACTCTTCGACCTCAGCGGTTTCGCCGACGGGTTCCGACTCTACGATCTCCTTGCGAAACGTTCCCGTCCCTATGCGCTACTATACCCTTTCCTTGAACTCTTACTGGGACTTGGCTATCTCTCACAGTGGCAACCTGCCGCAGTTTATATCGCAACGATCATCCTGATGGGTTTCGGCGCAATTGGGGTCCTCCTCGCTCTCAAAAAGGGACTTGATGTAAAGTGCGCCTGCATGGGGTCAACACTGAACGTTCCACTCTCCACTGTCGCCGTCGTCGAAGATCTCGGGATGGTGTTGATGGCGCTCACGATGCTCTTGATGACCTAACAGGGTTGAGTCGCAGACCTAACCCTGTTGAGTTTTTCCGGTTCCTTGCCACAGTCAGGTCACATGCCGAAACAGGAGCCTTTTCCCTTCCCTCACGAGCTTTACCCGGATGACTGGTTCTCGCCGTTGCAGCGTGAGGACTTGTTTCCCGGGGATTCTCCGATTGAGCTCGATCTCGGCTGCGGGGACGGTTCTTTCCTCGCCCGGATTAGCGAGGGCCTGCCGGAGATTCGTTTCCTGGGTATCGAGCGTCTTCTCGGTCGCGTTCGCAAGGTGAACCGTAAGATCGATCGAGCCGGCCTCGTTAATGCCAAGGTGATGCGCGCCGATTCAAATTACGCGATCAAATGGCTCCTTCCCGCAGAAGCCTTTCGTCGCATCCATTTCCTCTGCCCTGATCCCTGGCCGAAAAAGAAGCATGCCCGGCGAAGGCAAATGTGTCAGCTCCCGTTTTTGCAGTCGCTCCATGATCTCATCGAAGAGGGTGGAGAACTCCTCTTCATGACTGACGCCCCCGAGTATTTTGCGGAAGCATTGGAAGTTCAGAAAACCTGCGATTTCTTCGAGCAGCTGCCGTGGAAGGAAGGAGATTTCTTTTACCCAAAAACCGACTTCGAAGAGCAATGGCTCGCGGAAGGCAAAACGATGAGCCGCCTGAGGCTGCGGAAAGTGTGAGACGAGGCTAACCGCCTCAATTTCCTATCGCCTCGCTGGAATACATCTCTTCCGTGTATTCTGTGCCTTCAGTGGTTCCTCTCTTCAATGCCAGAGGTTCAACCACTGAAGAAACGGAACTTTTTTGAGAGTCATTATTTAATGAGAACCTCCGCCTTCCGAATGATCATGGTATCTTCATCGCCATGGAGGTAAGTGAATCCGCATCGAATTGTCTCGGCGATGCGTGTCCGCTCGCCTTCCCGGGTGCTGCCACCGATGATTTGAATGCGGCTACGCATCTCGGCTGCAACGACGGTTTCCGGGGCATAGTCGAAGGCTTCAACGGCACATTCCTTCAGCAGTCCTTCGAATTCCTTACGGAGGAGAGCTAATTGATTCGTGGCATCTGAATCACCATTTTTCTCCGCACTTTTGATCATCGTGTCGAGAAAGTCGATTTGCCTGACGATCCCTTTTCCGACGGCAAGGTCACGATGGCGATCATGAGGAGATCGAGCCATTTCTATC
The DNA here is from genome assembly GCA_029210205.1 of Verrucomicrobiales bacterium. GTDB lineage: Bacteria > Verrucomicrobiota > Verrucomicrobiia > Verrucomicrobiales > DEV007 > Arctic95D-9. Next base: position 3,432 of record JARGOD010000145.1, on the reverse strand, counting down.
ATCGGAACGATCGGGGCGGTGGGATCGTCTTCTTCCTCTTCGGGTTCGTTCTCAGGCTCTTCCGGAGGAATCAGGGCGCTCTTTTTTCCTGATAGCTTTCCGATGATTAAACCGAGAATCAACGCAATTACCCCGACCGCCACCGGCAGCGCGATAAAAGGAATATCGAGGGCAAGGATCATCATTGAAGGCAAAGGTCGGCGAGGGCTTCGAGATCCTGATCAATGAGCGGGATTTCGTCGAGCCTTTGTCTTAGCTGATTTGCATTCGTTGATTGCGAAAGGTCGTTCTCTCCGAAAAGATTTAGAAAGACGCCTTGAAACTCCAGATCAGTCGACCGGATCGCGTCCGCTGTTAAGAGAGTGTGGTTGAGGCAACCAAGACGATTCGCGGCGACAACAACAACAGGAATATCCAGATAGACAGCGAGGTCGGCGACGGTCTTCTCGGAGTTGATCGGAACAAGCCATCCTCCGGCTCCTTCGACGACGACAAAGTCAGATTTCGCACTCAGCATCTCGAAAGATTTTTTCAACGCATCAAAGCAGATCTCAACTGAAGTCGAAACGGCGGCCGGAGCGACGGGTTCATCGAGATGGATTGGGTTCACCTCTTCAAGCGTGACGACACCCCCGCTCGCCGCATAAAGCGCGCGACTGTCATCGTAACTTCCGCACTCGATCGGCTTCATTCCGACAGCGTTGAGGCCGCGTTTTCTCAACAACTCCACGAGCCGGACTGCGACCCAGGTTTTCCCGACGTCGGTGTCCGTTCCCGTAATGAAAACTGCGTTCGCCATCACTCCCCGATCTCGTCGGCGATGAGTTCGACAAGTTGGTCTGCCCATTCATTGATCTGCGCTTCGTCACGCCCTTCGATAAGAATGCGCAGAAGTGGTTCGGTTCCTGAATAGCGCAGCATGATTCGGCCGGCATCACCAAGAAGTGCGTTCACTTCATCGATCTTGGATGCAGCCGTGAGTTCTGAAACTTCCGTCTTTGCGGACACCCTGACATTGCGCTGAGCCTGCGGGAATTTTGTAAGGACTTTTCGAAGTTCACTCAATGGCTTTCCGCTCTCACGAACAATCTTCAGCAGTTGCACCGCTGAGACGATCCCATCACCTGTCGTGTTGTGATCGTGAAAAATGAAATGACCACTTTGCTCGCCACCAAGATTGTAACTATGCTCGCGCATCATCTCGAGGACGTAGCGATCACCGACACCGGCGCGAACGACTTGCCCTCCCGCTTCAGCGACAGCCTCGTCGAGACCGGCATTGCTCATCACCGTGGAAACCAAGGTCTTGTCCTTAAGCGTTCCGGCTTCGATCATGGCAATGGCGGCAATTGCCATGAGCTCGTCACCATCGAGAACGGAGCCCGTTTCATCGCAGAGAAGAACACGATCTGCATCGCCGTCATGAGAAACTCCGACATCAGCCCCGTGCTCTTTTACAAGTGACTCGATGACCTCAGCATGGGTGCAGCCGCAGTCTTCATTGATGTTGATCCCGTTGGGATGATGGTGAAACGCTTTCACGGTCGCGCCAAGGGATCGCAGGATGGCTTCACTTGTTTCGTAAGCCGCACCATTGGCACTATCAAGGGCGATGGTGAGTCCTCTGAGAAGCTCCCGATCATCACCAACCGAAGCGCGAACAAAGTCGATGTAGCGCTCAGATGCCTTCTCCAGCAAGGCAGTTCGTCCGATCAATCCTTCAGTTTTCAAGAGAGGATCGGCGAGAATTCGCCGTTCGATTTCGAGTTCCATCTCATCCGTTAACTTATAGCCATCAGGACCGAAAAACTTGATGCCGTTATCACCGAACGGGTTGTGCGATGCAGAGATAACAACTCCGAAAGCGGCTCCGGTTTCTCGCGTTAACATTGCCACAGCCGGCGTGGGAATAAATCCAGCGAGGCGAACATCGATACCCCGAGAATTTAACCCGGCGCTGATCGCGCTCTCAAACATATCGCCGGACTGACGTGTATCTTTACCAATCACCACAGTAGGCCATTCTCTGGAGTCTTCCCGACTTTCAAGAAAAACCTCGGCAACGGCCTGCCCAAGTCGGACCACGAAATCTGCGGTGAGTGGATATTGATTGGCTTTTCCGCGAATACCGTCGGTGCCGAAAAATTGTCGTTTATCGTCGCTCATGCGTTTGAAATCGATTGAAGCGGACTCTGCTAGTTGCCGCCGTCGTTGCCGGGGACCGGCGGAGCCAGAGGGCTCAACAAGGTGTCATCGAGATTCGGGCCGGTCGATGTCCGCGCCGGCGGCGAAGCCGTTCCGGGAACCGGGAATGACTGTTTATCAGCATCGAGATGGTTCCGGATCAGATACCAAATCGCGGTGGCGATGAGAAGCGAGGCAAGCTTCGCGGGCCAGTTTTCGATGAAAATCGCTTTAAGATTCATCGCCCTCCTCTTCTTCAGCTTCTTCTTCGTCGTGTTCCTGATTGACAAGTAATTCGTTTAAACGCTCTCGAAATACATCCTTCTCCAGATCGCGTTCCAATTTTCCACCAACGGAGATAGAAATAGCACCAGTCTCTTCGGAAATCACAATCGCCACTGCATCCGACTCCTCTGTGATCCCCATCGCGGCCCGGTGACGAAGCCCGATGCTTTGATCGCTAAGTTCGCGCTGGTTTAATGGAAAGACACAGCCCGAGCCGGAAATGCGTTCATCTGCCATTCTAATGATCATGCCTCCGTCATGGAGCGTCGTGCCGCTGTAAAAGATGGTGTAGACAATCTCGGGAGAGAGAAGGCAATCCATCACCGTTCCAGTTTCGAGATATTGCTTCAAATCGATTCCCCGTTCGATTGCAATGAGTCCTCCTGTACGATGGCCTGACAGGGTTTCTGACATTTCGATAAGGTCATCCGCAAATCGGGCTCGCACCCCTTCATTGATCGAGGAAAAAAAGCGGTGACTTCCTAACTCGGCGAGAGCTCGCCGGAGTTCCGGTTGGAAAATGATGACGAGGGCGATCGCCAGAAAGACAGAGACATACTTCAAGAGCCATCCGATCACGGTGAGGTCGAGCCACCCCGAAAGCAGCGTCATTCCGATATAGATTCCGACAAGGGCAGTGAAAATCCTCGCCCCGCGCGTCGCTCGAAAATAGCGATAGGTATTGTAGATGATCACCCAGAGGATGATGACCTCAAGCGCGTGCGTCCAATGCTGACTGATGTAGAGCCCTATCGCTTCCATTCAATTTCCGTCGCTCAGTCTACAATGGGAATGGAACGTTTGCACCCCGCTCGCAGGATATTTTTACGGACGGTCCGGAAGGGCGATTGAAGCCGAAGCGAGAGCGGCAATTCCTTCGCCACGACCGACAAAGCCCATCGTCTCATTCGTCGTTGCTTTGATGCCAATATCCTCTGAATCGATCCCAAGCGCCTTCCCGAT
>JARGOD010000015.1 GCA_029210205.1 Verrucomicrobiales bacterium | reverse complement strand
ACATCTCTAAGAAGATGGGTCATTCCACCGCTGCGGCGACTGGATTGGTGGATCGCCTCGAGAAGCTTGGATATGTTCAACGACTTCACGCAGCTGATGATCGCCGTAAGGTCATGGTCCAGATTACCCGCAAGGGAATCGAGATGGTGACCCGCCTCCGCAATTCGATCGCGGAGAGCATTTCGGACGTCATGGTTGCGCAAGAGAGTGGGTCTGAGGAAGACATTCAGCCCATCTACTCACAACTGCGAGAGTTCCTGGCATCCCGATAAGCGCTGACTTCAAAGTTTTCCGAAGCTTTGATCTACACACGAAACACACCTTTCAGCCTTACCTGGAAACCTAACTCCTCAGATATTTAAGCGATTTTAGTAGCGCTCCCGGTTTAATAGCCGGGAGCGTTTTATTTTACCGGCTCAAGGACTAAGACGGGAAATGTTCCAGTCGTCGCTCGTTAATGAATAGACGAAGCGATCATGCTTACGGCCGGGCTGTCCTTGCCAGAACTCGACTGTGACCGGTTCGAGGTGGTATCCGCCCCAGAATTCGGGAAGAGGAACGCAATTTGGCGACCCGTCATCCGGATATTTGGCTTCGAAATCTGCGGCCCGATTCGAGAGCCAGTCCCGATCCGGAATCTCCTGACTCTGCTGAGATGCCCACGCACCTATTCTTGCATCGTAGGGACGGGAAAAATAATAAGCTTCGGAGTCAGCCTGAGACGTTTTTGAAACCCGCCCCCGAACATGCACCTGTCGCTCAAGTTCTTTCCAGAAAAAGAGAACGGAAGCTTCCGGGTGGTGCGCAATCTCCCGTCCCTTCCGGCTTTCGTAGTTGGTGTAAAATGTTACTCCCTCCTGGCCAAAGTCTTTCATTAACACGGTCCGGGCGTTTGGGATGCCGTCCTCGCCGAGAGTACACAGAGTCATGGCATTCGGTTCGCGGATCTCAGATTTCACCGCCTGATCGAACCAGATCGCGAACTGTTCAATCGGGGAGGCTGCAAGATCGCGGCGTCTCAGAGTGCCGGCGCGATAGTCTTGTCGCATTTCGGCGATAGTTTGCTGAATAGAGTCACTCATGGGTATTAAAGGGGGGGCTCAATGAAATACGATGGATCGATTCAGCTAGGCAGGCAAATATTTGGTTGAAGCAGCTTTCGTAAGGATGTCTTCTGAGCAAGGCACGCGCCTGAATTATGCCAAGAGATCAATCCTCACACCTAGAACGCACCCTCTTTGAGCAAAGTGCAATTCGCGATCGGGTCGCGGAAATGGGGCAGACAATTACCGATGAATGCAAGGGTGGTTCGCTTTCGGTCATCACCGTTCTGCAGGGGGGGATTCTATTTATGGCAGACCTGATTCGTGAGATTAATCTGCCACTCCAACTCGATTCAATCTCAGTCGCGAGTTATCACGGGGCGACGACGAGTTCGGGGGAGGTCAGCTTTCATCAGACCCGGATGCCGGAGGTTGAAGGAAAAGACGTCCTTATTCTCGATGACATTCTCGACACGGGGCGAACCCTCGCCGCGATTCGCAGAAAACTGGAGTGCGAATGCTCACCGCGTTCGATTCGCTCTGCTGTCCTGCTTTCAAAAAAGGTGGAGCGCGCGGTTGAAGTTGAGGCGGACTACGTCGGCTTCGAAGTGGGCGACGAGTTTGTCGTTGGCTATGGTCTCGACTACCGGGGCGAATATCGGAATCTTCCCATGATTGGAGTTCTCAAACCTGAATTCATCCATTCCTGAATGAAGGTTACGATTCTCTTCTTCTCCATTTTTCGCGAGAAAACAGGGGTAAATGAGCTGTCACTTGAGCTTGAGAAAGTCGGGCTGACTGTTTCCGACGCCCTCGCAAAACTGTTTGAGTCATACGAAGGGCTGAAGGAGTGGGAGACCAAAATGCTGATCGCAGTAAACTGCGAATACGCTAGTGGCAGCACCGTGCTGCGTGATGGAGACGAGCTTGCCTTGATGCCGCCGGTTCAAGGAGGATGAAGGAAGCTGGATTTTGCGCTTTTCCAATTTCCCGGGAAGGGTAGACTTCACCGGAGCGAAGAAATGGGCACTTGGTTTTATACGGACGGCGAAGCGAACCAACCGGGTCCAGTCGATGAGCCAACCCTCGTAGGTCTCAGCGAACAGGGAACGATTCTCGCGAGCACGCTGGTTTGGGAGGATGGCAGGGAAGCCTGGACCCGCTGGATCGAACTGGCTCCAGACTTCTATCCCCGCGACGAAGAGGGGGATAAGATCGAACTCGGTGTCTCTGCCCAGTCAGATCGTGTTTTTCCAGTCGGTGAAATGTTACCTTATGGCGTGGCTCTTATCGCAGCGAGCGAGAAAGAGCAATTCGTTCAGCATCTTCTCGAGAAAGGGATTACCGGAATCGAAGACGCGACCGAGCAACGATTCGAATACATCGGATTTTGGTGGCGGGCTCTCGCCTCATTTCTCGACTATCTTATCAAGATGGTGCCAACCTGGATCTGCATGATCCCGTACTACATTGTCGTCTTTACGGGAGGGCTCGAAGAGCTTGAAAGTGATCCTTCAACAGGCGTCATTGTCGCAATGGCAGTGTCGAACGGAATCGGAATGTTGGGCATCCTCGGCGTTAGTATTTTTTACGAGACCTGGATGGTCGGGAAATACGGCGGCACGCTTGGGAAATCTATCGTCGGGGCAAAAGTGATAAAACCTGACGGGTCAAACCTTACCTATAAGCAGGCCTTCGTTCGCTGGCTTGCGAAGAAACCGCTGAACTACCTTCTCTTCTGGTTCCCTGTGCTGCTGGGATTCGGCCTTCTTGTGGGAACGACGATTGCCGCTTCCAGCGAAGCAAGGGGTGGTGCGACGCTGGGTGCCGCAGTCATCGGCGGTCTCGTGGGATGCGTGATCGTCTCTGTTTTGGGGAGCGGTGTCTATTGGATGGCGGCCTTCGATCCCGAAAAGCGTGCTCTGCATGATCGGGTTGCTGCTACCAGAGTCGTGAAAAAGTAGAGCGACGACCTCATGAAAACCGAATCGCGAGAAGCCCTCCTCCAATGCCCGATCTGTCGGAATGTTCTCAGTGTGAACCGCGAAGTGATGGCGCTCGAAGACGAGTGCCCCGTTTGCCGAAGTGCCGTTGATATTCGGGCCTTTCCAAGGCTGTTCCGGGAACCGATCAAGCGATTAGAAACAAAGGTGGCTGACGAATCAGAGTCGGCGTGCACTTTTTTTCCAGACCTGAAAGCGGAGAAAGTTTGCGATGCCTGCGGGTGTCTCATGTCATTGAAAGCAACGGTGCTCTGGGGAGGAGACGAAGTTTGTATGCCCTGTTTGCATCGACTTCGGGAAGAGGATAAATCGCTGAAATTTTTGCCGAAGGCAAATCTTAATGACAACCGCGCGCTCGTTCTGGTCACCTTGTTGGCTCCGCTGAGTTTGATCACTGCTCCGCTGGCGCTGGTGCTCTTTTTTCGTCATCGGAAAGAGCAAAATTCCATTTTCCCGCGAGGTCGCTGGCGTTGGTGGCTCGCTCTCGTGCTGGCGATGATTTCGATCCTGGCGTGGACCTCGATCCTCATCGCGTGGGCTTCGTTGATTCTGGAAGAGCTGAGTTAGTCTCCGGTCCACAAAAAGGCCCCGGATCTCTCCGGGGCTTCTTTGAAAAATACTGTCGATTGAGGTGGCTAGGCTTTCGCCTTGCCTACTTTGCACTGTCCTTCGAGGGATGCGCCCTCCTCCATCTGAAGGCTCACGGTGCTAACCGAACCGGTGATGATCGATGTCGGAGAGAGGCGGCACGAACTGAAGCTTCCGCTTCCGTTCACTTTACCTTCAATGACGGCTTTCTCAGCTTTCAGGTCGCCTTTGACGGAGGCGTTCTGCCCAATCGTGAGACTTCCCTTGGAGTTGATATTGCCGGTGATTGCCCCGTCGAAAATGAGATCGGTGGAACAATTCAGATCTCCTTCGATCTGGATGTCGCTAGATAGATGACTGCTCACGTGATAAAATCGTTTAGATTCGAATAGTAAAGTCTCGCAATCGACTGAGGCCGACCCAAGAATAAATGGAATTTAGCGCCGAAATGTCAGGATGTTGAGTCTTTTTTTAAAAATCTGGTATTGGGGCCCTAAAGAGAGGGTTTAAGTAGCGGGGGTGAGGGTTGAAAAAGGTCCGTGTTTCTGTATTCTTTGTTAGGCTTTTCCGGCCCGGATGAGTAACTTCCCGGGGCGTTCGGTGTCAGCAACTTTATGGCGGAAAACATGTTATCTAATCGACCGGTCTATGGTCGTACCTTTCACACCGCGATGTGGGTAATCGGTATGGTAGCGGCGGCACAGCTATTCGCGGTGATTCGCGCCGTGATGACACGTCCCGGCGGGGCCGAAATCCAAAGGACAGATATCGTTGCCAGTCTTCCTCCGAGACCGCCTCAGGGCATGCCGCCCCGGACTGAAATCCCGAAGCCGGCCGGAATTTCTCAAGATCAGGGAGTCCCCCGATCCATCCCATCGACCGGTAATTCAATCGTGAGCGGGGAAGTGGAAGTTCCTCCTGTTTCAACGACACAGCCGTCGGCTTCAGCAGAGTCTTTACAGATTTCCCGAGACATGAAAGCTGCAAGGGCGCCTGTTTCCCCGGATTCGAGCAATCCTCTACCCGGGCCGACCTTTTTCGGTCCGTCAGACACTGCGGGACCGAGTTTGTCTGAATCACTTGCGACGGCAGCATCCGACACAAAGACGATTCAAGACCCTATTCTGGAGCGCCTTGTTTCAGCGGGTGAAGAGCTTCGCGCTGCCGGTAATATGCCGGGAGCTCTTCAGGCTCTTCGCGAAGCAGAGTCGGCCCTTCCCGAGCATCCTCGAATTCTCGGTGAAATGGCGGCGACGTTCAGTCAAATGGGATTGGATGAGAAAGCGACAGTCTACTGGGATCGAATTCTTTCGCTGGGAGCGATCCGCGGTGGTGGCTACTATGAGCTTGCGGCGCGTCAGTTGCGGGGGGAGCAAGCCCCGTCTTCAGGTGCGACCGGTCAGATCATGAAAATCGGGGAAGTGAAAGTGACAGAGCGGCCTCCGGATGATGCCGGGCAGAAAGTGTCACTTCGGATTGTTGTTGATGCTGACCCGGCGAATCAATTGATCGGCTCGGATATGTCACTCCTTGTTTACTTCTACGATATTGTCGATGGAGAGATAATTGATCCTTCAACGGCAGATACTTCCTATGACTACCCAACGAAGGAGTATGATTGGCTTGACGGAGGAAAAGAAGAAATCGTGGTTGGTTATCAGCAACCTGTATTTTCCGAGGAGGAATCGCGTGAACTCGGGGTGAGAAGATACTACGGATACGTGATTGAGCTGTATTATCAGGACCGGTTGCAGGATAGAATAGAGATGCCTGAGGAGTTGAGCCGTTTTCGTATGGAGGCACCGGAAGAGCCGGCATTGATCGCGCCTGAGAACGCACTCTTCCCGGAGACGCCCAATTTTTAGAATCGTTAGTTCATGTCACAGGAAGTCACCATTTTACTGATCGATCCGGCTGCCGAAGACCGGGCTGCGATTCTTTCGATACTGAAAGAACGTGCGACCACGGTTATTGAAGCCGCCAGTGCCCCTGAAGCCTGGGATAAAGTGAAAGAGCTTCGAAGGTTGACGATGATGATTGCAGGGATCGATGCGGCGACCGGCGAAGAGATTCTCGATCTTCGCGACCATCTCCACATCGAAATTGGTCTCTTTCCTTCTATGATGTGCAGTCGTGAGGATATGACGGCTTTTTACCCGAGGGTCATGGAGGTTGATCGTCTCTTTTTTAAACCAGTGAACCGCGGCGTGCTGCTGGAGTGGTTCGAGTCGGCGATCCAACCAGCGAGTGTGCCAGAAGAAGTGACGCAGCATACGGAGCCCGGTCCGGTTAGTGCCCCCCCTCCCGAAATAGAAACAGCTCCGGCAACAGAAGAAACCGAAATGACAATCGAGCCGCATGAGACGGCTCCAGTCCAGTTGCCCGAAGAGGCTTTGCCAGTCGGAACGCGGTTGGGCGACTACAAACTGCTTCGTGAAATTCAGCAGGACGCTAATTTTGCGCTCTACGAGGCGGAACAGACTTCGATAGGGCGAAAAGTAGCGCTGAAAACCCTGTATCGGAAGCATCGTAAAGACATCCGATGGGTGCAGGGATTTGTGAATGAGGCCAGTGCGCGTGCCTCGGTGAACCACCCCTCGATTTCGCTCGTGTATGAATGTGATCAGGAGCTGGGCGTGAACTTTTACACGCTGGAACTTGTCGATGCGCCGAGTCTTTCCGATCTCGCCCGTCGCCGCAGTGAACTCGATGAATCAGTCCTCTGGAAAATTCTCGAAGCCAGTGCCGGAGCGCTCATTTATCTGCGGGATAACGGAATGTCTCACCGCCTTATTTCTGATCAAAGTATTCTCATGCTCCGTGGAGGGCAGCCACGGATCGCAAATCCGGTTCGTGGCCGCGGAGCATCGCTCACGGTCGAAGAAGAGCGTCAGCAAATGGAACTCCTCGCCGATGCAATCGCCCCGTTTCTGAAGAGCAGTGGTGGCGACCCGCAATTGCATCTTCTTGTTGAGCGCCTCGGGTCTGACCGTATTGATGCGGTGAATTCCATGGACGGTCTCACGCGGGTGCTTTCTCCCGGTGACCCCGAAGATGATCTTACCGGTGCCGAGATTGCAAAGCTGAATGAGCAAAAAACCGACCGCACTGCGATTCTCGTTGGGAGTGGATTCGGATTGTTGATGCTCGCGGGATTTGCGCTTGCCTACATTTTCCTCGGCGGGAAGCCTGAGGTCCGGGATCTCAGTGCGCTTTCAAAGATTCCGGCAGGGATGTTTCCGTATCAGAGCGGGGAAGAGGTCGAAACTTCCGAGTTCTGGATCGGCCAGCATGAAGTGACGATTGCCGAGTATGCCGCCTTTCTCGCTGATCTGTCGAAAAATCCCGGCAAAGAGAAAAAGCTCGCTCATCCCGATGAGCCCGATTCCAAGGTCACTTATAAGCCTGAGAAGTGGGACGAGATTTACGAAAAAGCTCAAAAGGGCGGGAAGTTCTACGGTGGTGAGATTGACCCCAACTGTCCCGTTATTGGCGTTGATTGGTGGGACGCCAATGCCTACGCAAAGTGGCGCGGAGGTCGCCTTCCAACCGAGCAGGAGTGGGAAAAAGCGGCACGCGGTCGATCCGGCAACTTGTTTCCCTGGGGCAATGAGATTCAGCCGGAAAATTTTAATTCCGGCCTCGACCATGAGACGACGGAAATGACCCGTGAGGCTTCCGTTGACGGTTACCGTTTTTGGAATCCAGTGGATGCAATCCCGGCTGATGAAAGTCGCTATGGCGTCATCGGCCTTGCGGGTAATGTGAGCGAATGGACTGCGACAAGGGATATCCATCCTGATTCACCGGACAAACAGGTTCCAATCAAGCGGGGGGCTTCCTTTGCCACAAAATCAGGATTCGAACTGACAGCCCGTCGCGCCGCTGAATCGGCTGATGAGCGAAACTTCTGGACCGGTTTCCGCATGGCAGCTGATCGAGAGAATCCCAAAGTCATGTCCTCCGGCAAGGCTCCGGCAGTAGAGAAGGAGGAATAGTTTTGCGCCGGGTAGAGTCACTTCGCACTGAGGAAAAACAAAACCCGGGGAAAAGATGGTTCTCCGTCCCGAAAAGTCGGGCGATGGTTTGCGATGTCTTGTATTTTGAGCGGGAAGTTCCGACATTTCCCCATTGTCGGGAAATTGATTTAGCCGCGGTCGACGAGATCCGAAGAAGCTTACCATCGCGAGTGTCGTGGACAGTATTGTTCATCAAGGCGTTCTCTCTGATTGCGAGGGATTCGCCAGTCCTGAGACAGTCCTGGATTCGATTTCCCTGGCCACGTCTCTATCTCAGTTCACAAAGTGTGGCCTACCTCCCGGTAAAACGAACACACGAAGACGAGGAATGGCTGTGCTTTGCTCCGTTCTTCGGGCCTGAAAGTCAGTCCCTCGCTGTATTGCAAGCCAGGCTTGAGTCCTATCAGGTAGAGCCGGTTGAAGAAGTATTCAGAACTCAGTATCGATCCGCTTTTCTCCCGACTCCGATTCGCCGCCTTGTCATTGCGACCTGGTTTCGACTGCTGGGGAAAAGGCGCGTGAAGCGCATGGGAACCTTCGGAATCACAACAATTTCCAGTCGCGGTGCCGAGATTCAGTTTCCACCGGGCATTCAGACTTCGACAATCACCTATGGGCCAATCGATAAAGCTGGAAAATCCCGAGTTACGATGCATTACGACCATCGCCTCATGGATGGCTGGTTTGTTGCCGAGGTACTCGAAGAACTGGAGTCTGTTTTGAATGGAGTAATCCTCGATGAACTTCGAAGATTGCCTCAATCGTGAATCCCGCGCGCGTCAGCGCAGACTTCTCCGAATTCTTCAGTGAAGTGAATCAACATGGGGCGGCAACAAACTTCACAGTCGTAGTCGACTTCGCTGGGGGTCTCTGCAGGAGCGGGCAGGGGCACGTCGAAGAGTTCGAAGCAGGTCGGGCAGGTTACCGGATAGACATCCATGGAAAAGACTACGATGAAACGCTTTCTCCCGCCCCGTAAAATCGCTTGTGATATGAGCAAAACCCCTTAAATTTCCGCCCCCCGCTCCGGAAGGCGCTTCTCGTTGGGGTGGGGAATAGTATTGAGAAGCAAAATCGGAAGGCAAATTAACCAATTAACTAACTTAAACGTCACTCATGGCAGCCACAATCACCCCTAAAAATCCTGAGCTCTTCGCTCAGATTGAAAAATCTTTTCACTCCCATCGCGAGAATTCCATCGTGAACGGGAACATTATCGAAATCCGACCTCAAGTAGTGGTTGTTGATATCGGTGCCAAGTCTGAGGGCGTTATCGCGGTCTCGGAATTCGAAGACGAAGAATTCGCCGTTGGCGATCAAATTGAAGTTCTCCTCGAAAAGCTCGAGAACGACGAAGGCATGGTCGTCCTCTCGAAAGAGAAGGCTGCGCACAAGCAGAACTGGGACAAGATCGTCAAGGTCTACGAAGATGGCGGCCTTGTTAAAGGTAAAGTCAAGTCGGTCGTCAAAGGTGGTCTCATGGTCAACGTTGGTGTTGAGGCTTTCCTCCCCGGATCTCAAATTGACATCATCCCTCCGAAGGATCTCAACGAGTATGTCGGCAACGTCTACGAGTTCAAGATCGTTAAGGTGAATGATATCCGTAAGAACATTGTTCTGAGCCGCCGTGAGGTGATCGAAGCAGAGCGTGCTGAGCAGCGTGCCGAGTTCCTCGACTCCGTCAAGATTGGCGACCAGGTCGAAGGTCTCGTCAAGAACATCACCGATTTCGGTGCGTTCATCGACCTTCAGGGCATGGACGGTCTCCTTCACATCACCGACATGAGCTGGGGTCGTATCAACCATCCGAGCGAAATGCTTGTCATCGGTCAGCCGATCGAAGTGGTTATTCTCGACGTCGACAAAGAGAAAGAGCGTGTCTCTCTTGGCTACAAGCAACTCCAGAGCAACCCTTGGGAAGCGATCGAGTCGAAGTTCCCTATCGGTCACGAAGTCGCCGGTCGCATCACCAAGCTCGTTCCTTACGGAGCATTCGTGGAGATCGAGCAGGGCGTCGAAGGCCTTATCCACGTTTCCGAGCTTTCCTGGACAAAGCGCATCACGCGCCCAAGCGACGTGCTTACTCTCGAGCAGGAAGTCAAAGCGGTTGTTCTCGCGATCAACACCGACGAGCAGAAGATCTCTCTCGGAGTTCGCCAGCTCGAGCCAAATCCATGGGACGAAGTCGAGACACGCTACCCGATCGGAACAACGATCAAAGGCGAGATTCGCAACCTCACTCCTTACGGAGCTTTCGTAGAGCTCGAAGATGGAATCGATGGTATGATCCACGTATCCGACCTCAGCTGGACTCGCAAGATCAATCATCCTTCCGAAATCCTCAAGAAGGGCGAAGAAGTCGAGGCCGCTGTGCTCGAAATCGACAAGACGAACCAGCGCATCAGCCTGGGTGTCAAGCAGCTTGAGAACGATCCATGGAGCGAAATTGACGGCCGGTTCAAGGTTGGCGATCTTGTCAAAGGAACGGTCGCCAAGATCGCTAGCTTTGGAGCTTTCATCCAGCTCGAGGACGACATCGACGGACTTGTCCATATCTCGCAGCTTAGCGAAGATCACGTTGCCAAGGTGAAAGATGTCATCAAGGTCGGTGACGACGTCGAGGCTCGGGTGATTAAGGTCGACAAAGTTGAGCGTCGTATCGGTCTTTCTATCAAGGCAGCCGAATACAACGAAGAGCAGCTCAAGAAAGAGACTCAGGCATTCGATGCCCTTCGTCCAAGTTCCGACCTGGTTGGTCTGGAGCAGGCGTTCAACCTCGCGAGCGAGGAGTGGCGTCCAGGTGGCGAAGAGGAAGCTGCCGAAGACGAAGATTAATCCTCGATCTGATTTCGGGGGAACCCGAAACCAAACTTTTCCGAAAAAGCAGGGCGAATGCCCTGCTTTTTTGGTTTCCAGAGGTTTCGAATTCTTCCGAAAAACAGTCACAGGAAGCGACTTGGCGAAAATACATTTTGGAGGCACCTTTAGACGGGACCTCATTCGTCTGCCCTTTTTACTCTCGTATCGCTGAAACGATCAGTGAAAGGATGGCAGAATCAGTCGCATGAAACGGGAAACCACCAGAATAGACTTGCCTCCGGCAAGAATGATCAAACACCGACCGCCGCGGATTCCCGCGTGGGTGTGGGTGGTCATGATCCTGGTTGCACTCTCGATAGGTGCAGGGGTGGGTCTCTGGATGGGGCAGGAGCCGGCGGCTGAACCGGTCGTGGTTGCCCCTGCTGCTGCCGTTGACCGGGAAGCAGTGACTCGCAAGATCGATGAGGCGAGAGCGGCGGTGAACGAAGGGGATTGGCTCGAGGCTCGGCGACTTTTCGAGGAGGTCCGCCAAATTGAACCGGACAATGCTGTGGCGATGGCTTCTTTGCCATTGATTGATCGACGGCTCGACGAAGCTCTGGGAAGCGTTCGCATCGTGACGAAACCGGCTGGAGCGAGCGTTGTCATTGAGGGGGGCGGAAAATTCGAGAGCCCGGTGACGATTCAAAATCTTCCTCTTGGTAAGCATCGGATCTCTATTCTGAAAAACGGATTTGAGCGGGTTGAGAAAGAATTCGAGTTGCGTGAAGAGGCGACTCTTGAGATGGCAACGATCAACCTGTCAAAAACCGCGGGTAACCTGGAGGTAGTCAGCGAACCGAAAGGTGCCGAGTTTAAGTTGCTCAAGACGATCGAGAATAACCAGAAGAAGCTGGTCGAGATTGGAAGTACTCCTGCCTTGATCGAGAAGCTCGATCCGGGTGACTACGAAGTACTCATGGCTGTTGAAGGTTGGCCCCAGTATTCGGAGAGAGTGCGCGTCGAAAATAACCGAAACAGTTCAGTTTCTGCGGTTTTTGCTAAAGGAGGGATCCAGGTTAAAAGCGATCCTTCCAGTGCAGAAGTATGGATTCAAACCGGGGATGAGGCACAGAAGAAGGCCGGGACAACTCCATTGAATCTAGAGGAATTACCTGTGGGCCAGCATCGTCTCGAGCTTCGTTACAAGGATTGGGACCCTATCTCCCGCAGTGTAGAGGTTAATCTCGGGGTCACTGAGGTCTTTGAGTTTTCGTGGGAAAGGTCGCTGGTTTCTTTCGAGAGTGCTCCCCCCGGAGCTGTCGTGTTCCTGAAAAACAAGCGACTTGGAAACGGAAGGGAAGTCACTCCGTTTCAAATGGAACTGCCCGAGGGTGATTATCTATTCACTGCGCAACATGACATGCTGGGGCGGAAGCAGGTTGGGAAATATATTGACGCGGAGGCAGGCACCAACGCCGTGAATTTCGCCTTTGACTACGGATCAGTGACTCTAACAAGCGAACCCACTGGAGCTGCGGTGCTTTCAGCAGGTGTCCCTATTGGGAAGACACCGCTAACTTTGCCGGTGGTTCCACCAGGTGCGCTTGCCTACGAACTTCGTAAAGATCAATACCGCAGCAGTGAAGTGTCGGGGAATTTAGAAGCAGGCGGTGCGCTCAGCTTTTCAACGACTTTGACCTATGACTCCACACCGGTAGCGAGTCGAAATTTTACAAACGGACTGGGCCAACAGTTTGTCTGGGTTGGCCAACTGGGCGGTTGGGTTGCCGCTCACGAAACGACGCAAAAAGATTATGAGCGCCTCACAGGAAGCAATCCCAGTTATTTCCCGGCGCCTAACCATCCGGTAGACAGCGTGAATTGGTATGAGGCCGCAAAATTTTGCGAAGGCCTCACCGTTCAGGAGCAGTCGCTCGGGAATCTTCCTCCTGGCTTTCGTTATCGCCTCCCAACTGATCAGGAGTGGTCGATCTATGTAGGAAATCAAAAGCTGGACGGTGCTATATCCAGTCTCTTTGACAGGAAGAAGTCGACAGCGCCAGTTGGTTCACTCGCCCCCAACGAATATGGGATTTATGATGCGAGGGGCAACGTCTGGGAGTGGGTAAATGACTGGTATTCGCAGACAATCCTCAATCGGATTAGGAAAGAAGGAGCCACTCCGGTCCCTGAATGGGTCGGGACTGACCGGAAGGTTCTCCGCGGTGGAGCATGGAACCGGTCTTCACAGTTTGATCTTGAGGTAGCAAACCGAATGGCGGCCCGTCCTTCTGCAGAAGACCGTTACGACGTCGGTTTTCGCGTCGTTTTGATGCCGGATGAGAGATCTACTGGACGTTGAACTCTTGAAGCAGTTCGGGTTGCACTTCCGCTCCGGGACGATAATGGAAGACGCGGTTTGCTTGAACGGCCGGATCACGTGCGGCATAAATCGCAATCTCAACCTTTGGAGTAGCTCCAGCAGGATTGTCGAGAAGCTTCGTCGTGAGGCGAATCGTGTTTCTTCCGGGCCGAACCCCTCCCATCACAAGTTCGGTCGTTTTTAGATTGCTGAAAGATCCCGAAGGGTGGCCGTTGACCTCTACGGTGACTTCGTATCCCGTCGCATCGACCCAGACCTCGGCAATGTATTCCGGGGTGCTCACCGGCTGAGGAACTGGCGGCAGCTTTGGCGACGGTTGGAATTCTATTCCATTCAAAAATGAAAAGTCGCCGTTTCGAATCTGGAGAAGCAATTCCGCGTCGTTCCCGATTTTAACGATGCGAAGGTTGTCGAACTTCCAGCTTCCTTCTTCTTTCAGGAAATGCAGGACGAGGAGATTATCGGTGACCGCAACGCCATTCGCGGTGCCAAAGTTCGCTTTACCGAAATAGGTTGAGGTGGCAGTTACCCCAGTGCTGATGACGCCAAGTCCGATGAGTCCTTCGAGCCTTGGCGAGCCGATTGGATCTTCGAAGAGTGCCTGAGGAAATGGCAGTCGCTGAGAAACAATTCGGTTTCTGATTTCAATTTGGCGGGAGTAAGCAGTCGAAGCTTCCCATTGCTCCAAATTATCTGACATGATCGCGAGGCTCCAACTGTTGAAGACGCTCTCAAGAGTAGGGCGAAGCGCAGGATCCGGCTGCGCTGTGCTTTGCGCCTTAGATTCAGGGGCGGTAAGGTTGATGAGAGACACTGCCAGAAAGATGAAAAATAGAGAGCGACGAGGCATGCCTAAATCTATCATCCTGCGTGGAATTGAACAGAGCAGATTAAAAACCCGTAAAACTTCCGCGGGAGAAATATCACGCTTGAATTGATTTCACTTACTTGTACTCTCGTCAGGGGAGGCAAGATGCAGAGATCGATCAAACTGTTGGGTGAAAGAGAGAAGCAGTTGCTTGAGAGTGCTCAGCCTCTTAAATATCGTGAAGTTGAGGAAGGAGCCGATCTCTCAATTCATTTTTATTTTCCGAAAGACCTAAAGAAGAGGGATCCCGCACCTCTTATTTTATTCTACAACAGTGGTGCTTGGGATCGCGGAAGTATTATCCAATTTGCTCCCCACGCCCTTTACTACGTTGAGCGGGGGGCCGCTTGTGGTCTCGTCGAATATCGCAATCAGGCTTCTCATCCGGGAGTGAATCCTGTCGAAGCCGCAAAGGATGCTCAGCTTTCTATTCAGTTCTCACGACATCATGCAGAGAGCCTCCACATCGACCCTGAGAAGGTCGTTGTTTTCGGAGCGGGTGCAGGAGCCAATATTGCAGCCTGTGCAGCGATGAAAGCTCATATTCCGACCGAAGAAAGTTCCTACAACTTGTCAAAGCGCCGACCTGACGCGGCAGTTCTTTTCAGCACGATTATAGACATTCAAAAAGGAAGCTTCGGATCTGAAGTTTTTCCCGACGGTGGCAGCGCCCGGCGCATGAGTCTATCTCGCTACATTTCGGGCGGAGGACCTCCGATGATAATGATTCATGGCACTGCCGATCGTTTTGTTCCTTTCCGGGATGCTCGTGAGTTTGCTGACAAAATGGAGCGCAAGCGCGCTCCGTGTAAGCTGATCGAATTTGAAGGAAGAGACCAAAATTTCTTCAACATGAATACCGACCCTGTCTCCTACGAAGCGGCGCTTTCCAACGTTGATGTATTCCTCGACGAACACGGCATTCTCGAAAAACAAGAGACCGATGATGGCCCGCGTCTGATTTCATGGCGCGAAAGTGATTTTTAGTTGCGATTGCTCTACTCCGTCCGGATTTTAGAAGATGGTTGCAAAATGGTCTGCTGTTTTCTGGTTACTTGCGATAATTTGTGAAGGCCTTTTTGCTCAGGAAGTGCCGGGTCAGTGGGTATTGACTTTCGAAGACGAGTTCGAGGGTGAGAAGTTGGACTATTCAAAATGGACACCCGAAGACCCATGGGGCGCAGAGCGTAATAATGAGCTTCAGGGTTATGTGATCCACGCGTTTGATCAAAAAGAAGGTATTTTACGGATTCGTTGCGAGAACAAGCCGACATTCTACGACGGGAAGAAGCGAGAGTATCGCTCCGGGATGATGTCCACGACTCGCAAGTTTTCCCAGGCATACGGTAAGTTTGAGATCCGCTGCCGAGTGCCGCGCGGCCAGGGGCTCTGGCCGGCATTCTGGCTCCTGCCGGAGCCGAAATCATGGCCGCCTGAAATCGATATTCTGGAAATTCTGGGACACGAAACAGATCGGGTATACATGTCGAATCACTGGGTCAATCCTGATAATCCGACGGGAAATTCAGAATCAGTTACCGGCGAATATAAAGGGCCTGATTTTTCTGAAGGCTTTCATACTTTCGCGGTGGAATGGGAACCGGGGGAGATACGATGGTTGATTGACGGGAAACTGCGTCATCAAAGCACGGACGAAGTTCCCGATGTTCCGATGTTTATGCTTGTGAACCTGGCAGTCGGAGGCTGGGCGGAGGCTCCGGACGAGTCCACGACGTTCCCAGCCGACTTTGAAATCGATTACGTCAGAGTTTGGGAAAAGAAGTGACTGCTAAAGGTGACCTTTGAGGGAGGTGCGCAGCATCTTGAGGCCGAGTTTGGTGCAGGGTATACCGACCGAAACTACGATTCTTGGAGTTACTATGTCGGCCCCGGCATCCGAGCTCGCGCTGGACGCTTTGAAGCCTACGGAAAGCTTCTTTTCATGAGTTCGGAGGGTGACTACACCCGGGAATATCTCAGTCATCACACCACTGTTCACCGCGGTGTGGATCAGGATCGATGGCTCTTCACTTCCGGCGTGATCTTTCATTTAAATGATGTCCTTGCGTTCAAAGCGGGTGCTGAGATCAACGAGTTTGATACCGCACTGTCCCTTGGCGCCCGTTTTCAATATTGATTGGACCTTTCGTATAAGTTTTCAATTTCCCGGGAACCTTTCTGTAAGAGCAGTGTAGTTTTCTGCTTTCAGGGTAATCGTAAGATCAGATGCCTGAGTTATTGAATTTGGTAAATCGGCCACCTGTAGTCAGGCATGATAGCGGAATCGAGAGAGCTTGCGAAACTCCTTCGCAGAAGCGATCCTTCGCCCATGAGAAGTGTTTTAATTCTGCTGGTGGTAAGCTTATGCTCTACCTTTTCACTGTCAGCTCGTACTTGGAAACAGGCGGCGACTGGAAAAGAGATCATCGCTGAGTTGATCAAGGTTGAAGATGGGAAGGCTCACTTAAAACTCGCCGATGGTCGTGTAGGCCAGGTTGAAGTGCTGTCTCTCAGTCTCGAAGATCAGGAATTTATCCGTGAGCGTGAGGCTGGTGCCTCCGCTGCTAATAGTGACGTTCAGGGCGGGGAGTGGCCTGCTTTTCGTGGACCGAACGGCGATGGTATCTCAACTGACACGGGGCTTCTCGACTCGTGGCCTGAAGGAGGACCTGAAAAGCTCTGGGTATTCGATCAAGCCGGCATGGGATACTCTGGTTTTTCCATCAGTGGTGGAAAACTATTCACGATGGGAACACGCGATGAAGATGTTACTGTGATTTGTGTCGATGTAGAGACGGGAGCCGAAGTCTGGTCAACAACGATCGGGAATGATGATCAAGATGGCTACAACGCTGGATGGGGTCATGGTCCCCGTGCTACACCAACTGTGTCCGACGGCCATGTTTACGCGCTTGGCCCAAAAGGAACCTTGGCTTGTCTCAGTGCTGAAGATGGAAAGAAGGTCTGGGACAAACATCTTGTCGATGACTTCAAAGGTAAATCAGGGGGATGGGGCTTTTCCGAGTCTCCGCTTGTTGATGGCGACCATCTTTTGATCGCCCCCGGAGGTGACGATGCCGGTATTGTTTGCCTCGATAAAAAGAGTGGCTCGGTGGTTTGGAAGGCTGACGACGTGAAACCGGGGAAGGCGGAATACGCGATGATCGTTCCCGCCGAAATCAACGGGGTGAAGCAGTATGTGCGTCTTTTCGAAAGCATTATCGTGGGGGTTTCCGCTGAGGATGGCTCGCTGATATGGAGTTCCGAGTGGGGTGGCAAAACCGCGGTCATCCCGACGCCAATTGTTGATGGGAACGAAATTTACGTGACCTCTGGATACGGGGTGGGATCGAAGCTCGTTTCGGTAGATGAATCTAGCAATGCGTCGGATCTCTGGATTAATACGACGATGAAAAATCATCACGGTGGAGTCGTAAAGGTGGGCGATCATCTCTATGGATTTTCAGACGGAGGTGGTTTGATGTGCCAAGAATGGGCAACTGGTGAGATGACCTGGAATGAGAAGGCCCGTTTCACATCGAAAGGGTCAGTCCATGTAGCCGAAGGCAATCTGTATGCTCTGAATGAAGAGGATGGGACACTCATCCTTGCGGCCGCGAGCCCGGAAGGGTTTGAGCAGAAAGGACAGTTTCAGCTCGATCCGCAAAGCCCAAATCGTAGCCCTAAGGGTAAAGTCTGGACGCATCCGCTTGTGATCGGTGGAAAACTTTTTCTTCGTGATCAGGAATACATCATCGCCTACGATGTTAAAGCCAAGTGAGGCTTATTCCACCGGTTTGATAGCTTCGGGGCTCGACCGGGTTAGGGGCTGGGTATAGCCCGGCCTTTTTCTTTTGAGCATGACAGAGCAGTCTTCCCCGCCCCCTCTTCCGCTTTCTGACGAGGCAGATCGACCTGCCGCATGGTGGAGCTGGCCCGTCATAATTCTCGCCGTTTTTTTTATCGGTTGGTCGGTGAATCTCTTTGCGCCGAAGGCGATGGAGGAGATCAAAGAAGAGCAGGGGATGATTGATGCGGGTGATCTCGCCCTCTTCAAGATTCAAAGCCGGGTTATTATTGCGGCAGCTCCCCTGAGTGAAACAGATGCGCTTGGTTCGCTCGATGAACTTCGCTCGTATGCCCAGAACGATGCCTTGGTCATGGCGCTCGCTCTGCTAGAGGATTTTCTCGGGATAGAGAGTTTGAAGCCCCTCGAAACTCTTGATTCCCTATCGGCAGAAGCGACTCCTGATACCAAAGCATTGATCGAGAAATCGATCAGATTGGGACTTACGACAGAAGAGCGTAAGAACCTCGAAGGGGAACTGGGATGGTTCGCTGAGTTAGCTCGCGAAGTTGAAGGAAAAGCTCCACCAGCAGAGAAGAAAATTCGGCTTCATTCGATGATCTTTCTCGTGTTGGCGAGCTTGCTCTTTGTAGGAGTGGCACTTGGTGTGACCGTCGGCGCTGTTCTCTTGATCCTGCAATTGCGAGCGGAAAAGATGCGCCAACTTAAGAATCGCTTCTCCCCGACGGCTCTTCCACGCGGGGTTATGTTGGAGAGTTTTGCTCTCTACTTGGGAATCATGGCGCTGGGTGATCTGGGAGGTCAGTTTGTGCATCCCGGAATTAGCTACGCGAGCTACATCGTTGCTGTCATCCTTCCATTTCTCTGGCCATTTTTTCGTGGTATCGAGTGGCGCCACTTTCGCCGATCAATTGGTTGGCACCGGGGAGACGGGGTGTGGCGGGAGATAGGGGCCGGATGTGTTGGATATCTAAAGGTGATGGCGATAGCCTCGATTGGTATCGCGATAACTGTGATTTTGAGCGCAATCGTCGGAAGCCTCGCCGCGGCAGGAGAGGCGGGAGAGGCTGGCGCTCCGGTGGGTCCTCAGACGCACCCGATTGTTGGCTGGATATATCTTGGGGACTTGAGGGAAAGGCTACTTTGTTTTTTCCTCGCAGCAGTATTCGCGCCGGTTTTCGAAGAGTTGTTCTTTCGGGGGGCTTTACATCGTTGGTTGAGAGGAAGGTTTGGATTTCTTGCTTCTGCGCTGCTGACGGGAGCAATTTTCGCTGCTCTTCATCCACAGGGCTGGTTGGGAATCCCTGCGTTAGCAGCGATTGGGGTGGGATTCTCGCTCCTTCGCGAATCCCGCGATTCATTGATTGCTCCTATGGTCGCTCATTCCATCAACAATGGAGTCCTCGTGACGATGCTCTGCATCGCCCTCTAATAATTCGCCGGCGCACGCGCCGGTGTGTTTGAGCGGTGAGGAGTGATGTTTCGCGATTGGTGTGACCTCTATTTACGGATGCGTTGCGGATCGCCACGACGCGACGGCGTTGACTCTGCTTGAAGCTTTCGCTTACGAAAATTTAATTCAGCAATCCAATCAGCCTTCTTATTGGAATGCACACATGTCTGAAGTCTTCTGACATGATCTCTGTTTTTATTTAATATTTCTTAATATTAAAAATACCTTGATAAATCAACTTCATCATTCTAATCTGGATTTATTAAAATATTCATAACTCGCATGAGATCTGGTAAGTTTTGGTAATTGCGAGAGAAACAGCAGAATGCTGACATTTAACGTTCCATTGCCATGTCCTTTACTTTGAGAAACCTTTTTTCTGAAGAAGACGGTGATCCCGCTGCTGATTGGGTTGAGCACGAAGGTGAGGCAGGGGAGCGTGCGAACTCTCCTCTTGGGCAGACCAAAGCCACCGAGGAAGGTCAGGCTTATTTAGTGAGTGAGTTACTGCCTTTCATACCTCCGGCGATTGTGGCAAGTGGAAGCCTTCCAATGGAGAAAGAGATACGCATTCTCATGGGAAAAGACGGATCGACTGATGTGCGACTTTCAGCGATCTTTCAGCAATGTCCGGAGCTCTTCGATGCAGAAATTACGCCGCTTAACGATTCAACGGTGACGCTTCCAATGAAACTTGGTAAAGCCCAGCCGGCTGCAAAAGTGGGGA
The DNA here is from genome assembly GCA_029210205.1 of Verrucomicrobiales bacterium. Classification (GTDB taxonomy): domain Bacteria; phylum Verrucomicrobiota; class Verrucomicrobiia; order Verrucomicrobiales; family DEV007; genus Arctic95D-9. Next base: position 48,567 of record JARGOD010000015.1, on the reverse strand, counting down.
GCTCGATTTTTGATGCCCCCGGTACTCCCTTTGGCGCGCCGGGTTTCGGTATGCCGGAATCTGCCGGTTCCGAGGTTGCGGTCAACGAAAGTGAGGACAATCCCTTTTGGTCTCCTGAGTCCGATGAGATTGAAACGAAGGCACAAAAAGTCCCTGAAGCAGATACTGGATTCTCCGGAGGGTTTGCTGATTCCCTGCCTCCAAAGATCTCTCAGAAAGACGAAGGAGGTGCTTTTGGGGATCCTTCACGTGAAGATAAAGCTGCGGCGATGCCTTCTAAAGAGCCTAAGGCGGAAAATCCGTTTGGAGATATGACCGCAGCCGCTGCTGAGTCCAAGTCTTCTCCCTTTAAGGAAAACCCATTCGACAGCGATGAAAGTTTCTCGACATTATTTTCCACGAAGGCAGAAGAAGATTCAGAGATTCCTTTTCCAGAGTCTGAAGGAGATGAATCAGCCTGGGGTGCGTTGTTTGACGCTGACTCCGAGACCAGCTCAGAAGCAATAACGGGTGAAGTCGCCGGCCTGGGCGACATGCTCAAGAAGAATGACGCCAGCACTAACAAGAAGGTGGCTACCGACTCTGTGAACGAAGCAGAATCGAAGCGGTCTGCTGCAGATTCATCTAAAGAAATTCCGCCGGAGCCCACTCCTGCTAACGAGGTATCCCCGAAGACGCCGGCAATTAGTTTCTCCGTTGAAAAGCCATCAGATTTCAGGACTCCAGTTCCTCCGGCCGATACCGGGGCAAAGGAATTCAATTCGCTTCGCGATTCCTCGTCTGCACCGCTTAGTGAGCCATCACTCAAGGTTGAAGAAGAAGAATTGGCACCCAATTCCTCAAACTCCGCAATGCCGGGTGAAATGGAGGTGAATTTTAAGGATCTGGAGTTCCGTGCCATTTTTTCCTCCGACGATTCTTTCACTTTGGCCAAGGTGGCGAGACAAGTGGTTGCCTTTGACGGTGTTTGCGCCTGCGCTCTGGCAACTCCGGTTAAGCTTGTTCAAGCTTCAAGAAACGAACAAAGCCGCCTCGGTGACGAAGCCCGCGAGATGGTCGATGCGATTCGAAATTTAGCGAAACTGACGGGACTTCCCGAGGCTCGGGCGTTCACCCTGCAGACTGACCGTGGAACCGTTAGCCTTTTCCTTGAAGGTGATTGTTGCGTCACGGTGAACCATCAGTCATCGAATTTTGGCCCTGGAGTGCGAGAGAAGCTCATCCTTGTCGCTCGAAATATATACAAATTAAACGAGTAATTGCGATGGCTCTCATTCGGAAGGAAAGTGGAGAAGTTCAGTTTAAAGTGGTCTATTGCGGCCCTCCGCGCGGCGGCAAAACAACAAACCTTCAATACATTCACCGAAGACTCGACCCTCGTTGGCGGGGAGATATGATTTCGGTAGAGACTGAGCAGAACCGCACCATATCCTTCGATTTTCTGCCGATTAATTCGACGAAAATTGCAGGGCATGAGGTGAAGTTTCAGCTGTATACTGTTCCTGGTCAGCGGGTCATGAGAGAGACTCGCCGCTCCGTTCTTGCGGGGGCTGATGCGGTGGTTTTTGTAGCCGATTCTGATCCGGTGCGGCGGGAGGCGAATGTGGAGGCTTTGGAGGATTGTTTTCAGTGTCTGGAAGAGAACCGAATTTCACCGAAGTCGATCCCATTTATTTTTCAGTTCAACAAACGGGATATCCCTGGCGCAATTCCTCCTCAGGAGTTGGACGAAATGCTCAAGGTATCGAAGGCTTCTTTTCTCGCCAGTGCCGCTTCTGGTTATCAGGTTTTTGCGACGCTGGACTACGTAACACGAATGATTCTCAAAGGATTTTCCGGCGAGACCGTTAGAAGGGAGGGGCACCCGGCAGCACTTGCCGCGAAACGGACCTCTTCTGAACGTATCACTGCGACGCAGGGCTAGTCAGTCTAACTCTTTTATTTCCATGGACCCTCAAGAACAGAATCCAAACGAACACCCGGATGTGTCTCCAGCGATCCCGTTGGAGATCAGTGCCGATCTGGCGGTCCGTGTGGATGCAATTTTGCAAGATTTTGCAGAGGGAGCGGAATTGGAGACAGCTCTTGTGGTTGAGAGAAGTGGTGCTCTCGTGAGTGGCATTTCATCGGAGGCTGAGGTGATGGTCGATATCATCTCAGCACTCGTTGCCGGCGCCAGCGCAGCCATGAATGCACTCGTTAGAGAGTTGGGAAGCACGGGAAATATTGAAAGTTTTCATCAGAGCAACGAGAGGGCCGTCTATCTCGCCGAGGTTATGGACCGTTTTGTTCTCGTTGGAGTTTCGACGGTGCCAGTGCCTGTCGGAGTCGTTCGTGAAAAAGCACGCCAAGTCCGTCCCGGGTTAGCTAAGTTGCTTGAGGGAATCAAGGTTGTTCCTCCTCTCGAAGAGCATCATGTCCATCCTCAATCGCTCCGGAGCCTTACCGGGGACAGTATCTCTCCTGCTCCTGACGCGAGCACTTACGCTCAGGATGTAGATGTTCCTTCTCATACTGATGAAAGCGCAGCGTCTGGAACTGAGGTGGAAAAGGGTAATCTCGACGATGACTATCCCGAGATGATTTTCGAGGAAGATAGTTCTGAGCAAGTGACTGAAACGGGCGCAGAGTCCGAATTGGAACAGCCAAAGGAAGTCATCGAGTTTCTCGATGACGGTAGTCCGGAAGTTGTGATTGAAGATTCGACTGGTGCCGTGATTGATTCGCCATTTGAAACAGAAGAAGAGAGTGAGGATTCGGAATTTGAAGATGAGGCTACGCTCAATGAATCCATCTTTGAATTAGAGGACGAAGATGAGGCAAATTCCTCTGAGACCATCGCTGCAGCCGGGGCAATCAACGACAATGGGGGCGAGAAGGAGTCTGAAGTTGTCTTTGAAATTGATGAGGAGGAAGTCAGTGAAGAGAGTGGAAAAAGTCCGACAGTCTTTGAGATTGATGAAGACTCATCCGCCTTCGAATTAGATTTTGACGATTTTGACGACGATGAGGGCGAAGGGACTGATCCCAGATCAGTCGGTGCTGAAAGTGAAGCTGAAGAGGAAGAGGCTTCCAGCTCAGGACCGTTTTACTTTTGAGCCGGGAACTGGTCCTGAAATGACCTTCAAAATAGACGCTTTGCCGGTGCGGGAAGGTATGTTAATGGTCTTTCCCTCCCGCGAATTGTTTGAGTAATTTATCACCATGGATTTAATCACGAAAGGCGGACCTTTGATGTGGCTGCTTCTGGGCTGCTCCATCATTGCGATTGCGATTTTTCTAGAGAGGCTGTTCTATTTTCATCGTGCAAGAATCGATGTAGGCGATCTTCTTTTTGGTTTGAGGAACCTAATCAAGAACAAGGCGTATGCTGAGGCTCTTTCCGAATGTGCCTCCACTCCCGGGCCTGTTGCAAGAGTGATTCATTCTGCGATCCGCCGCTACTCAGCTTCGCGATCTGAGTTGAAAGAGGTTGTTCAGGAAAGCGGGCAACTTGAAGTCCCGAAGTTAGAAAAGCATCTTTCGGTTCTCCTTACGGTGGCTTACATCGCTCCGCTCATAGGATTGCTTGGCTCCGTCCTGGGTCTTATCGATACATTTGTCCAGATTAATGCCATTGGTGGTTTTGCCACGGTTGCCGAAATCTCGCAGGGCGTTTACGAAGCGTTGATCACATCTGCAGCCGGTCTCATGGTTGCTGTGCCAGCTTTCGTTTTCTACTCACACCTTCGGGCTTACGCGAAAAGCATCATCTATGATATGGAGAGCGCCGGGATCGAAATCGTGAACACGATATGTGATCTTCGAACGCAACCGACCGACATCATTTCAATCAGGCCTGATAAGCCGCTTGAGCAGGTCGAAGAAATCGAGCTTCCTGAAGTCGATGAGGAAGACCCGTCTTCATCGAAAGAGTAAGTCGCTGATGCTTTGAAACTGGAATCTACATTGAGCGATCGTTCCGGGATGCTTTACACTTCGCCGCTGGTCGATGTGGTCTTGCTCCTCCTTATCTTTTTCCTGTTTGGTTCAAACCTTGTCCTCAAATCAGGAGTCGATGTTTCGCTACCCCGATCCAGTTCTGCGCTCCCGTCTGCGGAGGATGCTCACATCATCACCTTAATTCCCGGAAAGACCTCGGAGATTTATTTTAATGATGAAAGAATAAATTTGGAGCAGCTGGGGATGAAGCTGGATAAAGGCTCAGAACGATCGAAGGAAGTGATTCTTCTCGGCGATGAGTCCGTCAGCTACGGAACGGTGATGAACATATCGCGCTTCATTTTGCAGCGGGGATTTGAACTGTCGTTCGCGACTCAACAGGAAACCAGCTGAGAAAAGATGTGGAAAGGTTTTCAGAGAGCCGAGACTTCTCCATCAATTTTTGATGAGGAGGAAGATCCAAATCCGACCATATTCAACTGGGTGAAAAATCGGCGGTCATGGGTTCATTTGACTGCTTTCCTTGTTTTCTCTGTGGTTATTCACGGTTCCGGATTTTATCTCTTTCAGGTTGTCTATCCATCACCGACGCGCGAGAAACCAAGAGCAGACACGATTTCTTTGATGGATCCTGCTGATCCCAATATCAGATCATTATTGCAACGTGTTAGCGATCGGATGACCTTTCTTCTCCCTCCCTCCGAGGCCACAGGAGTTCAAATTTCGATCGATGAGTTGCCCGTGAGATTTACGCCTTCTTTCCAAACTACTGAAATGAGTCCGGAAGAACTCGCGTTTTCATGGACGATGCCTCCCTCAGAGGCTGTGATTGGGGCTGGTTTTTCTACTTCTGAGAAAACTTTCGAGAACCCTGTGATTTTAACTGCCCAGGGCGAACTGATGCACCGTGAGGTCGCGCCGTGGTCTATCCTCGAGGATTACCTCGGCCTTGCTGAGCAGATCCCTGCAATGAGGCTTAAGCTCGTCGTCGACGAAGAGGGTATGGTGAAAGTGGAAGAAGTAGAGAGTGAGCTCGACTCTCAGGCGGAGGGAGAAATTAAGCAGGTCGTGGAATCCACTCTGCGTTATCTTCCTGAGGCACGATCCAGCTCCGGTTGGCTGGCAATTCGAACAAAAGACTGATCATGTTTCGCGTCACTCTCGACGGCATGATTGCCGTATTTCTGGCCATCATCCTTTGCTCCGTATTTTTCGCGTGGGTCGCTGCCGAGATATTTCAGAAAGGTCGCGAAAACCGTCGTAGAAAATTTTTTGTGATCTGTGGCATTTGTGACCATGTCTTCGAAGACCCCTCCGATCATGATCTCGCCGAATGCCCGCGTTGCGGGGCAATGAATGAGCGTGAAAAAGTGATCGAAATTTAGAGGGTAGGAGCCCTCGCGGGACCGAGAAATCGTCTTGCATTGGACCCTAAGCGAGCGCAGTTTAGCCGCCAATTTGAGTCTCAAACATGGAACGTCGCGTCGTCATCACAGGAATGGGTTTAGTGTCTCCGGTCGGTAACGATCTGGATGCTTTCTGGTCGAATCTCGTCGCAGGAAAAAGTGGAATCGGACGTATTGCCGACCCTTCTCTGGCCGACTATGATTGCAAGATTGCCGGAGAAGTTCGCGATTTTGACCCCAAAGGATTTTTCACGAATCCAAAAGATGCTCGTCGCGCGGACCGATTTGCCCAGCTTGGAATGGCTGCATCGGTGATGGCGATGAAAGACTGTGGCGTTGATCTTGAGGCCGTCGATCTTGATCGATTCGGTTGCATGGTCGGCAGTGGCATAGGCGGTCTCATGACGCTCGAAGGACAGCACGTGAACCTTCTTGAGAAATCTCCAAGCCGCGTTTCCCCCTTCACGATCCCCATGATGATCGCGAACATTTCGAGCGGGATGGTTTCCATGGAGTACAATCTTCGTGGACCGAACATGTGTATCGTCACGGCTTGCGCGACGTCGAACCACAACATTGGTGAGGCCTGGCGCATGATTAAGTTCGGTGATGCCGATATCTTTGTCGCAGGTGGCTCTGAATCAACGATTTGTCCTATGGGGCTTGCCGGATTTGGAAATATGAAAGCGCTCAGTATGCGCAATGATGATCCAGAGGCTGCCTCTCGTCCTTTTGACGTCGGTCGCGACGGATTTGTCATGGGCGAAGGAGCCGGTGTCGCCGTGATCGAAGAACTTGAGCATGCGAAAAAGCGCGGTGCTCACATTTATGCCGAACTGACCGGTTATGGGGTATCTGCCGATGCCCACCACCTCACTTCCCCTCATCCTGAAGGCGATGGTGCCCGTCGCTGCATGGACATGGCTCTCAAGCACGCGAAGCTGAATCCTGAAGAGGTAGACTACGTAAACGCTCACGGCACTTCTACGGGCCTCGGTGACGTCTGCGAGACTAAAGCAATCAAGGGTGTCTTTGGCGACTACGCGAAAGATGGCCTTATCGTGAGTTCAACGAAGTCTATGACCGGTCACCTTCTCGGAGCCGCTGGCGGTGTTGAGCTGGCCGCCTGTGTCAAAGCGATCAATGAAGGAGTGATTCCCCCAACGATCAACCTCGACGAGCAGGACCCTCAGTGCGATCTCGACTACGTTCCGAACGTGGCCCGCGAGGTCAAAGTGGACAAAGCCCTTACGAATTCCTTTGGATTCGGCGGACACAATGCCTCGCTTCTGGTTGAGCGGTTTGAGGATTAGTCCTCTCTTGTTCAATCGGTGCACTTCATCGGAGAAAAGCCAGAACAGGGGGATTTCTTCGTTTCATGGCCACGAAAAAAGCCGTTTCCCTCTGCTGAGGAAAAACGGCTTTTATTCGGACTCGCTTAGCAGCGAAATTACATCGCCAGAGCGGTCTCTTCGTGGTCCGAAAAGAAATCGTCGTCGTCCGGCTCACCTGCTTTGCGAAGCGGACGGGGTCCTGGATCCTCTTTCTTCTGAAGGGCGCGGCGCAGTTTCTTCAGGGCAATGTTTTGCAGCTGGCGAATACGCTCGCGGGTGACTCCGAACTCCTGACCAACTTCTTCGAGCGTCTTGGGCTTTTGGCCGGCGAGGCCGAAGCGGGCGTCGATAATCTTCCGCTCACGCTCGTCGAGGACCTCGAGGAGGTCATCGAGCTGCATGTGCATGTTCTTGTGGCTGAGAAGCTCAAGAGGTGTCTGGGCTTTCTCGTCACCAATGATTTCACCAAACTCTGTGTTGTCGTCGTCGCTGATCGGCGCATCAAGTGAGGCCGGGCGCAGCGCCGCAGACTTGAGGTGGGAGAGCTTGGCGCGATCTATTCCAATCTCTTCGGCGAGTTCTTCGTCGGTTGGCTCGCGACCGAGCTCTTCGCTGAGGACCATGGCGACACGGCGCATCTTTGAAATTTTGTCCACCATGTGGACGGGAAGACGAATCGTTTTACTTTGGTTCGCAAGAGCTCGCTTGATGGATTGCTTGATCCACCATGCTGCGTAGGTAGAGAGCTTACCACCTTTGTTGGGGTCAAATCGTTCGACCGCCTTCATGAGGCCGATGTTTCCTTCTGAGATAAGGTCAAGAAGAGGAAGGCCGTAGTTCGCGTAATCCTGCGCAATCTTCACGACGAGGCGAAGGTTAGCTTTGATCATGTGAGCGCGAGCTTCCTTGTCGCCGTTCTTGATACGGTCAGCGAGTTGGACCTCTTCTTCGCGAGTGAGTAGAGGCGTTTTTCCGATCTCCCGAAGGTAGATCTTGATGCCGCCATCCATTTCTAAATTTGCCATGAGTGTTGAGTGGGTTGTTGGGGTGCCGAATCGGAACGGGAACAGAGATACAGAATGAGAAAGCAGGAAGTGTTCCGCTAAGCACGCTCAGATCGCTGATCTTTTCAGAAAGGAAGGAATCGTCAATTTCGGCCCATGTGAGAGAGGATAAACCGTGGCCGGCTCTCTCTTATCTATTAGTAACGTGCAGGTCGCCTGAAAATTGCCCGAAAGTTTCCTTCAACTGAGATACCTTTGTGCCTCGGTTGGTAGATCTGTTCAATAAAAAATCAACTAAAAGTTCACTAAAATGCGGGTTCTATTAACATTTATGAAATTTTAAGTGGATTCACAAGGAATAAATACGCGGAGTTTTCTCCGCTTTTTCAAGAAAAGACGCTGAAATAGCCCGCAAAGATCAGTATCCGAGGCCCCAGTCGTTGCGGTGAGGCTCGCTTGGGAGTGCCTTCCCGGCGCTGGCTTCGGTGATCGGCCCCATTGTCATGCGCTGACCGAGTTTCAGAATTCGCGAGCGCTGACCGAGGCGATCACAGCAGGTTGAGAACTCTTCAGTAGTGACATTGCCCTGATCGAAGAGATCAAATTGGCAGGGAATGACAATGCTGGTGCTAATAGACTTCGCGAGCGCAGCGGCTTCGAAGCCATTCAGAGTATCGCCGCGTTCCCCGGTTTTCACGTTACCGTTGATGGGGAGAAAGGACAGGTTGATTGTCCAGCGACGGACTTGTTTGACGAGATGAGTATGCCAAATCGTTTCTCCACTGTGAAAGATGGCAAACGGCCCAAAGAGGATGACATAACCGAGGTCTTTAGAATTGCCTTCTTCGTCCCGCCGCATCTTTGGATTCGCAGAATCGATCCCGTGGAAATCAAATCCTTCCATGCTCGTGAAAGTGCCTGCATTGACCCGGTGCATGGGCGGAGAAGAACTCCCCAGCAAATCGTCAGCCTTCTGGGCGATGCCGGCAGGGACAACCATTCTTAACTTCGGATTTGCTGCTCGAAGAGGCATGATCGTTTCCGGATCGAGACGATCCGGGCTGTCTCCGGTGATTGCGAGGAGATCTACTCCAGTTAGTTTGAGTGGATCAATGACTCGTTCTGAGACACGATTCATTGGTGTGTTTGTGCCGCTGTGCGCCCGCGTGATCGAATCGGAGAGATAAGGGTCAATGAGAAGCCCCTTTCCGTTCCACTTCAGAAGAAATCCGCTTTGCCCCATCCACCAGACATGAATGGCACCCGTTACTTTGTCGGCTTCGGTGAAGTCTTCGAGAAAGGCTTCGTCTTTTTGGACGGGGACTATCATCTTTTGAGTCAACAGCAGAGCGGGTGCCAAGTTCGGCAAACCCCGATATCATGGGGTCGTTGTCCATTTTACACAAGGGCTGTAGAAAATAAAGCTCAGTGAAAAACCACAGTCCTCAGACTTTTTTGAATTCGCGGACTTTTCCATGAAAAGCCGGGTGCGTAAGTGAATCACTTGGAATTTTCAGCTTCGCCTTTGCCAACTGCAGGACGGGGCGCAGTGTCAGAAAGGGGAATAATCACGGTATCGTTGGGAGCAAGTTGTTCACCCTCGAAGAGGGTTGCGTTCCCATCAGCAGAAAGAACGGTTAGCTTCTCGATGATTTCCGCCTCTCCGATGCCGAGACTCAATGAAGTCTGATTTTCGATCGTGTAGGTCAGTGATTGCAGAATCCAATCGAGGTCCCTTACCGTGGTCACGATTTTTCCACCGCGGAGAGGCTTTGAAAGCGAAATTTGCAGGGTCGATGAGGTGCTGCCCCCCGGTTCCAGCCATCGGATTTTGCCTTCGTCAGTCAAATAGAGGAGATCGTTGAGGCCGTTCTGGTCGAGGTCACTGGTGAAGATTTTATCCGGTTCATCAAGAAAAGTTCCCCGGATTGCGATAGAGATTTCCCGAAAGCTCATTCCGGACCGGTTCCAGAAAGCACGATTCAGTTCCATCCGTGGAGTGCCAAGGTAAAGATCATCAAATCCATCTTGATCGAAATCAATTAATCCGAGAGCACTCACTGATTCGTTGCCGATAAAGCCAAGTTCCTCTGTGGCGTCGCTGAATCTGCCGTCACCCTCGTTGACGGCAATACTGAAAAAGCTTTTGCCGCCTGCATTTTGTCCGAAGAAGGCGAGATCGATTGCGCCATCGTGATTGAAGTCGAGAAATTTTGCTTCATGATCGTCAGCCCGCGCGAGGCCCTGCGAAGCGAGAATATTCTCAAAGCGCCACTCGTCCCAAGTCGCGGCAGGGATGGGAATGAGAAGGCGATCAGGTTGATCATCGATCCCGACAAAAATATCGGCAATTCCGTCACCGGAGACGTCGGCACATTTGAGCTCACGAACGCCGCGATGAACCCAGAGCTTCAAGTCCCAGGCGATAGGCTGAAAAGCGCCTCCCGCAGTCTGATGGTAAAGTTTCAACGGATGATCGGCGCTCCCCTCCAGAAGATCGAGTCGTCCATCGTTATCGTAATCGACCCAAGTCGCGGCGGTGGTGTCGTTGAATGAGAGGAGGCCCAAACCAATTGTCACGTCTTCGAAGCTCCCGTTTCCGTCATTTTGTAGGAGAGAGTTGGGAAAACCCTCCGGCCTGATCAGGAATAGATCTGTATCGCCGTCGCTGTCGAAATCAGCCGGATAGAGGCGTGACCCGGCAAATATGATGCCATGACCTTCGATTGGGACGACTGATCCTGTTTCGGAAATTTTGTTTAAGCGAGTGCCACCCTCGTCGATGACTTCGATGTCAGGAGTTGAGTCAAAGTTTCCGATAGTGAATGGAGGAGTGAATCCGGACTCTCGCTCTGAGAGGATCACCGGCATCGTGTCCGACTCAGGGGTAATGGCCACGTTCAATTTCAGTGATGCGGGGAGTTTGTCGGGACTGATTTGGAGTGCCGACAAGGCAAGGTTGAAGCGCCAAATTTCGGACGGCGACGGTTTTGAATTTTCGTCCCGCTTCATTGAAGTGACATATTGAGTGAGCCACTCCTTGTCCCGAGGGGTTGCACTATTGTCGAAGGGAAATGGGCCTTTAGGGAGACTATCGTAGAGTTGATCAGGAGTAGGTCTCTTCTCCTTCGGCCCTTCTTTTGCCATCGAGGCCGCTTTCTCGGCGGCGAGAATAGCGAGAATGTCCGCCATATTCTCTCCTTCGAAGCGCTCAAGCAGTCGCTGATCGAGGCGTTTGGGACGGATTTCAGGAATTTCTGCGGTGTAGGCCGGGGTTCGAAATCGAGCGAACGGAAGATTCTTCCCAAAATTCGTAATCACCAACGCGGCCACGAGGACTAGGGCGACTAGGATGAAGATGATGACCTTTTTTGACATGGGGCGTCAGTATATCCGTTCTCCAGTTAATGGACAGTTGCCAATTCAGCGAAAGTCTCTCCAGCGTTTCAAAATATCGAGAGCCGCTCCGGAATCGATTTGTTCGCGCGCCAATTCGAGGCCCTCCTCGAGGTTTCCTGCTTTGCCGGTGACGACTAAGCCCGCGGCGCTGTTGAGCGTGACGAGGTCGCGCTTCGGACCTTGAATCGTGCGATCGAGGATTCCAGTGATGATGGCGGCGTTTTCGGTCGCCTCACCTCCGGTCAGTTCATCGAGCGATGGTTGTTTCAAGCTTACCGATACCGGGTCGAACGAAAAATCATTCCGACTCCCTTCGGCTGTTTCCCATATCCGGGTTTCCCCAAGTGTAGATAGCTCATCCATTCCCCCGGCCTCGCCCGCGGACCCATGAACTGCCCAGGCACGCTTGCGACCAAGGTGTTGCAGGATATCAGCGTAGATCGATCCCAAGCCTCCATCGAAAACGCCAACTAGCTGGAAGTCGGGCTTTGCGGGATTCAGAAGTGGCCCGAGAATATTGAAAATGGTGCGTTGTCCGCGCTCTGCGAGAAGCTTGCGGACAGGGACGACAGCTTTAAATGCCGGGTGATAGAGAGGGGCAAAGAGAAAACCAGCACCGACTTCATTAACGCAACGTCCAAATTCCTCCGCTGGCAGGTCGATGCGGATTCCGAGTGCTTCAAGGGCGTCAGCTCCGCCGCTCTTTGAGGTGATGCCTCGATTTCCGTGCTTGATGACGGCGACGCCAGCGGCAGCGAGAAGAAAAACGCTCGTCGTCGAGACGTTAAAAAGGTTCAGCTTATCGCCGCCCGTGCCACAGACATCGAGAAGTGGCTTGTTGATTTCAGCACGATCGAGTTTCGGTTCCACGGCGTGGTTCAGAAACTGTTCCGCAAATGCAGCGATCTCGGAGGCCGTTTCGCCTTTCTTCGCCAAGGCAGCGAGAAAATCTGCTTTCGAAGATTCGGAGAGTGAGTCATCGAGAATCATCTCCGTGGCGCGGCGCACGTCATCGGCGTCGAGATCCTGACCTTCGGCTACTTTTTGAGTGAGGGACTCCATCCTGAGAGTGAACACCCAGCCTTCATAGTTGCCAACGGAGAAATTCTGTCTGAGAATTATTTAGGGCGATGCATTTCGTTCCTCCTTTTCATGTCCTCCGAAGATCCAGTTAAAGATTCCCTGAAGGGAAGCCTTATCCTCGCTGACCCCAGTCTGAAGGAGCCGACTTTTTTTCAAAGCGTGCTTCTTCTCACGGAACATTCCGGAGAAAATGGAGCGCTCGGATATATTCTGAATCGACCTATTGGGAGGAACGTGGGCGATCTTTTGAGCGAGGATATTCTTCCGCCGGAACAGCGAAACAGGTTAGTTGATGTCCCTGTCTTCATGGGTGGCCCCGTGAATACTGAACATCTCACTTTTGCAGCTCTGGGTTGGTCAGAGCAGGACGAAGCGCTTCAGTTCTCGACCCATCTCTCTGCCGCTGAAGCGGTCATGTATGAGATGGAAGGATTCCACATTCGTGCCTTTGTTGGCTACTCAGGCTGGTCGGAGGGACAGCTTGAGGATGAAATGGAGAGGAATTCGTGGATCTCTCATCAACCCGAGCGCGAAATTATTGACCTCTCCAATGTCGAAGAGTTGTGGAAGGTGATTCTTCGGGAGATGAGCCCTTACTACAAGTTCATCGCCGATGAGCCGGAAAATCCAGGGCTGAACTGAGACTTCGAAGTCGTAGTTAGCTGACTCCCCCTACATGACTTCCAGGATCGTGAGGTCGATATCTTCGAGGATAGTACCACTTGATTGTCCCATAAGCCGGGAACGTAGTGGTGCCCCCGCACCGAGAACGGTAACTTGTTCTCCCTCTTCGGTTTCCAGCGAGAGTCCTCCTCCGGCAGGAGCAAGAAGGTAATAAACGAGTTCGCCATCCCGCTCCGCTTCGACCAGTGCCCCGGCACCGATTGGATCATCGAAGTCAAAATTCGGAAACTCAGCGGCCTCAAGTTGCGCGACCGCCTGAGCGAGTTCATCGGCCTGCTCCGCCTGACCTGCAGCGAGGTAGGATGCCTCGAGTCCGCGGGTGTCATATTTGCCCTCTGCTTTGGTGTCATCGCCGGTAGCGGCTTCAGCAGCTCCGGCAAGAGCAGAAATGGCTCGGTCATATTGGGATTTGACCAGTGCTTTGAGGGATTTGACGAGAGTAGCTTTGTCCATTCGTAGAGGAAAGTGTCTAAATTGTACGTCGGTATTGTCCCGGGGTCATGCCGAGGACGGATCGAAACTGTCGCGTGAAAGCACTCTGATCGCAAAATCCATATTTGTCTGAAAGAGAGGCAATCGATTCTCCGGTATTTCTCAAATCAGCAGCTGATGCTTGAATCCTTGACCGCAGGATGAACTCGCGCGGACTCATTTTGACGAGCTGAAGAAATTGTCGATGAAGCTGCCGCTCAGAGATCCCCACCTCGCGAGCAAGTGCTGCGACCCGGTGCGGCGACGACGGCGATCTGCTGATTGTCTCAATGACTCGCTCCGCTGCCGAGTGAATTGGCTGGGATGGATTTCGTCCGGAATAACTTCGCGTGATCCCGATAACGCCAATCGGAATGTCTGACGAAGTCATGATCGGAAGCTTTGTCGTTGAATACCACTCGAGGCGGCCTGCTTCGTCAAAAAGAACTTCAGCATGATCGATGAGGCCTTCGCCGGACTCCATCAATTGCCGGTCTCCTTCGAGCAACTGATCTGCGATTTGTTTCGGGTAGCGGTCGTGATCCGTCGTCCCTACGATTTGAGATATCCGGGTCAGGCCGAGTCGATGGAGAAGCGCCCGATTCACATGGACAAACTCGCTTCGTTCGTTTTTGACAAAAAAATACGTATCGGGCAGGCGATCAAAGAGTTCGCTCATCTGCCTGACGAGAGGCTCTCTCAGCAGGGTATCGATTTGATCGCTATTTTCAGCCATGTCTGAAAAATACCAAAAAATGTCAGCTTGTCACAAGACGTATTGAGTTTGATGCGCCACGCTCTCTCCATGATGAAAAAGCTTCTTTCTCTTTTTTCGGCGGCGACTATCTCACTCTCCGGGGCAGCTGACCGACCAAATATTTTATACATCATGTCCGACGATCACGCGGCGCATGCTGTCGGCGCGTATGGGAGCCGCCTTGCTGAACTAGACCCAACGCCGACAATTGATCGTCTTGCGAAGGAAGGAATGGTTTTCGAGAATGCCTTCTGCACTAACGCGATTTGTGCGCCGAGCCGTGCATCGGTGATCACGGGGCAGTATCCACATACAAACGGTGTCTATGATCTCGGCGGAGGAATTGAAGGCGGTCGCCAGTTTCTTGCGATCGAGATGAAGAAAGCGGGTTACGAAACCGCGATGGTGGGAAAGTGGCACTTAAAGGAAGAGCCGGCTGCTTTTGATTACTACACTGTTCTGCCTGGCCAGGGGGACTATCACAATCCCACTTTCCGGGTTCAGGGAGAAAAAGGATGGCCGAAAGATACGATTAAAATCGATGACACTCACTCTTCCGACGCAATCACTGACATCACGTTGGAATGGCTCAAGGAGGGTCGCAAAACGGATCAACCCTTCTTTCTGATGCATCACTACAAGGCACCGCATGACTACTTTGAGCATGCCGAACGCTACAACGATTATTTGAAAGATATCGACATTCCTGAGCCTGAGAATCTTTGGCTCGAGAATCAGCCGAAGTTTGGATCCATCGCAACTCTTGGATACGAAGGTGAATTGGTCCCGCACATCGGCACCTCGATTGGAATCCGGAATCCTCGCCGCTCCTACGCCGTGGATCTTCCCCCCCGCTTCCCGAAGGACTTTCCCGCGGATTATGATCCTGCCAACTACACCAAAGAGGAGATTAAGCGGATGTCCTACAATGCCTATCTGAAGAATTTTCTTCGATGCGTCAAAGGGATCGACGATAACCTTGCCCGACTCTTTGCCTACCTTGAAGAAACCGGCCAGATGGATAACACCGTGATCGTCTACACTGGCGATCAGGGATTCATGTTAGGGGAACACGATTACCAGGACAAACGCTGGATGTATGAAGAGTCGATGCGGATGCCCTTCCTCATTCGCTACCCTGAAACGATTAAAGCAGGACAGAGAACCGACGCCATCATCGAGAATGTTGATTTCGCTCCGACCCTTCTTGACTTCGCCGGCGTCGAAACGCCGGACTACATGCAAGGAGTGAGTTTCAAAGAAGTCTGTGAAACCGGGGCTGAGCCGGAGGGCTGGAAGCAGGAAGCTTACTACCGCTACTGGATGCATATGGCCCATCATGACAATCCAGCTCATGTCGGGATTCGCACCAAGACGCACAAGCTAATATTCTACTATGGTTGCAACTATGAGGGAGGTTATCAGACGCCGCCAGCGTGGGAGCTTTATGACTTGGAAAGTGATCCGCATGAAAATGTCAATGTCTACGATGACCCTGCGTATAGTGAGGTAATGAACGAGCTGAAAGGCCGTCTCGCTCAACTGCGCCAGAAAGTGGGCGATACCGGTGAAGATTTTCCCGAAGCTGAAAAGGTGATCCAGGAATTCTGGGACTACGACGGCGAGGATCAGGCCAAGGCAATTGAGCTTTCGGCTGCGTATAAAGCGGTTCGGGAAAAGGAACTCGCTGACCGTGCCGTTAAAAAGAAGAAGTAGTTGGGCCCAATACCAGCCGCATAACAGGGTTAAGTCACTGACCTAACCCTGTTGAGTCCCAAATCAGGAGACCTCGAAATTGTCGGCATCGACATAGGCCTGGATCACTGCTTCGCAGCCTTCCGGTCCCTTGATCGAGTTGCCGTGCTCCATCCCAACGATGAAGTCGAGACCTTCCTCGGTTTGGCGATCATAGATGTATTTGAAGATGTTCCGGTAGTTAATTTCACCGGTTCCCGGTTCCTTGCGGCCCGGGTTGTCGCCTGCCTGGAAGTAGCCGATTTCGCTCCAGCTTTTCTCGATATTCGGGATCAAATTTCCTTCCGTAATCTGCTGGTGATAGACGTCGAAAAGAATCTTACAGGCAGGACTGTCGACGGCCTTACAAATCTGGTAGGCCTGAGGTGACTCGCGAAGAAACATCGTGGGATGGTTCGCATGTTGATTAAGGGGTTCCAGCACCATGACGAGTCCGTGCGGCTCAAGGAGTTCGCTGCAGCGCTTGAGGAGTTCGATGCAGTTTGCAGTCTGGTAGTTCCAGTCACTCTTGAGGTCGTACGCTCCGGGAACGACCGTCATCCAGGTCGCGTTGCAGCGCTTCGCGCCTTCGATGCCCTTTTTGATGTCCTCGAGGACGAGGTTCCAAGCGTCATCGTTTTGCACGGTGAAGGTTGGCTCTGTTGCCCCGGCGCTTCCGGTGACGACAAATACTCCCATGGACATCTCGAGTTTTTCCATGGTCTCCGCGATCTCTTTCTGCTCTTCAGGAGTTCGCAGGAGGAAGCGGTTGTCTTCCCAGGCTGTGAATCCGCGGTCGTGGGCGTATTTCAGCTCATCGGAAAATGACTTTCCCGCGACTGGCGAAAAGGTGTTGAAGTGTGGCGCGTATTTCAGTTTGAAATCGTGCTTTGTCATTGCCTCACTCTGGGCAGATGATTGCTGGGCGACGGCGCCGACAGCGGCGATTCCGGTGGCTGAGGCAAGAAGGTTTCTTCGATTCATAGTGGTTTGGATTCAGAGGCTTAACAGATTTACGATTTTCCCCGGAGAGACCTCTTCGAGAGAGTCGACGATGAGATCAGCTCCGGAGTCGGTGAAAGTGTCGCGTGGATGAGTTGTTGTCACGGCAATGACTTTCATTCCTGCTGCGAGAGCTGCTTCAACACCGACATGAGCATCTTCGATGACGACGCAATCGTCTGGCGATCGGTCGATTTTTCTGGCTGCCTCAAGAAAAACATCCGGAGCTGGTTTGCCGCGGGAAACGTCTTCTGCGCCAGTGTAGTTCGATTCGAAAAATCGGTCGAGGCCAGTCGTTTTGAAACAAACCTCGATGTTTTTACGCGAGGTGGAAGAGCCGAGCGAGATGGGCATTTCCGCTGCGGCGAGACCACTGACGAGAGCGACGACCCCGGGCAGCGGCGAGAGACCGCCCTCAGCAAGAAGGGTGCGATAGAGTTCCTCTTTCTCGTCACCAAGTTTCGCTATTTTGTCTTCTTCCTCTTTTGTCGCCCAGCCGAACACATGAGGAATGCACATCTCATTTCTCATGCCGAAAGACTTTTTGAACTGCGCTTTTGTCAGCGGTAAACCAAGTTTTTCGGCGAGCTGGAACCAGCTTCGCTCGTGTTGATCGTGTGAGTCAATGATCACCCCATCGAGATCAAAGACGACGCCGTAGGGGGAGGGGGAATGGTTGGGCATAAATGTATCCCGCACTATGGATTTAGTTTGCCTGTTCGCCAAGCTTGAGTCGTCACGTCTTCATGCGCCTACGCTCCATGATGCCGTGAAGCCACGGGTGTCGACGTGGATGAAGGTGGGGTAAACACCTATGCCGCCTTTGAAGAATCCTTCTTTTTGAAGCTCTTTCGCGACTGTGGCAGCGGCATCAGATCCTCCGGTGAAACTGAGATCAAGTGCGCGATTCTGCATGTGATAGGAATGTTTCGCTCCGGAGCAGGCGAGGTTGTATTCCGGACTGCGATATGCGGAACTGATAAGGTTCAGTGGTGTCCCGAGCCGATGACGAATTTCGTCGGCAATTTTCAAGGTGGGTACGAGACGGGGCCACATATGACGGGGAGGCAGGTTGTTGGCGACTCCTCCCCGGACATTGCGATGCGGACGGATCACATCGTCTGAGGTGACGTAGCGGAGCGCGATCTCGTCGAGAAATACCCGGTATTCAGATTCGTCTTTTAGCACGTTGCGTTTTGTGAGACTCCGGTCGTTCCAATCGCCTTTGATTTGGTCATAAAGGCGGTCGCCCGTGATGCGAGCTTTGGCGATCAGTTCGCCCGCGGAATCCCTTCCAGCATAAAGAGCTGCCCCTGCAGCGGTGCCTGCGAGGGCAAAACCAGTGATGATTTTTCGACGCGAGAAGTATCGCGTTGGCGACACTTCGTCATTTGAGTGATGTGCGTCTTCAGACATGGCAAGGGGTGGGGTCGCATTCACATACGGATGAACCGGTGAAGGCTTTCAATTATTTTGAATTTTCATGTCCAGATCGTGCTGCTAAATAGACAAAGCAAACGGGAAATCAAAACGCCTATCGTGTTCAAGTCGCTCCTTGATTGCAGGATTAGAATCGTGGAAGCTCGGAGATGCGATATTATTCCCCCGTTTGCCTTGTGGCAGCAGTATTTCTTTCTGTTTCGTGCGAAAAGGCTGAAGAAGTCCCCCCCGCAGGCGAAGCTCCGCCCGCAGAGGCACAGGCGCCGGCGCCGAAACCCAAGCCAGAGGCACCGAGCTACTGGAGCGAAGTGAAATTGCATGAGGTTATCCGGGCTGCCAATCCCGGCTACAGCGGAAATGGTCAGTTTCAAATAGATGAGCAGGGGCAGGTCCAGGCAATCGCTTTGGACAATTGCGGAATGTCTGACCTCTCTCCTTTCAAAGGAATGAAGTTGATGGCGCTTTATCTTCTTGGTTGCGATGTGCCGGACATCAGCCCACTCGAGGGGATGCCGCTCGTTGAGTTGTATCTGGAAGACACTGCGGTGAAAGATCTCAGCGCCTTGAAAGGAATGGTCTCACTGAAAAAGCTCTATCTCAGCGGTACCTCAGTGGAGGATTTGTCCCCACTGAAGGGGCTCGGAATCGTCGAAATGAATCTTGTGAAAACGCCGGTTAAGGATTTGTCCCCTCTGAATGGAATGCCGCTTGGGATGCTTTGGCTCACTGACACGTCGGTGTCGGATATTTCTCCACTTTCAGATTCACCGCTTGTTAGCCTGACTCTTCATCGAACTCCGGTGCAGGATATTTCAGCGCTCGCGAACACTAATCTCCAGCGGCTCCATATTGGCGAAACAGATGTGAGCGACTTAAGTCCTTTGAAAGGGCTTCGCCTCACCCGCCTCGTTTTTGATCCTGAAGACATCAAGATGGGGATGGATGCGGTGAAAGCGATTCCGACGATCACCGAGATAGGGACAAAGTTCGAGGACGGTCAAAATGATCTCAAGCCGGCGGCTGTGTTTTGGCAGGAGCGCGGTTGAATGATTCTGAAAGATTGACGGTTGTTCTCCCGTTCTCTCCGCCGTTCATGATTCGCTCCATTTTTACCGTCAGCGGCTTCACACTGTTGAGCCGTATTCTTGGTTTTGTCCGGGATGTGTTGATTGCGAGATACCTCGGGGCCGGAGTTACCTCCGACGTCTGGGTGGCAGCTTTTCGTTTGCCGAATCTGTTTCGTCGCATCTTTGGTGAGGGAGCTTTCAATGCTGCGTTCGTGCCGATGTACAGTGGTCGGCTTGAGGAAAAAGGAGAAGAGGTCGCGGACAAGTTTGCGCGAAGAGTCATATCGGTGATGGGAGTGATCCTGCTCGTGCTGTTTGCGCTTTCCTTCATTTTCATGGAGCCGTTGATGCAGGTAACAAACCTGGGATTCGAACCGGATGACGGGCGTCTTGCCCTTGCGGTTCCTGCCGGTCGAATCACAATTGGCTATCTCGTCTTCATCTGTCTCGTCGCCGCCTTGAGCGGGATCCTGAACAGCCGTCGCGAGTTCAAAGCACCTGCTTTTTCTTATGTCGTTCTCAATTTGGTTTTCCTCGTCGCGTTGCTTTTCGTGATTCCCCGAACCGGTGAGCCGCTCACAGTGTTGTGCTGGGCTGTTCTCGTGAGTGGAGTCCTGCAGTTGTCGGTCGTGGTCGGAGCCTGTTTGAAAAGAAGGGTCAAGCTGTCCCCGAGAGCGCCGAAAGTGGATCAGGACGTAAAGCGTGTCGGCCAGCTCATGGGGCCCGGCCTTGTCAGTGCAGGCGTCCAGCAATTGAACCTCCTCATCGGCCAGTCGGTGGCGTCGTTTCAGATCGGTGGCGTCTCTTTGATTTATTTCGCGGATCGCATCAATCAGCTCCCACTCGGCCTGCTCGGGATTGCCCTGGGAACGGTGTTGCTGCCGGAGGTGACGAGACAATTGAAGGGGAAAAACCCCGATAACGCCCGCGCGACGATGTATCAGGGGATGGAAATCGGGATCCTCTTTTCGATGCCCGCCGTCGCCGCGATGCTCGTCATCCCGGTTCCGATCATGCACGCGCTTTTCGTAGGAGGTGAGTTCACAGCTGAGGCCGCAAGAGAGGCTGGATGGGTCCTTGCTGCTTTTGCGCTGGGTACCCCGGCTTACGTTCTTGCGAAGGTCTTGCAGCCGGCTTTTTTTGCCCGTGAGGACACGAAAACCCCGATGCGTTTCACGGTGATTTCGACGGTCGTGAATTTGATCCTTGTTTATCCGATGTTCCGCTGGCTTGGGCCGATGGGCTGTGCGCTTGCGACTTCGATCGCGGGTTGGGTCAATGTGACCTTGCTCTGGGGTGGACTGCGCGGGGCGGACTTTATGCAAATGATGCCCGGATTTCTTAGTCGCGTCGCGAGGATTGTTTTTGCTTCAGTTATGATGGGTGTAGGGATTTGGTATGCCGCCGAGTGGGTGAAGCCGTGGATCATGACCGATGGGTTTTTCATGAGAAGGGTTACCGTGCTGCTTGCTCTTGTCGTTGCAGGAGCATTTCTCTACTTTGCATCTGTCTTCGCGACACGGGTTTACACGGTCAGTGAATTAAAATCCCGACTTCGGAGGACGCCGCGCGCGTAACTTCGCTCGCGTATCCGGCGTCTTCTCTAAAAGCATGAGTATCCGTAATCGACTTCTAGTGAAAGGACTCGCCTCTTTGGTTGTTCTCTGGGTGGTCGTCCTCGCGGTAGTGAAAGTCGCAGGAGCGATGAAGCCAACGGTCGAGAAGCTGGAAGCTTTTACCGAAAAAAATCCTCTCTCAGAAATCGAGGATGCTGAAGAGAGGAAACAGGTCATCGGGCAAATGGTTGACATGCTCAACGAGATGGAGCCATCGGAAGTATCTCTGTTAAGAGGGCGGGAGGAAAGTGATCCACGGCGCAGTCTCATGCGGGAGCTGACTCCTGATGAGCAGCTCTTTTTTCTCGAACGACGCGTCGGTCGAGCCTTTCAGCAGATGATGGTTTCCTTTAATGAGATGGAGCGCGATG
This sequence comes from Verrucomicrobiales bacterium, assembly GCA_029210205.1. Classification (GTDB taxonomy): domain Bacteria; phylum Verrucomicrobiota; class Verrucomicrobiia; order Verrucomicrobiales; family DEV007; genus Arctic95D-9. The sequence continues at coordinate 27,257 of JARGOD010000015.1, read as the reverse complement.
AGCGACAGCGAATCGTGGAGCGGACTTTGAAGCGGATGAAGGAAAACTCGGACGGAGGCCCCCGAGGTGGATCGGTCGGGGAGGATCCGGAGTTGGCTGGGAAAATTGCTGATGCAGGGCTGAAGGCCTATTACTCAGATGCCTCGGTCGAGACGAAGATCGACCTCGCGCCACTCCTCGAAGAAATGCAGCGGACGATGGGTCGAATGGGAGGGCCGCCCCGATGAGATTACGGTCGCGATCTCGTGAGCGTGGTATGACTTTGATCGAGATCTTTGTTGTCGTTGCGATCATTGCCACGGTCGCTGCGATACTGGTGCCGACGATGACACGAGCCAAAGCGACTGCTCAATCGGTGCAATGCATGGGTAAACTCCGTGACATTGGGATCGGCTTGAATCAGTATTTTGCGGATCGTGGAATGATATTTCCGACGATGGTGGCGGCGCGTGAGAGCCGGAGTGATGACGTTCCTGCGATCGACACAGTGCTGCTCGAATACGTTGGCGATGAATTCGCCTTTGAGTGTCCGGCGGACCATGAAGGTATTTTTGAAGAGACCGGATCGAGCTATTTCTGGAACAGTCTCATCAATGGTCAACGCATGGGGAATATGGATTTGTTAGGGGTAATTCGGCGAGAGTCGGGAATTCCAATTGCTTCCGATAAAGAAAATTTTCATCAGCATGTTGGCGATGGGGTGAATGTCCTTTACGCTGATGGCCATGTCACGCGGCGGCTTCAATTTGTGGTCGAACAACAGTGATGCTGAAAGTCGACAAACTTAGCAAAACCTTTGATCGTGGTCGTCTTCCTGCACTCGATGATGTTTCGTTTGCAGTGGATCGCGGGAATATTTGCGGGTTGTTAGGTCACAACGGAGCGGGAAAAAGTACTGCGTTAGGCATCATTCTCGGAATGGTGTATCCGGACCTTGGAGAAGTTTCGATCGATGGTGTCGTGGTGCAACAAAATCGTGAGAAAGCAATTTCCAAAGTTGGGGCGATCTTCGAGACACCGTCTTTTTACGAGTATCTTTCGGGTTGGCATAACCTGAAAATCTTCAGCGCTTATTCGGGGGGCGTCACCGAAAAACTGATGCGCGAAACAGTGGCTTGGGTCGGGCTCGAAGAACGTATCGGAGACCGGGTCTCGAAATACAGTCACGGAATGCGGCAGAGGCTCGCTCTCGCGCAGGCGCTCCTGCCGCGACCGGAACTGCTTATTCTGGATGAGCCGACGGACGGCCTCGATCCTGAGGGTATCGTCGAGTTTCGCGAGCAGTTGTTTGAACTGCGTGACCGGCTTGGCTTGACGGTGCTCTTGAGTTCTCATCTCCTTGGTGAGGTTGAGCAGGTCTGTGATGAGGTCGTAATTCTTCAGGCGGGGAGAAAGGTCTACTCGGGTGCGGTTCGTGAAGTGGAAACAGAGATGGTAAGGTTTCGAATTGAGGCGGAGAAACCTTCGGGGCTGGAGAAGTTGGTGATCGAAGAGGGTGGATCGGCGGAGGGGGAAAGCCGTTTTCTTTTCCCCCCGGGGCGGAAGGCGGATGAACTTTTGGCGGCTCTCGTTTCCGGTGATGTTGGTCTGCGTCATTTTTCGCAGGAAGAAGATTCGCTGGAGTCGCTCTACCTTCGCTTCAGTCAGTCGAAGCAAAAGGAGGATATATGAGCTTGTTCTTCCGACAACTGGGGTGGGAGCTCTTCCGACTCTTTGCACGGCGGCGCACCTACATTGGCTTCGGCCTTTTCCTCGCCGTCGAAATCCTCTTCTACTTCCTCTGGACGCGTGAGCGATCCGAGGCGCGGATGCAGGAATTTATCGGACGGGTTGCCGGCGGCTTCGATGAATACTTTTCCGCGCTGACTCTCGCTTTTCTCATCGTCGCCTTCACGATGCTGCTCCTCGGGGTAGTCTTTGTTTCTCTTATTGCCGGGGATATTCTCGCGAAGGAAACAGAGGACGGAAATCTGCGGCTCATTCTGATCCGTCCGATCTCACGCTTCCGGCTTCTTCTTCTCAAGTTTATTTCCTGCCAGGTTTACACGACTGTCTTGTTTCTGTTCGTGGGCGTCTCTGCTCTCGCGGTGGGTGTGTTAGGGCAAGGTTGGGGAGGTGGGATGCTCGTGTGGACGCCGGATCTGCCGAGGGTCGTTCTTTTCGATTGGGGCGAGGGGATGAGCCGCTACTTTCTCGCGATCCTGGGATTCTCCGTGATCTATCTGCCCGTCACCGGCATCGCCTTCATGCTTGGTTGTTTTCGGATCAAGCCAGCGGCAGCGACGATTGTGACGGTCGCGATTTGTGTTGCTGATCGAGTTCTTTCCTCGATTCCGCTTCCGGCCTTTGACCCGTATCGCGAGTTTTTTATCACTTCGCGGATGGATGCGTGGCTTCTCCTGCTTTATCAGGATGTTCCGTGGGCGCAGTTCTGGGAAGAAAGTGCGTGGCTCCTCGGGATCGGGCTGACGGGATTTCTCATCGGTTGGCTCGTCTTTGAGCGCCGTGATATCAAATCCTGATCAAGATTCTTCCCAGACCTGAAGAGAGTGGGCGCACAAATCGATCGAGCTTTCCGGTTTTCTCTTCTCGCCAATTTTGTCGGGTGCTTCGGTATTGATCACGGACGCCCACTGGCAAACAGGTTTCTTAGGAAACTGAAAAGTGACGGCTTCAGGCTTCGCATTGAAGAAAAAGAGAAGCGATTTCCCATTGTCCTGCGAGTGAATAAGCATTGCGAAAGCGCCCGGTTTTTTTCCATTCCAGTCGACCGCTTTTTTGATTTCTCCGTCGGGGCGGAGCCAGCAAACATCTGGTAGGTGAGTATCTCCATCGATCGCTCCGGTAAAAAATTCTATCCGGCGAAGCTTGGGATGAGTCTGTCGAAATTTAAAAATCGAAGCAGTGAATTCCCGCATCGCTTTCGCTTCGCTGGATTCGTCCCAGGAGATCCAGCTTAACTCATTGTCCTGGCAGTAGGTATTGTTGTTTCCGTTTTGAGTACGGAGTCTCTCATCGCCGGCAAGAAGAAAGGGGACGCCCTGAGAGCAGATCAGCGTAGTTAGAAAATTTCTAATCTGACGAAGCCGGAGGGTGTTAATGTCAGGATCATCCGTAGGGCCTTCGACACCATGGTTCCAGGAAAGATTGTGCGAATCACCGTCCCTGTTTCGTTCGCCATTGGCAAGGTTGTGCTTTTCCTCATAGCTGACGAGATCATTCAGGGTAAAACCATCGTGCGATGTGATGAGGTTAACGCTGTGGCCCGGAGTTCTTCGATTGTGGGCAAAAAGACTCTCGCTGCCGGTGATTCGGGATGCAAATTCCCCCATCACTTTTGGCTCTCCTCTCCAGAAGCGGCGGGCGTCGTCCCGGAAACGGCCGTTGAGCTCCGCCCAATGTGTGGGAAAATTTCCGATCTGATAACCATCAGGTCCCAAATCCCAGGGTTCAGCGATCATTTTGGCACGGGATAGAACGGGATCCTGGTGGATAGCTTGAAAGAAAGCAGCGCGGCGATCAAAGCTGAGAGGGCTGCGTCCCAGCTCGACCGCAAGATCGAAACGAAAGCCATCGACGTGCATTTCCTCGACCCAGTAGCGGAGGCTGTCCATGATGAGGCGCAGAGCTCGCGGGTGGGAGGCATCGACAGAGTTTCCGCAACCGGTCGAGTCCCAGTAGAGACCGGGCTTGCCGGGGACATTGTGGTAGTAGCAAAGATTGTCGAAGCCGCGAAGGAGACAGGTAGGACCGTCGATTCCAGCTTCACAGGTATGGTTGTAGACGACATCAAGGATGACCTCCATGCCCTCTCGGTGGAAAGCTTTCACCATATCACGAAACTCTTTCACAGGGTCGCCACTGGAAGCATAGCGAGCTTCAGGCGCGAAGAATCCGATCGTGTTGTAGCCCCAGTAGTTGACCAGTCCGCGCTCAATCAGAAATCCGTCGTCAAGGTGTTGATGAATAGGAAGGAGCTGAACAGTAGTGATACCAAGCTCTTTCAGATACTGTATACTGGCCTGGTCGGCGAGGCCTGCGTAGCTGCCGCGGAGAGCATCGGGGACGGCTGGATTAAGTTTCGAAAACCCTTTCACGTGAAGCTCGCAAATAACCGAGTCAGTCATGGGTATTCCCGGAGGAGTGTCTTCTTCCCAGTCAAACGGGTCGGGCGCTGGAACGAAAGCAACGGGAGCATGGTGTCCACTGTCAGCGGTGTTGGGCGAAAGGTCTTTCCTCACGGCCTTCATCGATGGGGAATATCGGGAGGCGCCATCAATGTGCTTCGCATAGGGGTCGAGCAGAAGCTTTGCAGAGTTGAAGAAATGGCCCTGCTCGGGTTTCCACGGACCTGACGCACGATACCCGTAACGAGTGCCTTCCGGAATCCCACTGACGGCAATAAAATGTGTGTCTCCGCGGCGCCCGTTCAGAACTATTCGATGGGTTTCCCGCCACGGTGCCTCAGGGTCTGAGAAGAGGCAGAGCGTGACTGTTTCGGCGTATTGAGACGAGACTGCAAAATTGACCCCACCTTCTTCGAGCGGCGTGGCGCCGAGCGGGAAGGGCTGGCCGGGGAGGGCGACTGGTTCTGGTAGTGGAGTTGTCACAGGTGAAAATCGGCCAAGATAGTCAGCTTTAGCATTCTTGCCAGCGCCAACGGAGCGGATACGCCCGGCCCTTTCCTAAGCGGTTCAGGAAGAAGCAGTTTCAGCGCAAAAAAATCAGTTTTGCAGGCCGAAACTCAAAAATAAGAGTCAAAAATTTTAAAATTATCTAATTTGATCTTCCTGATATTCAAATTAAATTAAAATTAATGCATGGCTTACCTCTTAAATGGCATCTCATTTGCCTCTGTCTTATAGCCTTGACGCCGCTGTGGTCGGAAGAGTTCGTTGTTGAAGACCGAAACAATACCGTTTCGAATCTCACGATTTCTCCCTCTGGTTTGAACGCCGGAGACACGGTTCTCTTTCAAGGCAGGATTGAGGCCGATCACATGGGAGTGATGATAGCTCCGGTTCCATCTGGACTGGAGTTACGATTTTCTGCCGAATCGTCTACCGTGGCGACGGATCGTGCGTCGACAGCGATTCTTGTTGGGAGCCCTTTTGACGGCACTTTTGTCCACGCGGGAACCGCGATGAGTTCTTTTTCCGGCATCACCTTTGTTCACACTTTCTCGGGGATGGCGATCAACAGCGGGCAGGTGAAGGCAGAGCAAATTGGCGTTATGTTCGGCGCGGGCACATTCTCCGGCGAGCTTACGAATTCCGGGGATATTATCGGGGGTAATGATGGCGTGTTTGTAACCGGTTCGTTCGAAGGATCTATTCTCAACCGGGGAACAGTTGAGGGGACGAATCAATACGGTGTTCACTTAATGCAGGGAAACGGTGGCGTTGTGCGAAACGAAGGAGGGCGCATCATCGGAGGAAAAAGCGCGATTTATCTTGGTCCGGGGAATGGAAAAGTCGTTTTGTCAGGCCCTTCGCAAATAGTGGGGGGAATTGATGGCGGAGCTGATCAAGACACGCTTCGGTTCGAGAACATACGTGGGGTTAGCGAAGGCAAACGAACTGAATTACTCGATCTTGCCAATTCTAATACGGGCGCGGGTTCGATTACGCTCTATGGAGAAATCATCGAGTGGAAAAATTTTGAGTCTATTGAAGTGGACCTCGAAAGCCTCAATTCCTATGGGAATCTGATTTCAGCTCCCGGTTTGACGGGGTATGCCCGGGCATTGGACAATGCGAAAGGACTCAACGAGGAGTTTCGAAATTTCATGAAGGCGTTGAACGAGGTCGAAGCTGCAGATCTCAATGCCGTCACGGCAAATACTTCCGGACAGACCTTGATCAGTGGATGGGACAGCTTTGGGCAGGAGCAGAGCAGTCGTATGTTTTCTCTTTTTGGAGCTCAGTTCTCCAGTTTCCGAGGCAGTGTATCAGGTCGGGAAAGTGGCAGTGCGTCAAGGGGGACTTCGAGTGGATTATTCGTCAATGAAGTTCCGGCAGGCGGTGCCTGGGACGTGCCGGCGCAGGATCCAAATGTATTTGTGTCAGGATATGTTGGAAGTGGTGATCAAGACCCATCGCTGAATCGTGCAGATGCGCAGTTCGACTCGACGACGGTAGTATTCGGTGTTGGACGGCAAATTTCAGAATACTGGAATCTGGGAGTATTTGGTGGATATGGCCGGAATGAAGCGAGGGTGGATCAGTTCGGTAGTGAGTTGGAAACGCGATCTGCTTATGCGGGAGTGAACGCTCAGTATTCACATGGTTCATTTTTCACCAATCTTCTCGCAGGCTATGGGTTTCTCGATTCGGACTCAGATCGCCGGGACTTTCTGGGTAATCAAATGACAGGAAATCGCAATGGCCATCAGGGACTGTTTTACTTCCAGACTGGGTGGGATCATTCTTTCGGAGACGAAGGGAGAGGTCGGGTAACTCCTTACCTGGGCATGGCCTTAAGTTTGACGTCGCTGGATGCATTTTCGGAATCCGGACCTTCTGCGACCAGTCTGCGTTTTAGTGATGAGACCATGACCTCGGTTCAATCTGTGCTCGGTCTCACCGTGACAGGTCATCAGGAGACTCGGCCGGGTTGGGTAAAGCCGCGTCTTGACGTCGCTTTCTGGCAGGCTCTTGACGGGGCGGAAAGCAGCACCGTTTCTCTGGCGAACTCCGGTCTCCTGAACCCCTACAGTATTTCTACGGAAGGGGCGGATGCGAGTCGTGCAGTTTTGCAGATTGGCGCTGACTTTTCATTCGATGCCATGCCTAACTGGATCTTCAATGCCGGCTATTTTGGGAGCTTTGGAGATGATGGCTATTCCTCGCATGGCGGAATGTTTGGAGTAAAGATCGATTTTTGATCTCTTAGAAAGGCGCTCCTGAAACTGGTTTCAGTAAATGTTGGAACATGACAACTTTGTCATCGTCGCATCTCCGAAAGTGTCATTTTTAAGGGGGAAGATGATAATGTCATGAAAATCATCGATCAAAACCCCACCTTCTCTTCGAGTCATCGTCGTGCTTCCCGTTTCGACCTCGTGCTTATTCTCATCGCTTTTATTTCTGCGTTTTTCGTTCTTTCGGCTACCGCTCAGAATGGTCCGCGTGACGGTTCTCCGAATGATTTTCGAAAATCAAATCGGCAGGGACCGGATGAGTCGGGGCCGAATATGAAGAAGCCGGGTGACGTCAAAATGGGAATGAGAACCATTGAGTTCCCGACGGAATTTCGAACCATCAGCGGATTTGGAAACAATCTGAATCATCCTGAATGGGGAGCGGCCGACATCCCTTTTCTCCGACGCACGACGGTAGATTACGCCGATGGAGTGGATGCACCTTCCGGCTCAGACCGGCCCAGTGCGCGAGCCGTCAGCAATGCTGTCTGTGCTCAGGAAGAGTCGATCTATAATCGCCGTATGGCCTCAGACTACCTATGGCAGTGGGGACAATTTTTGGATCATGACATCACCCTAACCCCGACCAATGATTTCATTGAACCCTTCAATATTGAAGTGCCAGCGGGTGATCCTTTCTTTGATCCGACCGGATCAGGCACGGCTGAGATTTCTCTCGACCGGTCTTTCAGTGAAACAGTGAACGGGGTTCGTGAGCAGGTGAATGAAATCACCGCTTTTATCGATGCCTCAAACGTTTACGGCTCAGACGAAGAGCGTGCTGAAGCACTGAGGATGCTTGATGGAACGGGAAGGCTCAAAGTGAGTGATGGCAATTTGCTTCCCTTCAATGTTGATGGCTTGCCCAACGCTCCCAGTGCGGAGGCGCCAAACTTTTTTCTCGCCGGAGATTTTCGTGCGAATGAGCAAGCTGGACTGACAGCGCTGCATACCCTCTTCGTTCGTGAGCACAACTATTGGGCCGCAGTCATCAATCGTTCGAATGACGAATTGGAGGGGGATGAGATTTATGAAGTGGCTCGCTCGATTGTCGGAGCGGAAATGCAGGTGATCACTTATCAGGAATTTCTTCCGCTCCTTCTCGGGGAGGGCGCGATTCCCCGCTATCGCGGTTATCGTGAAAACACGAACCCCGGGATTACGAATGTTTTTGCGACGGCTTCCTACCGCTTTGGGCACACAATGCTCTCCTCGCAGTTGCTGCGTCTTGACCGCCGCATGCGTGAAGTCGACGAGGGGCATCTCGATCTTGCGTCGGCATTTTTTAATCCGGCATTGATTACCGATGAAGGCGGAATTGAGCCCCTTCTTCGCGGGCTTTCGCGGCAGCCGGCGCAGGAAATTGATACACTCTTAGTCGACGATGTTCGTAACTTCCTATTTGGCCCTCCGGGGTCCGGCGGCTTTGATCTAGCTTCACTCAATATACAGCGCGGCAGAGATCATGGGTTGCCGGGGTTGAACGAAGTCCGGAGAAACTTCGGGCTTAAACCTATCGATGATTTTCATGATCTCACCAAGGATGACGACCTTGAAGATGGATTCGAGAGCGTTTATGACAGCGTTGAAGAGATCGACGTCTGGGTCGGCGGTCTTGCTGAGCGACCAGTTCGTGGTGCCATGGTTGGGGAGACGATCCACGCAATTCTCCGCGATCAGTTTCTTCGCTTAAGAGATGGAGATCGATTCTGGTATCAGAACCACCTCGACAAGGAACTGCAGCGACTTGTCGAACAGCAAACCCTTGCCAAGATCATTCGCCGTAACACAGAGATTTTAAAAGAGGTCGAAGACAATCCCTTTCTGGTGGGACGTCATGCTCCGACTCTGAATTCGAGCGGAAAGGGTGATCGCCCCGGAGGACGCGGTCCGGGGATGCGCCCTCCGATGGGGCGGCCAAGATAATTTCCCCTCACTATGTGGTTGGTGGATAGGCAGAGTTCCGGTAGTGACTTATCGGGGCTCTGCCTTCACTCTTATAAAGAACCAATGAATTCAGTGACCAGAATCAGTCTATGAGGATACTCGTCGTAGAAGATCAGGAAAGAATCGCTTCCTTTGTCGAAAAGGGGCTGAAAGAGCAGGGCTTTGTTGTTGATATGTCAGACAACGGCGATGACGGCTACGCGCTTGCGATGACCGAGCCCTACGATGCGATTGTGCTCGACATCATGTTGCCGGGACGTGACGGGCTCAGCATTTTGAAGAACTTGAGAAAGAAGGGCTTTGGTGTTCCCGTGTTGCTGCTCACCGCACGGAGTGAATTGGATGAGCGTTTGGAGGGTCTCAATCTCGGGGCCGACGATTACATGACAAAGCCCTTCTATATCGAAGAGCTGATTGCGAGGCTGCACACAATCGTGCGAAGATCGACTGGTGAAGCGACGCATATCCTCAAGGTCGGAGATCTAACTATGGACATGGTGAACCGCGTTGTGATGCGGGGAGATGAGGAAATTCGTCTAACGATGAGGGAGTTTTCTCTCCTTGAATTTTTAATGCGTTCACCTGGTCGGGTTATGAGTCGAATGCAAATCTGCGAGCACGTTTGGAATTACACTTTCGATCCAGACACAAATCTGGTTGATGTCTATATTCAGAGATTACGAAAAAAAGCTGATCAAGGCTTTTCTGAGAAACTGATCGAGACCGTTCGAGGGGTGGGGTATCGAATCGGAAAGCCTCAATGATTGTACGCTCACTCAGAACTCGTTTGGTGCTGATCTCGACTCTTGTTTCAGGAATGGTGATCATTGGCGTGAGCGTTGTTGCATGGACTTTTCTCGTTCGTTCAGCCCGTGAAAGCGTTGACTTGCAATTGGAGGGAATCAGCGGCCGCCTCATCCGCGATATGCATCCGCGTATGAACCAAACTGTGATGCAAAGGCGCATCGAGATTACACACGGAGATGAGATCGAAGAATCTGAATTGATCTTGCATCTTCGCGACAGTATTAACGATGGAGTTGTCTATTCTTCGCTCGGTGACGCTGAGCAGTTTTTCTCCAGATTTCCGGAGGGATTTCCACAAAAACCGGCTGAATCCCGCCCGCGACCGGACTGGGCGATGGAACCTCCTGCGCGTCCACCGCATGAAAAGGGAAAAGGGCCGCGGTCTGAAGGACCCGACGAAGTGATAAGGGGGCCGAAGGGGCCTTCAGGGAGAATGGGGCCTCCCAAAGGTGAGGGACTATCTGGTTCCGGACCGATTGATCAGCAATATGCAACGGTGCCGGCATTTGGGAAGGAATGGAGGGTTATTGTCTCTCATGAAAGAGGCTATTTTGTTCTCGCGGCGGTTGACTTGACTGAGGCTATTGCCGATTTGAAATCGTTGGAACGCGGGTTCCTCGTCGGGATTCCCATCGCGATTGCTTTGATTGGTCTGGGAGGATGGCTAGTGGTTGACCGGGCAATGCGTCCGGTTCGGGAGATTTCTGAAGCGGCGGCACACATCACGGCCCGTGATTTGAGTGCGAGAATTGAAGAGACACGAAATTCGGACCCTGAGTTTGAGCATCTTGTCGATGTCTTGAACGGGATGATGGAGAGACTGGAAGTAGGTTTTTCCCATGCAAATCGCTTCAGCGCTGACGTTTCTCACGAACTTAAAACACCAATCACGGTGATGCAGGGGGAGATTGAATCTGCGCTTCGAGAATGCGAACCGGGAACCGGTGAGGAAGACCGGCTCCTCCTCCTGCGAGATGAAACAAACCGTCTCAAGTCGATCACCCGAAGTCTCATGCTCCTATCCCAGGCCGACGTGGGCGAATTAATCCAAAAGCGCGAGTTGATCGATTTGTCTGGAGAACTTCAGGAGCTGGTGGAAGACGCAAAGGTTCTCTCGGAGGAAAGTGAGGTCGTGATTCGCTCTGAAATCGGACAAGGAGTTTCAGTGATGGGTGATGTCACCCTGATACGTCAGGCAATTCTTAACTTGATCAACAATGCGATAAAATATAACGAAGAAGGTGGCTTTGTTAGTCTTTCGCTTCAACATGTCGAAAAGGGAGCCAAGATTGAGGTGGAAAATTCCGGCCCGGGAATTCCGAAAGAGTCACGAGCAAAAGTCTTCGAACGATTTTACCGCGCTGATGGATCACGTTCCCGTAATCTCGATGGCTACGGTCTCGGGTTGAGCCTCACTCAGGCGATCGTAGAGGGGCACGGAGGGAGCATACAACTGGTAGGAACTGAGGAGAACCTAACAAAGTTTGTAGTCACTTTGCCGGGTTTATCAGGTGAGTAGATCGTGAAATACTTCGCCGTGTACATCGGTGAGACGGAAGTCGCGGCCCGCGTATCGGTAGGTCAGCTTCTCGTGATCGAAACCTAACAGATGTAGAATCGTGGCATGCAGGTCATGAACATGCATTTTGTTTTCAACGGCTTGAAATCCGAATTCATCGGTCTTGCCGTATTGCATGCCGCCTTTTGTTCCGCCACCGGCCATCCACATTGTGAAGCCATGATGGTTGTGGTCCCGCCCGAGCATTGTGTTCGCCGCGTTAGCGCCTGGCGTTGGCAGTTCAACGGTTGGAGTCCGCCCAAATTCTCCACCCCAGACAACGAGAGTGTCTTCAAGAAGTCCGCGTTGTTTTAGGTCTTGCAGGAGAGCGGCAATTGGCTGGTCAGCCTCATTCCCAAGCTTGCCGTGATTTTCTGCAATTTTTGAATGACTGTCCCATGGTTGGCCGGCGCCGTGCCAGACCTGCACGAAACGAACGCCCCGCTCGACGAGTCGCCGCGCAATCAGCATCTGACGGCCGTGAAGCGTATCGCCATAGAGTTCGCGGATGTTCTTAGGTTCGCGCTCGACATTGAAAGCATCGGTCGCTTCGATTTGCATCTTGTAGGCGAGTTCGAGAGAGTGAATCCTTGCTTCCATCGTTGGGTCAAGGCCGTTTGCTTCGGCATCTTGACGATTCATTTCCTGAATCAAATCGAGTTGCTTCCGCTGGAGGTCACGAGGCATTCGCGCATTCTTGATGTCTGGAATCAGCTTGGCGATAGTTGTGTTTTTAGTGTCAATGTGAGTGCCTTGAAAGGCGCCGGGCAGAAAAGCCGAGCGCCAGTTTTGAGTTTCAACGATGGGGACACCACCCGGACAAAGTGAAACGAAACCGGGTAGGTTCTGGTTCTCCGTTCCAAGTCCATAGGTCACCCAACTGCCCATACTTGGGCGAACGAGGCTGGCACGTTCCGCTCCCGTGTTCATGAGCATCAGCGAAGGCTCGTGGTTCGGAACGTTCGCATACATCGAATTAATGACGCAGAGATCATCCGCCATCGCAGAGACTTTGGGGAATAAGTCGCTTGCCCAGAGTCCACACTCACCGTGCTGCGAGAAATTGAAGGGCGATGCCATCAAGGTCCCGGTTTTTCTTTCGGTGCGTAGACCACCGCCCGGCACTTCTTTGCCGTGATACTTTGCTAACGCTGGCTTGTAGTCAAAGGAGTCGACTTGCGATGGACCGCCATTGGCAAAAATGTGGATGACCCGCTTCGCCCTCGCAGGAAAATGCGTTTTCCCGGGAGCGAGAGGATTGAGACTGCGGTCCCCGGCGTTGAGATCGCCAAGAAGAGATCCAAGCCCGAGCGATCCCATCCCCATTCCAGAGCGATGGAGAAATTGACGGCGTGATGAAAGAGGGGGCGTCATAAAGTTATCTAGTCGACAAAGAGAAACCGGTTTGTGTTCAGCAGCGCGTGCGCGTAAGCGCTCATCGGCGTGGCGGGCGTTGCCGGCCCGGAGAAATTCTCGGTCAACCCCCACTTCGGCCAGGTACCGGAAAGGTCGATGATCTGAGGGCTCCATCGGACAGTGTCATGGCTCGAATTGTTTTCGTGTGGCTCCACGATGAGATAGAGCCTGTCATTTTTACTGACCTCGACGGCTTCGACGCCGATGTGCATTGTCTTTCTGCCTGGATCCATGATCTGGTCCCGAAGCAACTCTCCTCGGCTGTTCGCAATTTTAACGCGGACTCCGTTGCCCTTGCCTACCGCAGCGCGCTCGACGGCCCCGCGAACACTGACCGTAAGATCGTCGGGTGATTCCCATTGATAGATGAAGCTCTCTTTTGACGTGTGCCCCGGATGTAGCGCGCCCTCATCTGCGTAGAGATAGCTTCGTGGATCGTTCTTGAGCGGACGCTCTTTCGCCATTTGCCACGCTTCTCCGGTCCAGTGGGGAAGGGGGGTGAAAGTGACTTTGTTAGCTTCGTCTATTTCTCCGTAGCCGTAGCTCCACTCCGTGTTCGTTTGCTTTGTCCGTCCTTTCGAATCCGATGCGAAAGCGGTGAGAAAGCTGTCGGCGAGGAGGCGGTCATTCTCACTCGGGGTTTGTCCGAAGACTTGTTCGTGAAGGTAGGCGATGCTGTCATTTGCGTCTTTCGCTTTCTCCGCAAGTTGCTTGGACTGGCTCTGAATGAATTCGCTATTCAAGGTGAAGAGCGCCTGCATCGGGATGGTCGTCGACGGGCGTTTTGCGCTTGTTTCCTGGGGATTTGAAAAGTCGAAATTGCGGAAGACAGGATTCAAATTTTGCCGGTCAATAAAGGCGTAGACGGAACGGCGATCCGAATAAGGAGGCTCGAGGATTTTAACGGCGCGTCCATACATTTTGCCACTCAGACTTCCTGACACGTCGAGAATGGAGTCACGAAGCTGTTCGAGCTCGAGACGCTTTCGGGGAAAGGTCCAAAGGAGCCTGTTCTCGGGGTCTTTGACTAAGTTTTCATCGTGCTGCTCATTTCGAGACTGTTGTTGCCACGTTGCGGACGTGAGAATGAGGTGGTGGAGTTTTTTGATGGACCACCCGTTTTCGACGAACCAATGGGAAAGCCAGTCAAGTAACTCCGGATGATCGGGTTTCTCTCCTGTGATTCCGAAGTCATCGATCGACCGCACGATCCCTTCCCCAAAGTGCCACATCCAGACGCGGTTCACGATGTTCCTTGCAGTGAGGGGATTGTTGGGGTTTACGATTTCCTGTGCCATCTCGAGGCGGCCACTGCCCTGGGTAAACTGTTTCGGTTCTCCCGCTGAAGCGATCGATAGAAACTGAGCAGGGGCGAGATCTCCCTTTCGTGCTGGATTGCCCCGGATGAACACATTCTGCGGACGAGGCGGCTTTGTATCGGTGACGATGAGAGCTTTGTCAGGCTCCATCTCGGCGTCTGCGACAAATCGGTCGACGACGCGCTGCTTGTTCTGAAGCTCACGTCGGTCAGCACGTTCCAGCTTCGCGATGAGTTGGATGCGGCGGTTTGCGATGTCGGGGAATTCTTCCGCGACCTTCGCCAGCTTCGGCTCAAGAAAGTCATCGATGACTTTCTGCTTCTCGGCCAAATCTTTAAGGTATTTCTCGTAGGCTTTTCCTTCGACGGGCTTACCGATAATCGGCTGGTCCTTTTTTAGCGAGTTCTTAAAGACGCTGTAGAGTCCGTAGTATTCCTTCGTTGGAATCGGGTCAAACTTGTGATCGTGGCACCGGGCGCAGGCAACCGTGAGAGCCATCATACCGCGGAAGGTGGTGTCGAGACGATCGTCGACGATGAGCTCCTCGCGTCCGTTTTTCGAAAGACTGATGAATCCCAGGGCAGCGAGATGATGTTTGTCTTTTCCTTTCCAATCGACAAGCTGCTCTGCGGCAAGTTGATAGAGGATGAATTGATCGTAGGGAATGTCCTCATTGAAAGCTTTGATGAGCCAGTCGCGATAGGTGTAGCTGTAGACGAAACGGCGCTCACGCCCGCCGGCTTCATATCCCTTCGTGTCTGAGTAGCGGGCGACGTCCATCCAGTGTCGCGCCCAGCGTTCGCCGTAGTGAGGCGAGGCCATCAGTTCTTCCAATAGCTCCGACCATACGACCTCATCGGGTCGTGGGTCGTTAACGAACTCCTGAAGGGCTTCGAACTTTGGAGGAAGACCGAGGAGGTCGAAGTGAACTCTCCGGTAGAGTGTGGCACGGTCAGCTTTCGGTGCAGCGATGACTCCGGCTTTCTCCTGCGCCTCGCGAATGAAGTGATCGATAGGATGACCCGGGTTTGCGGGCATCTCCGGAGGAGCAACGGGCTGAAAAGACCAATGTTCGGCAGGATCGTCAGAGCTCTCGACTTCTTCCTCGGGCCAGGGAAGTCCCATGCCGATCCAGTTGAGAAGCGCATTCACTTCATCTTCGCCGAGTTTGGTTCCATCCTTCGGCATCGAAGGAATCCCCTTCTTACCACTCTGCCGAACTGCGTGAATGAGAACGCTGTCCACTGGATTATCGAGATCGATGACCTTTCGATAGTCAGATCCCCGCAGCCATCCCTGACGAGAGTCCAGCTGCAATCCGGTCTTTGCCTTCACGCCGGAATGACACTCGAGGCAGTTCGCAAGAAGAAGCGGTCGGATCTCGCTTTCAAAAAAAGCGATCTGAGAGGCCTCAAAGACAGGGGCAGGAGACTCCTCGCCTTCCGCGTTTCCGTACGGACACGCCAAAGCCAGGGCGATAATACCCGCTACCGAGAATGATTGGAAAGTTAATGGCATGAACTGATTCGAAAATGTCATCTCTCGTCGACGTTACGCAATCGGCGGGAATACGCAGCCTTTGGAGCGATAACGCGATCAGGGGAGCTGAATTGGTGGTTGAATTTCGCTACGAATTCCTCACACTTCGCGCCGGAACTTTTAGATCCCGCTATGACTGATACTGAAAAGAAAAAATTGTTTTGGGCCTGCTTCATTGCCCTCGTCGCCACCTCGTTTGTCTTTGGCCTTCGCGCCAATATTATTGGTGATTGGCAGAAAGACTTTGGGCTCTCGGAGGCTGACAAGGGCACCATCCTCGGAGTGGGGCTTTGGCCTTTTGCGATTAGTATTATCGTCTTCAGTCTCATCATTGATTACATTGGCTACAAAACAGCCGCGTATTTTGCGATGGGCTGTCATGTCGCTTCCTTGTTGCTGACTCTTTTCGCTGATGGGGCGACCGCTCTCTATTGGAGTGTCTTTCTCATCGCGATTGCCAACGGAACGGTCGAGGCATTTATTAATCCGGTGGTCGCCACGATTTATAATAAGGAGAAAGCAAAGTGGCTGAATATCCTGCACGCGGGTTGGCCGGCAGGGCTTGCACTTGGTGCGCTCACGGCAATTCTTCTTGGAGAAGCCTCCTGGCAGCTCAAGTATGTGATGTGCTTCATCCCCGTCGTGATCTATGCGGTCATGATTATTCCTCGCAAGTTCCCGGTGAACGAGCGGGTCGAGGCGAATGTTTCCTACCGAGAGATGTTGAGCCAGGTCGGTGGCATCGGATTCTTCATCATTACCTGGTTGCTCGTTCTCGGGACCTCGCAGATTCTCTCGAGTCTGAATCCTGATCTGGTTGTGTCGGGTACTGTGGCTCTAATCATTGCTGCCGTGGCAGGTGCTGCTGCCTGGATCTACACGAAGACTCCCGGTCACTGGATGTTCCTTCTCGTCCTCCTCACAATGGGACCGCTCGCAACAACCGAGCTCGGGACCGACAGCTGGATGCCTGATTTGCTGCAGGCAGATTTTACCGCTGCACAAGCAGGTTGGATCTTTATCTATATTTCCACGATCATGACGATCCTTCGTTTTTACGCTGGTCCCATCGTTCACAAGTTTTCGGCGATCGGGCTACTCGTTATCAGTGCGATCATCGCAATCATTGGCCTTCTCTTTCTCTCAAAAGCTGCAGGAATGGTTATCATTGTCGCGGCAACGGTCTATGCCCTCGGTAAAACCTTTCTCTGGTCGACGACACTGGGACTCGTTGCCGAGCAATTCCCTAAAGGCGGTGCCCTGACGCTCAATGGAGTTTCCGCTGTTGGGGTTCTTGGAATGGGAATTCTTGGTGCACCGATCATGGGTGGTCTACAAGACCGCGGGATCGACCGGGATCTCAGCGCTAATCATCCGGCGATTTATGAAAAAGTGGTGAGCGAGCCTCGCGAGCTTCCTTTCCTCGGAGCAACGCCCGGGATCGATGCTGATAAGGTTCAAGAGCTGAGCGATGAGGAAAAGCAAACACTGCAAGAAGTGAAGTATCCTAACAAAAAAGCAGCTTTCCTTCAGGTCGCGGTTCTTCCGACCTTCATGCTCATTTGTTACCTGATCCTATTCTTCTACTTCAGGTCGAAAGGCGGCTATAAGCCGGTGGAACTCCTCGATGGAGAAAGCGGTAACGCTCATTAGGTTTTTCTCCGGGGGCCTTCCCCTGAGATGAAACAAGCAACCCGGTTGACAAGCGCAGGAAAAACCCCCGTAAAACCTGCAAAAGACTTGTAGTCAACCGGGTTGCCGTCTGGTTTCAACCCTTTGTCAGTTGGCCGTTGGCCTTCTGACGACAACCTGTAAGAGCACCCCCCGTGCCAAGTCCTATTTGAAAGCCGTAAGAAATGGAGAAATTCGAAAAAAACAAACTGACGATTCGGAAAGCTTGTTCCGGCGACGTCGTTGCGATTCTGGAGATGGTTCAGGAACTCGCTGACTTTGAGAAGCTTGGCGATGAAATGATTGCGACCGAGGCGGATTATCAGGAAAGTCTCTTCGGTGAAAAACCGGTCGCCGAGGCGCTCATTGCCGAATTTGACGGTGGATTATTTGGCTATGCGATCTTCTTTTCGACTTTTTCCACATTCGTTGGGCGTGCCGGTATCTGGTTGGAAGATCTCTATGTGAAGCAATCGTTCCGAAAACAGGGAATCGGGAAAAAACTCCTGAAGGCGGTTGGAACCATTGCGGAAGAGCGGAACGCGGGTCGCTATGAATGGTGTGTCCTCGACTGGAATCATCACGCGATCGATCTCTACGAGCAAATGGGTGGAAAGATTATGAAGGAATGGCGCATTGTAAGGCTCGATCGTAACGGTATCGAAGCCCTTCCGGAAAAATGAGCATTCAAGAAAACCTCGAAGCGGTCCATTCCCGTATCGCCGACGCTGAGAAGGTATCCGGTCGTGAGCCGGGGTCTGCCACTCTCGTTGCTGTCAGCAAGACTTGGCCTGTCGAGGTGATCCAGGAGGCAGTAGCGGCGGGGCAGAAAGTGTTCGGAGAGAACAAAGTGCAGGAAATTCTCGCCAAGGTTCCGGCGATGGTAGACGACCTTGAATGGCATCTCATCGGACATTTGCAGAAGAACAAGACGAGAAAAATTCTACCGCTCTGTGCTTCGATCCACAGCCTTGATTCGATCGAGCTTGCTCAGCAGATGAATCGCATTGCCGGAGAGCTGGAAATGAAGGCAAAGGTTCTTGTGCAAGTGAATGTCTCCGGTGACGAGGCAAAGTTCGGCTTTTCACCGGAAGCCGCTCGCGAGCATTGGGAAAGCCTGCTCGGACTTGAACATCTGAAAATTGGAGGCCTCATGACCGTTCCGGCTTTCAATCCTGATCCGGAAGTGGTTCGTCCTGACTTTGCCCGTCTTCGGGAACTGCGCGATGCCCTCGTTGTGGAGTTTGGCGCGACTTTACCTGAGCTCTCCATGGGCATGAGCCATGATTTTGCCGTTGCGATAGAAGAGGGCGCAAGCCTCGTTCGTGTCGGTTCGTCTATTTTCGGAAAGCGGGATTACGGGACAACGTAGTTGGAGGGGCGAATCCTCGGTTCGGGGCCGCCGGAACTGTGTTTTCGTGGATGGGCTACCGGTCTGAATTCTCTCGAATTTAATGATGTGGTTACGGGAAATTCGTCATCCGCAATTTCGCCGTTGCTCCTTCCATCATTTTCCGACAAGATCCCGCCACTATGGCTACCGATACGAAACGTTCTCCTTTGACCTCGCTGAGCGTCATGATGTTCCTGCAGTTCTTCACCTGGGGGGCGTGGTTTGCGACACTGGGCCAGGCCTTGGGATCGAATGATCTCGTCGATGTTATTGGCAGGGCCTACGACTCGGCGCCCTACGGCGCGATTTTTGCACCGCTCTTCCTCGGAATCATCGCCGATCGGTTCTTTCCGTCTCAGTATGTGTTTGCTGTTCTATTTCTCATCGGAGGGGTCTTCCTCTTCCTTGCCGGTAATGCCGGTCTCGCCGGGGACGGGGAAATGGTGGTGGTCTACTGTATCGCTCACATGCTCTGTTACATGCCAACGCTTGGCCTTGGTAACACTATCGCCTTCGCCAATATCGAACGCGTCCAATTTCCAAAAGTGCGGGTTTGGGGGACGATAGGCTGGATCGTGGCCGGACTTCTCATTGGCTTTCTCGGGTGGACCTCGAGCCTGAACATCTTCAAATTGGGAGCGGCGAGTTCGATTCTTCTTGGCGTTTTTGCGTTTTTTCTTCCTCACACACCACCTCCAGCGAAAGGGGAGCCGATTAATTTGCGGGCCCTCCTCATGCTCGATGCCTGGAAGCTCTTTAAGAACCCGGGCTTTCTCGTCTTTATGATTTGTTCGGGACTCATTTGCATCCCACTCGCTTACTACTACGCGCTCACTTCTAATTTCCTCGCCACCTCCGGGTTCGAGCAGGCAGGGTCAGCGATGACGATTGGTCAGATGTCGGAGATTGTTTTCATGCTCCTCATCCCGTTTTTCTTTCGACGCCTTGGCGTGAAATACATGATCTTGGTGGGAATGTTAGCTTGGGTCGCGCGGTATCTTCTCTTTGCGTTCGGAGCACCGGATCAAGTTGTCTGGATGCTCTTCATGGGAATCGCGCTTCACGGAATCTGCTACGATTTCTTCTTTGTGACGGGCTTCATGTATACCGACAAAGTTGCACCGAAAGCAGTCAGCGGACAGGCACAGAGCCTGCTCGTGTTTGTGACTCAAGGCATCGGGATGCTGGTAGGCTTTAAGGTGGCTGCTGCAAAGTTCGGCACCGTAGAAAGTTATTCGGCACTCGATTCGGCGATCAAAGAAGCAAGGCCGGCCGTGGATTTGAGTTTCGGCGAGAAATTATCAAAGCTCTTCTCGGTCGATATGCCGGCCGCCGTCGACGCTGACTTGATTGCAAAAACGATGGAACAGTGGAAGGAATTCTGGATCTTCCCTGCCATTCTTGCCGCGGCGATTACAGTGCTGTTTTTCGTTTCCTTTTGGGACAAGACAAAGGTCACTGAAGAGGATCTCGAAGATCTTTAGACTGACCTAAGAGGGTTAAGTCATCGACCTAACCCTGTTGGCTCTTTGTCATGGCGTTGCGAATCGCAGGGATCAATTTTGATCACTTTCACATGGGGGATCTTCTCCGGATGGCGCATGATCATCCGGAAGCGGAGATCGTCGGAATCGCTGATGAGGAGATTTCGCGAATGTTTTCAGCGCGGTCTAATTTTGATCTGAGTCCGGAACAGGTCTTCACAGATTTTGAGGCGTGCCTCGAAACGACGAAACCTGATCTGGTATTTCTTTGCCCGGCGGCGGCGCGTCATGCTGAGTGGGTCGAGAAAGTGGCAGCTTTTGGAGTCCATGTCATCATGGAGAAACCTTTCGCGGCTTCCCTCGCCGAGGCGGATCGGATGGTTGCGGCGATGAAGACAACGGGAAAGCAGCTCGCAATCAACTGGCCGCTTTTTTGGTGTCGTTCTCACCGTAAGGCTTACGAGGTAATTCGAGCGGGGACGATCGGCGACGTTGCTGAGGTGCATTTTTACGACGGCAATCGTGGACCGCTTTGGCACGGAGCGGACAAGATCGAAAAAGAGCCGACCGAGGCGGAAAAGGATGCGAGCTGGTTTTACAGCGCTGAAGAGGGAGGCGGCAGCCTGCAGGATTACCTCGGCTACGGCACGACCCTCGGGACTTGGTTCAACGGCGGGCAGAAACCGATCGAAGTCATGGCGATGTGGGACGTCGGGAAGTCGAGCCTCGAAGTCGATGAGCACAGCATCACGGTGGCGCGCTATGCGGCGGGATTGTCGAAATTTGAGACTCGATGGGGGACTTTCTCTGATCCCTGGACGCATCAGCCGCAGCCGAAATGTGGTTTTGTGGTGAAAGGAACTGAGGGGACCGTTTCCAGCTACGACTATGATGAATTTATCACGGTGCAAACGGCAGGCTGGCCTGAAGGCGAGCGGGTCGAAGCGCCCGAGTTGTTCGCCCCGAAGTCAAACCCGGTTGAGTACATGATTGATTCTCTGCAGTCCGGGAGTCCTATCGAGGGACCCCTCAGCGTCGAGACCTCGCGTATCGGGCAGCAGATTGTCGATACGGCTTTCGCGAGTGCGGAGCAGGGGCGGGCGTTGGCTTTGATGGAGTAATATCAGTTGCTGGCAATGGTCTGCCTTGTCTCTAATTCTGCTACGTGATTGAACTGTCTCGTAGCGTCAGAATCGCAAGTTCCGGCGTGCAGAGAAAGCGGGCGGGAATGTCGAGCGTCCCCATGCCCCTAGTCACGTAGAGAGAGCGATTGTGCTTTTGATAGTGACCGAACGGATAGTTCCTTCCGTAGCGGGGGAGAAGGATCGGACCGTAGAGAGGAGCACAGATTTGACCGCCGTGGGTGTGCCCGGAAACCTGGAGGGCGACTCTCGGGTCCTGGTAGTAGTCGAAGGTGTCTGGTTCATGCCAGCCGAGAATGACCGGTTTGTCCTTACTGATCGAACGCAATCCGAAGTTCATGTCAGGTCTGCCGGCCCAATAGCTGTCCATTCCCCCGACGGCAAATTCATCAAATTCAACGGTGTCATTAATGAGGAGTCGCACTCCGGCTTGTTCGAGAAGACGCGGGATCGATTCGTCGAAATGCCAGCCATCATGGTTTCCGAGAACTCCAAAACTTCCAAGCCTGGGGCGCAGTTCGCTCAGAACGCTGCAGAGAGATTCCATCGCCTCGGTTTTGTCGGAGATGTAGTCCCCGGCGAGCATGACAACATCGACGCCCTCTTTGTTAATAGTTTGGACGGCTCGACGGATTAGAGCCTCGTTTCCGTAGTCGTCATGATGAAAGTCCGCCATCAAAGCGACTTTAATTCCACGCAATCCGGAGTGATCTCCCGAGACGGGGATATCGGTTCGGTTGACGGTCAGAAAGTTTTTTTCAATGAGACTCCCATAGCTGAATCCAGCAACCGGGGTTCCGTAGAAGGCGAGTCGAAGCAGCCAATCACGGCGCGATGTTTTCATGAGGGAAATTTCGCGACGGATTGTGAAGAGCTGATGAAACGAAAAGGAAATCGAGGTGAAATCATTCTAACGTGATTCCCACCTCGGCACAGAGTGTCTCCATTCGCTCAAGGCCGATCTTCGCGCACTCGAGCGGATCTTTCGCCCACCAGGCTTCGCTGAAAAGTTCCAGGCTGAGCCATTTGTCGTAGCCTTTATTTTTGAGCAAGGTGAGCTCGGAAGCTAGATCGATCGCGCCGTCTCCGATCATGACCCGGTCGGGGTCTTTTTGCTGTCCGGCGGGAATGTCATTTGCCGCGTCGTCTATGTGATAGTGCGCGATCTGCTCAAGTGGAAGTGCGGCGATGTCTTCGAGGGTGGTTTTGTTGTTCCAGTTGTGGAAGGCATCGAGAATAGTGACGGGATTCAAGTCCGGGTCACAGCGATCCATAACGGTGACTGTGTCAGGAACATTGTTGAGGCTCGCAAAGAAACTGATGTATTCGAGAACGGCCTGGACGCCGGTTTCGCGGCCGATTTTAAGGAGGTCAGTGTAGCCTTCATGAAGACCGTCAAGACCCGGACGCTCGATTGGTGGCGTACAGACCATAAGCGGAGAGTTGAGGCGGGCCGCGAGTTCGAAGCGGCGCTTCGCTTCATCCATCGACAGCTTGTATTCCCAGCCTTCAGATTCGCCCCAGTTTCGGACTGCAATAAAACAGGGAACTTCGAGTCCCTGGTCTGAGAGCGCTTTCTCAACGTCTGATATTTCTCCGCCGCGACCGACGTGCTCGTAGAGTTCGACCGCCCAGAGTTCGATGCCTTTGTATCCGGCTTCTCCCGCGACTCGAATCTTGTCGAGAAGAGGGGTGGGTTTGATCGTTGAAGAGTTGAGGGAAAGCTTCATCGGGAACTAGCTGAGAATTTCTTTGACTCGATCCATAGGAAGGAAGTTTCCGACAAGTGGCTGGGAGAGGTTTTCTTGACTCTGCTGCCAATTGGCGAAAATGCCTTCTTCAGTAACGAGGGTGGCGATGTAGCGGGAGCACCCGGTGCCGGTTGGTGAGACAAACAGCGCCGCCTCTTTAGATAGGCTCTCGATTTGGTTTAGATGGTTGTCATCGCCAATGGCGATACCACCGATTTCCTCGCAGGACCAGCCACGTGGACGGGAGGAGGCTTTTGGGTTTTCATCGAGCTGGCGAAGGCTCTCGCAGCTGTCGTAAAAGTAGAGAGAAAGGTCAGGGCTGTCGGCAAAAGCACCGAATTGAGGGATCGCGAGCCGCTCTGTAACACGAGCTGCGGCGATGTCCCAAACGGGGCCGCGACGGAGGAGATCATCGGTGATTTTATCGTAGTTGGATGAACCTGCCGTCCGAACCATGAGCGCGGTCCCGCTGCTCGACCAGGTGAATGGGTGGGTGCAGTAGCCGAGGACAAGATCTCCGTTTGGGAGATCAAATACCCATGGATCTTTGCAGTGTAGTTGCCCGATGTTTTCGCTGCCAAACGGAATGATTTCCTCAATGTTGACGGGGCTGAGGTCTTCGACTTTTGCGGCGTGGATTCGGTCGATGCTCCAGACGCCGGCACCGGGCTTTTGGAAGTCGGCGACGCGCTCCGGATACTTTGCATCCTTTTCGGTGGAGATAAAGAGTTCGATCCCTTCTTCGCAAAGATGAAGGGCAACGCCTTCGATCGAGACGACATCCATCCCGCTGTGTGCCAGATCGGCTTTACTAAACGAGACAATTTTCTCGAATTCACCGTGAACATCAGGTGATCGGAAAATTGCCAGTTCGAGGCCACGGGCTCCTGCTCCGACGCCGGTTCGTGAGTCTCCGTAGTTTCGGTAGCGACCACAAACGAGAATTGATCCGTCGTGGTCCTGAATGACGTTGCCGCCACCGAACCAGTAGCCTGTGCTCGGGTCCTGCGGCTCGACAAGAATGCGGGCTGCTTCCTGATTGATGAGTTCACTCGCGAGAGTGGTTAGTTTGCTTTGTTGGTCGGGGGTCAGGTTCATGAGAGACATCAGTGGGAGCGTCCGGAGACAAATTCGAAAAGGACGCTTTCGAGGGGTTCTTCAGTGGAGACGAGGCGATAGGTCACTCCGTGGCGGCCACACATTTTTCGAACTGCCGCCTGATGGGAGTTAAATTTTTCGAGATAATCAGATCGCGCGACGGTGGGGTCGACGAACAGATCGTTTCCTGTTTCGGTGTCGCGGTAGTGCGTTGCTTTTGTGAAATCAAAATCCAATTCGCGGGGATCCATGATTTGGAAAATCGCGAGATCGTGTCTCCCCGCAGCGAGGTATCCGATCTGTTTTTCCAACTCCTCAAGCGGAGCGAGGAGATCGGAGAGGAGTGCGATAAAACTTCGCTTCCGGATCAGTTCGTGGAGCCCTTTCATCGCGGCCCCAAGATCGGTTCCGTGGCCTGAAGGAGCCCGTTCCAGTTGCAGCATGAGTCGGCGTAACTGACCGGTCCTGTTTCGAGCCGGGATATGCTGATCAACGTGCTCGTCGAAAGTCGTTAGGCCGACAGCATCCTGTTGGCCCATGAGGAAATAAGCAAGGGTCGCGGCGAAAGTCGCGGCATAGTCGGCTTTGGTGACATCGCCAGAGCCATACTCCATCGACTTGCTGCGATCGACAAGGAGATGCGCGCGCAGGTTAGTCTCGTCTTCAAACTTCTTGATGAAAGCACGGTCGCTGCGGGCCATCACTTTCCAGTCGATAAAACGGGGGTCATCGCCGCGTGTGTAGGGCCGGTATTCACTGAACTCGACTGAGAAACCGTGGAAGGGCGATTTGTGGAGCCCCTTCCAAAACCCCTCCATGACCATCCGGGCGCGCAGCTCCAGCGATTTCACCCGCATCAGGGTGGCTGGATCGATAAACTTCGTCGCGCCGGTCATTGGAAAGACTTTTTCTTTTCTCCAAAATAGATCAAAATAAGAAACCGTCGGTCATTTATTGTGTTTTATACTTTATCCGGAGTGAGTTCGATCAGCTTTTCAATCACTTGATCAATCGTGATACCCTCGGCTTCCGCGCGGTAATTCGTCAAAATACGGTGTCGAAGGACCGGTCCCGCCATCGCGCGGATATCTTCATAGCTGACATGAGAGCGACCATCGAGGAGTGCTTTGGTCTTCGCGCCAAGGACGAGGCTTTGCCCGGCTCGTGTCCCGGCACCCCAGTTAACCCACTCATTGATGTAATCAACCGTGCTTTCCTGACCGGGGCGTGAATTGGCGGCGATGCGGACCGCGTATCGGATGACCTCTTCGGCGATGGGGACACTTCGCACAACTTCGTGGCATTTGAGCAGGTCTTCGCCTGAAAAGACGGGCTTCACCTCTTCGGCTCCGACTCCGGTGGTTTGAGAAACGACCATGACTTCCTCGTCTTCGGTGAGGTAGTCGATCACGATGTTAAACATGAAGCGATCGAGCTGGGCCTCGGGTAGAGGATAGGTGCCTTCCATTTCGATGGGGTTCTGGGTCGCGAGGACAAAAAATGGTTTGTCGAGTTGGAGACTCTTTCCTGCGACTGAAACCTGCTTTTCCTGCATTGCTTCGAGCAGCGCAGCCTGAGTCTTCGGCGGGGTTCGGTTAATTTCATCCGCGAGAATGAGATTCGCAAAGATCGGTCCCTTATTGAAAACCAGCTCGCGCCCCCCCTCGGCGGTGTCCTCGAGAATCTCGGTCCCGGTGATGTCAGACGGCATTAAATCGGGCGTAAACTGGATGCGATTAAAGGAAAGGTCGAACACCTTTGAAAGAGTGCTCACAAGAAGTGTTTTCGCCAGTCCCGGCGCTCCGGTAATGAGACAGTGGCCGCCGGAGAGCAGGGCAATCAACAACTGATCAACGACTGCGTCCTGGCCGATGATGACTTTCCGAAGTTCCGCTCCGATGACTTCTCGTGCCTGAGCGAGCTTTTCCACCATTTCCTGCTCGGTGTCGATGACTTCGAGTTCGGCATTTACATCGCTGCTAGCCTTTGCGGGGTCGGGGGAGAGTGAGTCGCTCATCGTGGGGAACATTACGAGGATCTACCCATGATGAAATCTATTTTTTTGGTGGAAATAGGTATCCCAAACCTGTTTAATTTTTTTCAATGAAAAGGACGCCACTCTCATTTTCATGCCTCTGTCGCCGCATCGCCGCGATATTTCAGGTAGCGGTTTTATTCACTTTCGTTTCCTGCGACGATCCGAAGCTGGCCGGTGAGGCTAGCGAGGCCGAGAGTTCCGACGTTCGGGGACCTGCTGATGACCAGAAAATGCCTCCGGTTCGGGCCGCGTGGGGTGCTTCTGCGAAATCGATCCCCAGTGAAGTCGTTGTTGAAAGTACTGACGGAAAGGCTCTTGCCGGTATACTCCTCGCGAAAAAGGGGGAGGAAATCGTAATTCGTCGATCATCTGATGAGCGGCTCTTCTTGCTCAATCTCGAGGCACTCAGCAGCGAAAGTCGCGAAGAAATGAATGCGTTTTCAAACGCGGAGGAAGAGAAGCTGATTCAGTTCAAAGCTTCCAACAGCAAGGTCGCGAGTCGGACACCCTCCCGGCCACTGCTGGGAGCGGATTTCTCGGATGATTATGAGGCGGCGCTTCAGAAATCCGAGATCTCGGGTAAGAACATCATGCTGGTTTTTCTGGGGGATAGTAATCAGGCTCTTGAGGATTTGGATTCCACTAACGTTTCTTCAGGGAGTACCTGACAGCCGAAGATTTCCGCTGCGGTCGCAGTGAGTTAAAGTTTCAACAATGGAATTGTAAAGAGTGGCACCTTCCGCTTTTTCGCGAACGATCACTTTGAGCCTGTCCTGATTAATCTTTCCAAGAAGAACCGCTCCAACCTCGGGTATCCGAACGAAGAGACCTATGAGGAGCTGAGAAAGAAGTTTGTGGTGCAGGAATTTCCAACGGTTGTCATCGCTTCTCCCGAGGGAAAGTTTTTGGAATCGATCGTCGGATACGATAGAAAAGGGCCTGCAATTTATGTGAGGGAAATGGTAAAGCTGCTTGGTCCGCTCATGGCTGAGAAGCATTGAGTTGCCTGCTCTCTGCATTTCCGTTTTGCATTTCGCCATTTTCCGCTTAAACTCGCCCCGCTATGGCACGTACTGCTGGAAAAGCAAAAACACGAAAAGGAGTCGCCAAAAGATTTAAGGTGACTGGAAGCGGTCGGGTTTTGCGTCGGAAACAAGGTAAAAGACACCTTA
>JARGOD010000144.1 GCA_029210205.1 Verrucomicrobiales bacterium | reverse complement strand
CCCCTCACAAGACAGGCAATCGTTCCGGCATCCCTATCAGAAGGTTCCTCGATTCCCAGTACTTCACCAATGACGGTCTTCCTTGAAATCGGCATCAGTAGAGGAAGCTCGTAGGAAACGAGACGCTCCAACTCACGGTAAATCCTGAGATTATCATCGCGCTGCTTCGCAAAATCGATTCCCGGATCAAGAATAATTTGATCGTCAGACAATCCAATCCTTCGTGCCCGGGCAATTCGATCATCGAAAAACTCGAGCATCGTTTCCCAAACGTCGTCATAGCGTTTGGTCAGGTGGGGAACCTTCGGCTCACCGACTGTGTGCATAATCAAAAGTGAAGCACCAAACTCGAAACAGAGACGAGCGTTGGTATCATCAACGAGACCACCGATGTCGTTGATGATATTAACCTTCCCGGTCTTCAGCACCGCCTCAACAATGTCGGAACGCCACGTGTTGACCGAAAGTAGCGGCGGCCAAATTTGAAAATCATCTCGCGGTTGAAGCTCTTCACATGCCGCCGAAAAAGCTTCGATAAAAGGAGTGAGACGATCAATTTCGGCACTCGAAGAAATCGCTTCGCGATTCGTCCGGGCACTTTCCGCGCCAACATCAATGATATCCGCCCCGTCGATCACCATTTGAACGGCTTGATGCAGGGCAGCTTTGACATCCAGCGTTCCGTCTCCTGAGAAAGAGTCGTCATTGATATTCACGATTCCCATGACGCGGGGAAAAGAGCGAAGCTGATCTTTCAACGTCGCCCCCCCACTACGGGAAAGAAGTGCCCTCTCCTTCTCCCCAAAACTCCGGTCCGCGTTCCAGGACATCCATGCTCAACCCCCTTCATCATCGCCAGTGGATGATAAAGATCAGAGCAATTCAACTCAAAAAAGGAGAATCTCGCTACGGGTCAGCCTGCAATCCGCACACTGCGCTTCTTGTTGAGCTTCAACACCTGACCAACTGAGAGCTCCGGTTCAGACTTCGGATCGGCAAGCTTTTCCCCGTCCAGCTGGATACTTCCCTGCTGGATCAATCGGCGCACATCGGAGCCGGATTTCGGCTCTGCAAGCGAATCAAACGCCGCCTGAACAATTCCGATAAGATCTTTCCGATCGGTCGGAGGAACAAATTCGGGAAGCTCAACCTCATCGAGTTTACCTCGATTGTTCCAGTTCGCGAGCGCCTGCTCTGCCGCTTCTTCCGAATGATACCGAGCTACGATTTTCGCTGCGAGGGACTTCTTCTCTTCGAGAGGATGAGCAGCCGGGTCGACCTCCTCCCCAATGAGCAGGATCGCGTAGCGGGCCATAAGCTCATCCGAAATACTCATGATCTTCCCAAACATCTCTCCGGCGGGCTCAGTGATGCCGACATAATTATTCAGACTCTTACTCATCTTCTGAACGCCGTCGAGGCCTTCGAGAATCGGAAGACACATCACGACTTGCGGCTCCATTCCCATCGTTTTCTGAAGATCACGGCCCACCAGAATATTAAAGAGCTGGTCTGTGCCACCCAGTTCGACATCAGCGCGAACTTCAACAGAGTCCCACCCTTGCACGATTGGATACTGGATTTCGTGAAGACGAACTTCCTGGTCCTTCGCAATGCGGTTTTTAAAATCTTCGCGCTGCAGCATTTGCTGCATCGTGACCTTCGCGTTCAGCTGAATCACGTCGGAGAAAGTCATCTCGTTAAACCACTTGCCATTGTAAACGATCTCGGTTTTTTCCTGATCAAGAATTCGGAAAGCCTGCTCTTGATAGGTCGCCGCGTTCGCAAGAATTTCTTCCCGTGTCAAAGGTGGCCGGGCCGTGGAACGTCCCGTCGGGTCCCCGATCTGAGCCGTGAAGTCTCCGATAATGAGGACAGCCTGATGCCCCAACTCCTGAAACTGACGGAGTTTTTCGAGGACAACACTGTGGCCGAGGTGAAGGTCAGGCGAAGTCGGGTCTACTCCCAACTTGGCGCGAAGTGGCTTCCCTTTCTCCAGTTTCTTCAGGAGTTCAGTGTCGCTGAGAACCTTGGCAGTTCCGCGAGTGAGAATTTCAAGCTGTTCGGCTGGAGACTTCATAGTTGGCAAAAGGCGCCAAGAAACATCCCACGTGAAGGATGATCAAGCCTCTTCTTCTACCGAAGCAGCATCACGAGCGGGGCCAAATTTCTCGCGATAGACGGAGGGGGGAATATCAAAAATGTTCTCAAATTCCCGATTAAACTCGCTCATCGAACCAAAACCGAGTGCTTTGGAAATTCGGCGGGGTTCCTCATCGCTGAAGAGGAGATGGCAAGCCACGTGAAAGACCCGGCGACGCTGAGCGTAGTCGGTCATCGTCATCCCGGTAATATCTTCAAAAGCCCGCTCGATCGCCACCTTCTCAAATCCTCCCCGAGGCATTGCCCCTGCATCAAAAGTCTCCGCCCGGCGAATCGTTCCCTCGATTTGGTCGAGAGCGTGTTTTGCTTCAGGCAGAAATTCCACCTCGGTGACGCCACGCCAGAAACGGCTATGCTCGTCGGCAAGTAGCATCATCAACTTCAATACGGAGACACGAGTGATTGGTTCAAGCTGGCGCTTCTCTTTCAGAAGCTGGCTCAGATAATCCAGCTCTGCCCTGACTCGTGTCCCGCCTTCGTTCCGCGTCGTGAAAACGTGCAGGTTTTCGTCCCGGTGATAGCGAAACCAGGACTGGTCGAAGAAAAGTGAGAGCACATTAGGCGAATTCGCAATGAGGTCGTACTCCAGCGTGAGCCACTCCGGCAGATAACGGACACGAGTGAGGATGACCTCTTCCGGCTGTTTGATGGTGTGCCCATGACCGGGATTGACGACGATCACAGCGCCTTCGCGGACTGCCTGTGTCCCCACATCGGTCTCATGAAGAAAGGTGCCTTCGCGCACAAAGAAGATCTCCGGAAAGTTCGTCGCCGGAAACTCATATTCGTCGATCAGATAGAAGTGCGTCAAGCGCACCGGCCAACGACCGGAGTTCTCGATGCGATTATCTGTGATTGATGATTTCTTAAAAAACAACCCCATGGCAGGTGGGAGAAAGATTGGTAAATCTCGGCTCTATTCGTCAGGGTAACGAACAGATTGCAAGGACAAGCCATCCGGTGGCGCGCAGAAAGGAGCTTTTAGCGCTCCCTCCTCCGTCAGCAAGTCTCTGATTTCAGCCACCGAAACCCGTCCCTCTATACAATACACCGCAGTTCCCACAAGGAAACGGACCATTTTATAAAGAAATCCGTTCCCCATAAAGTGTAAATCGAGCTGTTGATCCCCGTTTTCAACAACCCCTGTCTCAAAAATCGTTCGCTCCGCATCCCGTGTTTCATCTTTACCGTCGTGGCGATTCGCAGAGAATGCGCGGAACCGGTGGGTTCCCTCGTATGTCTTCAAAACCTCGGAAAGTGTCGCGATATCCGAAAGCCCCCGCCGATGCCACGCCAGTCCAACCTGTAAAGGGGGCAGGATATCGCCCGTCACGATTCGATATCGATAGTGCTTTCCCGCTGCATCAAATCGTGCGTGAAATTCCGGAGCTGTTTCGTGAGCTGATACAATACGGATCGTTGCGGGAAGTTTGGAATTTAACGCCTTGCGCCACTCATCCGCGCCCATCCGCCATTCAAAAGACGTTTCGAAGTGGGCGACTTGCCCCTCAGCAGAGACTCCCGCATCGGTACGTCCGGAACCATGGAGAGTCTTCACTGCTGGACATATCGACTGCAGGTTCAGCAACATAATGTCCTGAATCGTGTTGCCGGAAGCCTGACTCTGCCAGCCATCAAAAGGCCGCCCGTCATAGGCGATAACAAGCTTAAACCGTCGCTTTCCTGTCGTGGCATCCATGAGTAAAACCGGCCAAGGCAAAATTCGGCCGTGACAATCTATCCGCGAGGACTTCGCCAGGGGCAAGTGCTCGCAATTCTCCCAATGCCCCGGCCGTTTGTTAATCCAAAGAAAACACGGAACACGCTAAAATCTTATCGCTCCGAATTTGAGTAAGTTGTGGCGACGGAATTCCTGCCATCGTTTCAATGCACCGACTTCCGTGTCTTTTGTGTTTTCCGTGGCCAATCCAGATACCTGCTTCCGAAATCCCTTGAGAGAAGAGCAAAACGTTTCAAGCTATGAGCACATCGTGAAGAAGATCCCCTATTTTGATTTACAACAACACTTACGAGAGTGGCATCAGCTGGCGCTTCCTCTCTTTGTCGTGATTGCTGCGGTGATTCTTATCCTCTTTCTAATGGCAAGGACGAAAGATCAGGCGCAGACCTGGGAAAAGAGTCTGGTCCCGGCAAATCGTTTGGGTTTGATCAAAATTAAATCGGAAGCCGTTTTTGATCCCGCGTTCGCTGTGGCATCTCCAATCGAAATGGTAAAGGCCCCAACCGTCGATCACTTCGATTACCCCGTCGGCACTCGGCATGGCGGGCTGACTTATAATGCTCAACCGTTTTTCACGAATCGCCATCTTGGAGACGATCTCAACGGCATTGGCGGACAAAACTCCGACCTTGGAGATCCGGTTTACGCCATTTCCGACGGACTCGTCATCTTCGCCGGCTGGCCTTCCGATGGATGGGGTAACGTCATCATTCTTCAACACGAATTAGCGAATGGTCAGCTCGTTCAAACCTTCTACGGACACCTTGACACCATGAATGTTCCGGTTGGTTCGATCGTTCGCCGTGGACAGGAGATCGGCACGATCGGAGCCGCGGACGGACGCTACCTCGCTCACCTCCACCTTGAAATACGACGCTACCCTACCATCGATGTAGGGGGTGGCTATGCTGACTCCAGACTCGGTCGAATCGCCGGTGAACTCGCCCTCACAAAATGGCGAACCCGCTCCGAAGATTCTCTCGTCTCAGCACCTCGGGGAGCACTCCCCGAACCTAAGTCCTTTCAGCTCGATTCAGAGGAGATCGCAGTGCCGGCTCCCTGAGATGATGGATCCCATCATCCCTCTTCTCGCAGCAATTCTCTTTGCCGCCGCATTCCTCCAGTCGGCGACTGGCTTTGGAATGGCCCTCGTCTGCACCGCCCTCATCCCTCTCTTACTTCCCGTTAAAGAAGCGATCGCTTTCGTTTCGATTGCCTGCTTTATCGCGACTATTTTCATCATGCTCCTCAATCGCAGCGGGCTTTCGTTTCGTCACGCGGGGCCGCTTGCTCTCGGCATGCTTCTCGGCATTCCGATTGGCTACTACGGCCTGAAAAGTGTCGACGGCACCCTTGTCGTACGGATCCTAGGCATCACCCTCATGCTCATTGCTCTCGCGGAATTTCTTCAATCCCGCTATGAGGGAAAACGAAAGCTCCCCGAAAAGTCCGCCGGGATCTTTGGCCTGATCGGTGGCGTCATCACTGGCGCTTTCAATGTCGGCGGGCCACCCGTCGTCATTTACGCCTACTCGCGCCCGTGGTCGAAAACAGAAACCGTCGCGATTCTTCAATCGGTCTTTCTTACCGGCAGCATCACAAGAAACGCACTCATGTGGCAGGCAGGTGAATTCACGAAGGACCTTCTCTTTCTCGTCCTCTGCTCGATCCCAACCGCTCTCATCGGAATATGGCTGGGAAAAAAGACCCTCGATCGCTTGCCGCAGGTCTGGCTGCGAAGGACCGTTTTCGGCCTCATCTTTGTGATCGGTTTGAAGTATGTGATCGAGGCTTGAGTTTGAGCTTGTGGACCGCTTTGACAATCAGGTAGCAAAACGCTACTTTTCCCCATGGGGCAGCCGGTAAAACTTTCAGACGAGTTGGTTCTCGAGGCCAGAGGCACCGCCAAGGTCGCCGAGCGCTCGATTGCCGGTCAGATTGAATATTGGGCTCAGTTGGGCAAAGCCCTCGAACCGGTTCTGAGAGGAGATGTCGCGATGGCGCTTCGACAATCAGGAGAAGCCCGATCGCTCAGCGAAGCGATTACCACGGTGAATTCCGAGGCCGGTCGAAAACGCGTCGTGAACTATCTGGAAGAACGCCCTTATCCACATTTTGCGCCGCACCCAGAGACTCGCGGACTCCTGATTCGCACCGAAGAAGACGGCACTGAGACCATCGGACGATTTGTTAATCGTGTCTTTGAGGCTTCCGATGCCTGACTTCGGTAAGGAATATCTCGATGAGCGTCCGATCATCGTCGCCATCGCCGGATCCAACGGGGCTGGCAAATCGACTTTCTACGGTGCACACCTCGCTGAGACCGATCTTCGATTTGTGAACGCCGACGAACTCGCGTTGGAGCTGAAACTCTCAGCCTATGAGGCAGCAGATCTCGCATCGAAAATTCGGCAGCACTTCGTCGCCCGCCGCGAAAGTTTCATTTTCGAGACGGTTTTCTCCGACCCGGTCGGGGAAAAAGTTCAGTTCCTGAAGAACACGGCCGACGATGGCTATCAGGTTGCTCTCATCTTTATTGAGATTCCCGATGTGGAAACCTCTACCGAGCGAGTCTCGATGCAACAGGCACAGGGAGGTCACGACGTTCCGGAAAGTAAGTTGAAAGACCGCTTCCCGCGGACAAGGGCAAATCTCCAGCGCGCCATCGAGACACTTCCGCTCGTTGTCATTTTTGATAACAGCGACATGGAACGCCCCTTCCGGCTTAAAGCCGTTTACCGGGAAGGAAAGCCCCAATAAAAAAGCCCGCCTCCTTGCGGAAGCGGGCCCTTTCAAATTTAATTTCAGCACCCCGACCGGAACGCTGCCTACGCTTTATCACCCACCAATGCCGGCGCTGACGATTTCAGCGAAGCTCTGGGGGTCGAGGCTCGCGCCTCCGACGAGAAACCCGTCAATGTCTGGCTGAGCGAAGAGCTCTTCAGCATTGGCTGGCTTCACGGAACCTCCGTATTGGATGCGAGTCGCACCGGCAACATCAGCTCCGTAGAGATCTTCAAGAACGCTGCGGACAAACTTCTGGGTGTCCTGCGCTTGCTCAGGGCTCGCGGTGACCCCGGTGCCGATGGCCCAGACGGGCTCATAGGCGATGACGATGTCCGCCATTTGATCCGCACCAACGTCGGCGAGGCTGCCTTCGAGCTGGCTCGTGAGAACGCTTTCAAGCTTTCCGCCCTCGCGCTCTTCGAGCGACTCGCCGATGCAGAGGATCGGCTTCAT
>JARGOD010000014.1 GCA_029210205.1 Verrucomicrobiales bacterium | reverse complement strand
GTGCCCTTAGCTCAGCTGGATAGAGCACCGGATTTCTAATCCGGCGGTCAGTGGTTCGAATCCACTAGGGCATGCTTGGATGACGGTGCGGTTCGAAGATTCAGTCCGATGCCTACGAAACACGCCATGCTCCTTGCCTACGACGGCACTGATTATTGTGGATGGCAGATTCAGCGCGGCACCGGGGTTCATGAAAATCGTCGACCGAGCATCGAAGGAACCCTCACGGCGGTAATTCAAGAAATGTGCGGGGAGTCAGTCACCCTCGTCGCGAGTGGCCGAACCGATGCCGGTGTCCATGCCAGCGGACAAGTCGCTCATTTTTCACTGGAGGCAAAACGCTTCGGAAAACACTTTGCCGAGGGACTCAATTCTTTGCTCCCCCCTTCGATTCAAGTTCTTGATGTCCGCCCTGTTCCGAACTCGTTTCGAGCACAACGCTCCGTAGAAAAGCAATACAGCTACTATTTCCAGCAAGGCCCAGCCCCCCTCCCTCATCTTCGAACTCAGACCTATTGGAATCGATATGATCTGAACGTCGAGGCAATGGATGGAGCAATCCAATCGCTCCTCGGTGAACACGATTTCCTTGGCTTCTGTGCGGCGGGAGCGCAGGTCTCCACCACGGTCAGAACAATCCACGAGGCCAACGTGATTCGAATCCCGATTCCGGAACCGGCTTGTCTCTCGCTGGAGAGGTTTTGCCTTGTTCGAATTCGACTTCGCGGAACCGGCTTTCTCAAGCAAATGGTCCGCAACATTGCAGGAACCTTGCGTGAGATCGGAGAAGGGCGTCGCCCTCCCGAAGACATAAAAGCGATACTTGATTCCAAAGACCGGAAGAACGCCGGGCCAACGGGCTCACCCGAAGGCCTTTGGCTGGACCGCGTCTTCTACGGTGACGACGATGACATTGCTTTCTTGAATCAGGTTTAATTTCATAGGACCGGGAATGCGGCCTATGCCTTTGCGATTTCGCCTGGCTGAGTTATCGATTTAAGATGGAAAAAATCGAGGGGCCCGGAGGTATCGAATGCTACCAAATCACTCACGATAGCGGAGCAGAAGCGACAATCGCCCGTCACGGGGGTCACCTCATTTCCTGGAAGACTGCTGACGGCTCCGAGCAACTCTACCTCAGTCCTCTCGCGGACTTTGCTCCTGATAAAGCGATTCGTGGCGGGGTGCCGATAATTTTTCCGCAGTTCAGCGATCACGGCCCCTTTGGTCGTCACGGTTTCGCCCGCAAATCGGAATGGAATCCCGTCCCCGCTGAGAACAGTTTCGCTCTCGTAGCTTCAATGGAAACCAGGGATGAATGGCCGCACGACTTTGACCTGAAGTTGGGCTTCGATCTCGGCGCAGACAAACTCACGATGAGCCTCACCGTCAAAAACCCGAGTGACGCTCCTTTCGAATTTCATACGGCGTTCCACACTTACCTATGGGTTGACGAGGCCGGGGCAACCGAAGTTGTCGGACTGGAAGATCGCCTCTTTCTGAACGAATCCACCGGAAAATTGGAGACCGGACCCGATGCCCCGATCAGCTTCGGCACAGAGATTGACCGTGCTTACTTTGATGTTGGAGACAAAGCCGTCAGTCTCATACGTGGAAAATCTTCCGTCCTCGCTGAGGCGGAAAATTTTCCGGACCTTGTCGTTTGGAATCCGGGACCAAACCACGGGATCGGAGACCTGCCGGAGGACGGCTGGGAAAAGTTTGTCTGCATCGAGGCCGCGCAAACTGAAACTCGACGCACCCTTGCGCCCGGCCAAAGCTGGACCGGCAGGCAGATCCTCACGATTTCTTCGGCACCTTGATCTGCTGACCAATCTTCAGATCGCGAAAGTTCAATCCTTTGTTCAGATCGAGAACACTCTGGTGATCGACCTTCAACTTCTTTGCAATCGTCCAAGGATTGTCGCCATTCTGGATCGTGTATAATTCCCATCCATCGCCGGCCTGAGGTCCGGGTGCTGCTGCCGGAGTGGGCTTATTCGCATTCTTCGGAGCGTTTTGGGGGGTGGCTCCCGCAGGAAGAACAAGGACATCTCCGATTTTCAGATTCTTCGGATCTTCAATGTCATTCGCCTTAAGCAGGGCATCATGACTTACCCCATGGTCGCGAGCAATCGTCCACGGATTGTCCCCAGACTTAATCACATACTTTTTCGGGGCCGCCGGTTTTGGCGTGGTTGGAGTAGGTTTCGCTTTTGGCTTTGCTTTCGGTTTCGCAGGGCTCGTAGCGGCTGGCTTCTTATTAGAAGGAGCAGCTGGAGACTTTTCTTGAGTGAGTCCGGTAAAGACGAATCCAGCGGAAAGGAGAGAGATAATGAGAAAATATTTTTTCATGGGGCAGGTTCTTATGGTGGCGACTTCTGTTCTATTTTTGACACAATCACCCGTCTGAGGAAAGACTGAATTCCTTGTCTATATTTCAATTAGTCCGCCAGATCTTAATATCGTCAACCACCGCATCACGATTCACGGCAATTCGCAAAAGCCGCTTTGTGGGATGAGCGATACCCTCGGATTGAAAACTGCCGACTTCTTCTCCATCGATCAGCACCGCCATCCTATCGCCGCGGACTCGGACGAGAAGGTCATACCACTCTCCGACTTCAAGCTTGTTGGGAAATTTTGCGCCTTTCGTTTCGAGAAGAGCTTTCTGTTCTTTTGTCAGAGAATTTGCCTTGCGGGCCTCTCTCATCTCGAGATCCATATTGCCGGTTTTCAGGTCCTGAATCTGAATATCCTTCACACTGATTTTGGTCATAAACAAGTGACCCGCGTGGACCGCCTTGTATTGGAGATCGGCAAAATTTAGCCCTAGGACATCTTTCTCGTGCTCGAGCATGAATCTCATTCCGACGCTTCCATCGGTGAACTCCATCGGCTGCGTCACGGAAACGCCGTGATCAGCTTCTTCGTGGATGTAAATATACATCGCACCGTCGCGGAGATCGACTTGCTTGTTCCCCTTCGCCCGGGTCCGGCTGTTCGTGCCCCATCCGTTTCCGGGTTGATCTTTCTCCTCCTGCGATTCGGAGCGCTCGAAGTCATCTTCGAAAATGAGTTCACCCTCTTCCTCAGCAAAGGAGAAAAAGGAAATGAGGAGGATTACGAAAACGGGGAATAGTTTTTTCATTGCTCTTCTCTAATCGAATTTTCACTCTCGTAAAAGCACCGTTTCCAAGTGTAGCGGGTGGACTTCAGAATGACTCAAGAGAGTTGACTCACGAACCCAAGAGGGTTGACTCTCTTCTCAAGCCATGAAATCACGACGCCAGTTTCTCGCCTCAGGCGCTCCGCTTTACCTCCTTCCTCAAATGAGTTTTGCCTCCGAGGGATTTTTTATGCCGGAAGAAGGCGCTCCTCACACTCGCACCTGGATGGCGTTCGGTGCAGATCGCTCAATTTGGGGCAAACGACTGCTCCCCGAAGTGCAGCGGAGCCTCGCTCTCATCGCGAACACCATTTCCGACTTCGAGCCGGTGACGATGCTCGTTCGTCCTCACGAAATGGCGCTGGCGCGGAATTTCCTTTCTGACTCCATTAGTCTCCTTGAAACTAAGCTAGACGATTTCTGGATTCGCGATACGGGACCAACCTTTCTCATTAACGAATCCGGAGGCAAGGCAGCGATCGACTTTAATTTCAATGGCTGGGGTAAAAAGCAGACCCACCGTCACGACCGTGAGGTTGCCGGATTCATTGCTGCGGCAGCGGGTGTAACTCGAATCAAGACAGATCTAGTGATGGAAGGCGGGTGCATTGAGGTGGATGGCGAAGGTACCGCTATCATCACCGAGAGTTGTGTTCTCAACGAAAACCGGAATCCGGGCATGAGCAAAGCGGAATTTGAGGAGACCCTCATGCCACTGTTAGGGATCAACAAGGTTATCTGGCTCCCCGGCGTTCGAGGTAAAGACATCACCGATGGGCACACTGATTTTTACGCCCGCTTCGTGCACCCCGGAGTCGTCATTGCCGGCTACGAGCCAAACCCGAAATACGGTGATCACGAGATCACTAAACAGCAGATTGCTATGCTTCGCGAGGCAACCGATGCGCACGGAAAGAAGCTCGAGGTCGAAGCCCTCACCGCGCCGGAATGGGTTCGGCCGAAATACGAAAGCAGCGATTTTGCGGCGGGCTACATCGGCTACTACGTTTGCAACGGAGCCGTGATCGCTCAGGAGTTTGGCGACGAAAAGGCGGATACGAGAGCGACCACTAAACTGCAACAACTTTTCCCGGATCGCGAAATCATTATGCTTAACGTCGATGGTATCGCCGCCGGTGGTGGTAGCATTCACTGCGCGACCCAGCAGGAGCCGCGACCGATCTCTACCTAACATTTTCCCACCATGATTCGATTTCTTCTTCTCTTTCTCTGCATACTCGCGCCGAACTTACTTGCTGAGGAGAGTCACTCGCGACTCTTTGCCCACTACATGCCTTGGTATTCTTCGAAATCATTCAGCGGCAAGTGGGGGTATCACTGGACAATGGGGCATTTCGATCCTGACACGATCCGGTGGGACGGACGACGCGAAGCGGCCTCACACGACTATCCCCTTATCGGCCTTTACGACACCCGTGACCCCGATGCGCTCGAGTGCCAAGTCCTTCAGATGAAGCTCGCGGGCATCGAAGGTGTTATCATTGACTGGTACGGAATCCGCGATTTCTACGACTATGGCCCGCTCCACGAATCAACGCAGGCTCTCATTCCGATGCTGAAACAGGCGGGGATGAAATTTGCGATCTGCTACGAAGATCAATCGATCAAACACATGGTCAATGGGGGCAATTTGAAAGAGGGCAAAGCACTGGCCCACGGAAAAGAGGTCATGCGCTGGATGGAGAAACACTGGTTTTCCGACGAAGCCTACGCAAAGATCGATGAACGGCCCGTCCTCCTCGTGTTCGGCCCTCAATATTTCACGCCGGAGGAATGGATAGAACTGCGGGCCGAGTTCACGACCAACCCGAGCTTACATACTCTCCCCCATCTCGCCGAAAAGCACAACGCTGACGGTCCCTTTGGCTGGCCGCCGGTGAGCAACGGGAAATCAGTGAATGCAGCAACCTGGACAAAAAGCCTGAAAGAACTCTATGCGCGCGAGGATTCCGTGATTGGTCTCGCCTTCCCCGGGTTTCAAGATATCTATGCTCAGGCAGGAACGAACTCCTCATACGGCTTTATCAGTGATCGCGATGGGGCGACCTTTCGAGAGTCGCTCGACGTAGCTCTCGCCAGCAATACGAAGCTAATCCAAATCGCGACCTGGAATGACTACGGCGAAGGCACCGTGGTCGAGCCGACCCACAAACTCGGCTATCGCTATCTGGAGAGAATACAGGAAACAGTGGGTCCGAAGAATGTAACCCCGGAGGATCTTCGCCTTCCTGCAAAGCTCTACCGTTTGCGGAAGCAAATTGGGGAGAACCCTCAGCTCGACGAAGCAGCCACCGCGCTCTTTTCGTCTGATACGGAGAATGCCGCGAAAATTCTCACGTCGCTTGATGAGAGCACGAAAACGATGCCTGCCTTTTTTCTCGACGAACCGGTTGATGAAGATTCGAAATACCGCCTCTTGAGGAACATCTCCTACCGTGACGGCGAACGCCGGTGCCAACTCGATCTCTACTACCCAAGTGGAGGCAAGCCCTTTTCCACCGTAATCTGGTTTCATGGCGGTGGTATTTCTAAAGGGAATAAATCTATCCCGCTTCCTCTGCGCAACAAAGGAGTTGCTGTCGTCGCCGCGAACTACCGACTCAGCCCCGGGGTTAAGGCACCGGTTTATCTTGAAGATGCTGCCGCCGCCGTCGCGTGGACCGTAAAAAATATCGGACGATACGGAGGAGGCCAGACTAAAAAGGTGTTCGTGAGTGGGCATTCCGCCGGCGGCTATCTCGCAAGCATGGTTGGGCTCGATCCGAAGTGGCTCGGCGCGCACGATCTGGAACCGGAGGCGCTTGCCGGAGTCATTCCCTTCAGCGGTCATACGATCACGCATTTCACGGTGCGAAAGGAACAAGGCATCGACGGAAAGCAGCCCACCATCGATCCTTTCGCTCCCCTCTATCATGTCAATAAGTCGGCGCCGCCGATGTTGCTCATCACCGGAGATCGCGAATTGGAACTCCTTGCCCGCTATGAGGAGAATGCTTATTTCTGGAGAATGATGCAAGAGGTTGGCCATCCCGATACGACTCTGCGGGAACTGGAGGGATTCGACCATGGCGGTATGCCGGAGCCCGCTTTCCCCCTCCTTCTCGATTTCATTGAGAAGCGAAGCAGCAATTGAGATGACCGCGATCGCAGGAGTTGCAAAAGCAGAGCAAAAGAGTTTGGTCTAAGTGTCCCATGCCATGAAACTACTGCCCCTGTTTTGCCTTCTCATCACTTCGATTCTGTTTCCCGCGCAGGCGATTGATACCTATATCGTCGCGGGTCAGTCGAACGGTTGGAGGCTCAGTCAGCTAAGCGAAGATTCCGATGCGGAAGATACTGACGGGCCAAAGATTCACTACTTTGGGATGAAGTGCGTTTCCGAGCCGGATGAGTCGATTCTCGTGTCACTCGGCTCCCTGAATCCGTCCGCGAAAGGAACCGGTCTCGCGCAGGCGCTGCTCGACAAGGCCGGCGGAGAGGACATCGTTTTCATTCAATACTGCCGCTGCGGAGCGCCCGTCACCGGGGAAAAGATCAATAGCTGGTGGCCGGGCGAAAACCCACGCGTGGGTGAATCTTTTGATGAAGGACTTTTCGGCCTCTTTGAAACCTACCTCACGAAAGCCCGCGCTCAGGTGCAGTCGGAACTGGAAGAGGATCTGGAGATCAAGGGTCTCTTCTGGCATCAGGGAGAATCGAACGAATCGACGGATGCAGCGCTTTTCCGGCGCACGATTCGGAGTGTCTTCTGGCGCTTTCGGGATATCATCGGCAATCCGAAGCTTCCCATCGTCGCCGGCCACATTCGTGAACTTAGCGAAGGGCGCGCTCGGGTGAACGAGTCCCTGAGCCGGATCGCCTCGCGTGATCCCAACCTCACCGTGGTCCCGCTTTCCAACCTCGAGTTTGAACCGGACAAAGACGGCAAACCCGATGTCCACATCGCTACAGCCGGTTGCCATGAACTCGGGCGCGAAATGGTCGGTGCGATGGAGCAACTCAACTCGCGAGGGAAGCCATTCCACGTCTACGCGCCGAGTCGTAAGACTGATTCCCTCTGGGTCGTGAAGGCGACCCCTGCCGGAGATCAACTCAAGCTCGCCGTCGTTGAGCAGGTTGAACTGGGATTCAGCGCCGCGACGATCGCAGTGCATCCTTTCAAGAAGCAGTTCTTCGTCACTTCGAATCGTGGTGCTGAAGATGGAAAGACTCCTGCCGCCGTCGCAACACACACAAGAAATGGTATTTCCCTCTCCCCCTTCACGACGGCAAATGGTTATTCCTACCTCAGCCTTGATCGCCGCAACCGATTCCTCCTCGGCTGCAACTACGGAGACGGTTTTGTCGATGTTTATGAACTCGACAATGAGGGCCTTCCCGGCGACCTCGTTTCGAGCCTGAACGAGGGGCGAAAAGCAGCGCACTGCGTCCTCGTTTCACCGGACAACCGCTATGTCTACATTCCCTACGTGAAAGACAGCAACGCACTCTATCAGTATCACTTCGATCCTGACATGGGTGCCCTCACCGCGCTCGAGAAACTCGATGTAATGCCACCCGAGGGAACCGGCCCGCGTCACTTAGCCTATCATCCAACGCAGCCGATTCTCTATTTCAGCAACGAGCAGCATCTCGGTGTTTCTGTTTATAACAAAGCTGATGACGGTTCGCTCACTATCAAGCAAGTCTGCGATATCACCGGAGCGGAGCCTCCGGAAGAGGGCGTGAGTTCTTCCGACATCGTCATCACGCCGGACGGACGATTTCTCTTCGCAGGGATTCGCGGCCATAAGCACGACTTCGATTTCATCTCGCGGTATCTTATTCTCGAAAGTGGAAGAGTGAAGCATCTCGGCCTCACGAAGGCGGACAAGATCCCCTGGGGACTCGCGCTTTCACCGGACGGGAAATGGCTTCTCGCGACCGGATTCGGTGAAGGAACTCTCATGGCCTACAAAGTGGAACATAACGGTGACCTCACCCGCGCCGGCACGCTGGAGTGGGACATTCAGATCTCCGACCTCGTGACCCGCTAGTCAGGTCGTTTTCGCGAAACCTCTTTCCAGAGGCGGAGTTGGATCGAGACGATGATCACTTCACGCCTCTTTTTACTCGCGACTTCTGCATTCTTCGCAGGGTTAACCTATGCTGAAGAAGCGATAATCCAGACGCTTTCCTTCGAGCCGGTCGATACCTCTCGCGAGCGAACCGTTCCTGTAAAAGTCTATCTACCAGCGGCTGAAACCCCGGCTCCTATCGTCATTTTCTCGCACGGCCTCGGCGGATCGCGGAACAACAACCCCTATCTCGGTAATCACTGGGCGGCGGCCGGATACATCGCGATCTTCGTGCAACATGCGGGTAGCGACGAAGAAGTCTGGAAAAATGTCGATCGCGCGGGGCGCATGGCTGCGCTGAAGAAAGCGGCGAACTTTCAATCCTCACTCGCTCGCTACGCAGACATTCCCTTTGTGATTGATCAGCTCGAGAAATGGAGTGTTGAAGCAGGTCACCCGCTTCATGGCAGGCTGAATCTGGAACGCATCGGCATGAGCGGACACAGCTATGGAGCGAACACGACGCAGGCGATGATGGGCCAGAAATTCCCTCTCGAGATGAATTTTCTCGAACCTCGCATCGATGCCTTCCTCGCCTTCAGCCCGTCGCTGCATAAACGATTCACGCCCGAAGAGGCCTTCGGTCATATTGAGTTTCCTGTTCTTCTCATGACCGGAACCAAAGACGGAAGTCCGATCGATGCGAGAACCACGCCCGAGTCACGAATGCAGGTCTTCACCGGTCTTCCCGATAATGATAAGTATCATCTCGTTCTCGAAGACGCCGAGCACTTTGCTTTTTCAGATGTCGGAGGCTTCTCGCGACAGAATTGTATCGACCATCATCACCACGCGATTCTGGTCCTCAGCACCCGGTTCTGGGATGCTTATCTGAAAGAGGATGAAAAGGCGAAACAGGACCTCCAATCGGAAAAGGTTCGTTCCGAGGCAGGACTCGTCGAAAAGGATCGCTGGGAGTGGAAATGACTTAGCGCAGATCCGGTAGCGTGATGACCACGGAATCGCCTTGCTAAACAGGCAGATTATTTCATGCTTTTATTATCCAATGAAAGCACTTCTCGCCCTCTTGTTTCTGCCGACGATCGCCCTCTCACTGGACTGGCCGAACTGGCGCGGCCCTGACTACAACGGCATTTCAAATGAAGCCTTTCCGGCGAGTCTTCCCGAGACCCTCCCGATTGCTTGGAAGACGGAAGTGGGCATCGGATTCTGCACTGTATCGGTTGTCGGTGATCGCGTTCTCACGATGGGAAATCAGAACGAAAAAGATACCGTTTGGTGTCTCGATGCCAAAACCGGCGAGGTTTTGTGGAAGCACACCTATGATTGTGCGCTCGATCCGCTCTACTACGAGGGCGGGCCGGGTGGGACTCCGACGATTCATGAAGGCTCCGTCTACACCCTGAGCAAAAAGGGACACGCGTTCCGACTCGAGCTGGAAACCGGAGCAGTGATCTGGAAGCGCGACCTCATCGCCGATCATGAATTCGAATTGCCCGAGTGGAGCTTCGCTGGGTCCGCCTTCATCGTCGGAGACAAGGTTTTGCTGAATGTGGGACGCGGTGGACTCGCCCTCGCAAAGGAAACAGGCG
Source organism: Verrucomicrobiales bacterium (assembly GCA_029210205.1). GTDB lineage: Bacteria > Verrucomicrobiota > Verrucomicrobiia > Verrucomicrobiales > DEV007 > Arctic95D-9. The sequence continues at coordinate 60,470 of JARGOD010000014.1, read as the reverse complement.
AGACGCTCTGGATGCCTTCTACCGAAACGTCCGGCTATGCTACTGTCGTTCCGTTTTCACAAACGAACAAAGATCACTACCATCTTCTGTTTTCGGCAAAGGGGTTGATAGGTTTCGATTCTACTACCGGTAAAAGCAGGTGGGAATACCCATGGAGATCGAGCCGTGATGTCAATGCCTCGGATCCTGTGATCGCAGGAAATCGAATCATTCTCTCATCAAGCGCCGGTACAGAGATGCTGACTTTTAACAAAGGCGATTCAACTCCTACCCCGGTATGGAAACAGCACGACATGAAGTGGTATTTCAACCCCGGCGTTCTCATCGGGAATCACCTATACTCATTGCACGGAACGACACACCGCCCGACTGAGTTAATGTGCACGAGCCTGGATACTGGTGAGATTGTTTGGCTGGAGGAAGGCTTTGGCAGCGGTGGGCTGATGGCGGTGGGCGAAAATGTGATCGTATTCGACAATGGCCTTCTAACTATCTTCAAAGCCACTCCTGAAAGGTATCATCTACTCCTTCAACAAAAGGTCCTTGAAGGAAAATGCTGGACTGCTCCGGTTTATGCTAACGGTAGAATCTACTGCCGAAACGCGGAAGGCGATCTTGTTGCCATTCGTGTGATCAACAGCTGATCAGCCTCACTTAGAGAAACTGATCCAGCTAATTAGCTAAGTACGTTGAGCTATCAGGAGAAGAATATGTTCACATCAAAACGCTTGATATAGCAGTTATTGTAATTATAATTTCTATATGAAGATGTCGTTCTACCACTCACGGGGCTTATCCCAGGTTGAACTTGTCATTCTTGTCGCTGTGGTTGGGATTATAGCAGGCATCGGCGTCGGAGTGAACAAGATTGGCCTGATCAACGGGGCACGAGAAGTCAAAATGCAGCAAGACCACGCTGTTCTTAATTCTGCCGTCAAAAGCTACCTCGCTTCCGGAGGCGACCTCGACGGTGTCGATGACGCAACGGAGGTTGTCTCCAGACTCAAAGCTTCACTATCAGATGAAGTAAAAAATCTCACTCCCGGACTCAGCGGTGGATTTCTGGACGAACGGGCTTTTCTCACGCTGCAGACTGATGAAGAAGCTGCCGCAGGCAAACCCCGCCTGCGGTGGGATGCAGCGTCTAAACGATTTACTATTGCCTACAGCGGTGCTCCCGGAATTCGCACCGTATCTCTCGGTGATGTCGGAACGAGCAACGTTGGGGATGACGATGCAAATCGAAAGAGCTCTCTCAGTTACGCCTCCAAAGACGATTGGATTTGGGATTATTCAGAAGCGATGCCTGCTGCACCAACGGGACCTACCGTCATTCCAGTCACGGAGGTCCCTACCACTTCGCCTTCGAATACTCCCGTGCCACCGCCCGTCATTTTGACAAATAAACAGGACCTACTACCCCCTCAATTTACAGTTCCAGGAGGAAACTTTGTGACCTCTCAATTTCCGCTCTCGGTATCACTAACGAATCCGAATCCTCAAGGAAGTTCGCACCTTTTCTACTCTATCGACTATGCCGCCTGGAAGGAGCTTCTCCCGGGCCTCACCTTTCCGGTTCCGGCGAATGCATTCGTCAAAGCACAGGCAATTCCATATGACTCGACTCTCTGGAATCAGAGCAGTGTCGTGAATCAGGAATACAAAGCACTCATGGGCGCGCTTCGACCTCCAGACATTGAATTCAGTTCGAATAATTTCAGTTCCGGAACTCGCTCAATTCAAGTCACACTCTTTGATTTGAACAGCTCAGGAACTTCGCTTATTCACTATCAGATCATGCCGGTACCTGGAAGCAGTGGTGTGAAGACTGACCTTGCCGCCTATGCTGGAAAATTTAGCGTGAACGCCTCCGACTATCCCGGCGGCTTTGGCGTGAGTGCCTACGCAAAGGCGATTTCGCCCGATTACGTCGACAGCCCTTTCGCATCGCGCTATGCAACCGAAGAACAGGGGCTCTTTGACGGACATCTCGATCTCGATACCTCCGTCACGATCTCTGAAATCGGCAAAGGTAGCACCGGTGCACACACCCACGACATCACGGGAAAATACGGAATCAAGAAGATCAACTTTTTCTCACTTCCTGAGAGCAAACAGATAGAGTTGGACGAGGCGATCCAAAATCCTAAGCAGATGTTCAAGCTTATCGTTGTGAATGGTGACCTCTCGCCGGGACTCAGCCTGACACTAGATTATCAGGACAAAGGAGAGTCAAAAACAGTTACCCTCCCTGTCAACGAATACGACGATACCGCGACACGCGAGCTCATGACCTTCAGCCTGAACGGTTCGAGTAATACAGCAAAGCTGAAAGGCCTCGCGATCACCATGTCTCAGGACATCATCAGCACTGCCGGAGTCATCCCAACGAACACTGGCGACGTGAAAAGCAATGTTCTCGGTAAGAACTCTGAATGGAGGAATGGTGCGCTAACAATCCAAGCGGTTGCGGTAGGGTCGGACGGGAAGGATGCCTTCACTACTTCCGAGTTTCTTAGTGCAGGCGGCCACGGGGTAGCACAGTCGGGAATGCTATGGGAAGCGGCTCTCTTCTGGCACTGGGATGGCGACTCGTATCACGAAAGTGGAAACAGCTATAAACCAGGCGCTCCCAACTCCATTCGTGGCCTACTCGCTGAGCACAAGAATGAGGGGAAGGAAAAGAGATAGCAACGGTCGGGGCCACCGGTCCAGAATGCTGCCGCCTCTTTCCGTCAACTCAGGCGAACTCGGGAGCAAACCTGGGGTGAGTCACAGTCTCAGGTCGGCTTACCTCGACTAGAGAGTGGATTCCTTTTTGCAATGAAACCTCGGAAGCAAAGTTGAGGATCTCAGAAGCTGCTGCGGGATCTCCCACCGAATGAAGAATCTCCCCCTCCCGAGCACTCAAGAACTCTGGTCCCGGGGCACTCGGATAGATCTCTTGAAACTCGCGGATAATCTCAAGAACACTAACTGGGCGTCCCGTGCAAACATTACAAACCTCGGAAGTGATCCCCGTCACCGACGCCGCCTGAGCTAGTGCTGTTGCGACATCAAAGACCGAGATGAAGTCACGGGTCTGCGCCCCATCGCCAAAGACCTTCACTGCCTCACCCTCTGCAAACCGTCTCGCAAAGATCGACATGACCCCTGAATAAGGCGATTGCGGATCCTGCCTCGGCCCGAAGACATTAAAGAACCGGAGAGACGCGACCTCGAGACCAAAGGTCGTCGCATGACCGTCGAGAATCTGTTCAGAGACTCGCTTCGCGGTTCCGTAGAGACTGATCGGCTCAGTCTTTGAAGTCTCATGGAGTGGAAGATTTACGTTGTTTCCGTAGACAGCCGCAGATGAAGCAAAAACAACGCGGCGCACACCACTGGCTCGCGCTGCCTCTGCCACGATGTGCGTAGCTTGAATATTGAGGAGGTAATTGAGATTCGGCTCATCCTGTGCTTGGACGACACTGACGAGACCCGCGAGGTGAATGATCGTATCGGGCCGGTATTTGAGGCAGAGAGAGCGCAGCACCTTTTCTTGTGTGATATCGGCGAACTCAAATACAAAACCCGAGTCCTTCACGCACTGGCGGATATTAGTCGCCCTTCCAGTGCGAAAATTATCAACGGCGACTACTTCGAAGCCGCGGCTGAGCAAGGTGTCCACTGTATGGCTTCCTATAAAGCCGGCCGCACCGGTGACAAGGATTCGTTGACGATTCATGAGAGTGATGAGGAATGAGTTCGGGGACTCATATTTAATAAGATAAGTAGTATTGAGTTCATATTAAGGTAAAAACTGTAATTTTGATAGAAAATTATTGCTTAATTTTGTCATTGCTGCGATAATTCTCAAAATAATAGCTCAAAAACGATATATTGAGCCACGACCGTTTTGCTTTCCCATGTCTCTCACTCCCTACAAACCTCAAGTGATTGAGCGCACAGCACCTCCTGAAGAAGTGCCGGGACGTTCCGAGTTCATGGTTGATCCCCTTATTGATCGACATGATTTGGGCTACCTGCTGAAACAGAGCTGGAAGGTCATCATCTTTGTTCCACTCCTTTGCGCAGCGCTCGTTACTGCCTGGAAAGTGACGCAGGAGCCAATGTATGAAAGCTCTGCGATGCTCCTCGTCGACTCGAGTCTCGACCAGTTGCTCCAGTTTGAAAAAGTTGGAAGCAGCGGCGATTCAGTCCAGGAATCTCTCCGCTCGCTTGAAGTCACAGTGGTTGCCGACTCCGTCGTTCTTCGCGTCGTTGAAAAGCTCGACCTGAGAAACACTGCCGGATTTCTCCCCCCTGACCTGGCCTCCAACCCGGCCCTGCCTGATGCCAAACTCCTCGATTTCATCCAGAAGAACCGAATCAAGGCCAGCCTCCAACCGGAGACTCGCATCATTAAAATAAGCGCCACCGACCCCGATCCCGAGAGAGCACGCTTGATTGCCTCCACTTTCGTCGATGAATTTCAGTCTTTTCTCGCCGACCAGCGACGCGGCGAGGTGAGTAAAGTCCGCAGCCTCATCGAAATGCAAGTGGCCGAAGCCAAAGCCGCTGCACTCACAGCGGAAAAGGAACTCAACAAATTCCGTGAAAGCACTGCCGGAATCCCACTCGATCAAGATCACGACCTTTTCGCTGCAAGGCTCACTCAGTTCGGAAGTGACCTGAACGAAGCAGTCCGCGCCCGGGTTGAGTTAGAGGGGATACACGAATCACTCGGTAATCTTAGCGAAGGCACAACGGCGACAGATATCGTCGAGATTGCCGGCTACCGGAACGACTCACACTTTTCCGGCCTAATGACAGCCCTTTCGGGAGCGAAGTCTCGTCTCGCTGCAGCCCGCCAGCAATACACGCCCTCGCATCCGACCTACCTCGCCGCAGCCGCAGAAGCAGATCGCTATGAGGAACAAATCGAAGCCTTCGCGGACGAACTAACCGAAACCGTGAGTGCACGCTACGAAGCAGCCAAAAAACGGGAAGCCCTTCTCGGCCTTGAAGTCGCTCAATTGCAGAATGAACTCATCGATCAAAAATCAAGAGGCTCAGAATTTCGAGTCGCAATGGAGGAAGTCGACAATCGTTGGCTGCATTACAAAACACTCCAGCAAAGACTCAGCGAGAATATTATCTCCACGGAGATGCCGGGCAGCATTGCTACGATCGTCTCTGAACCCCTCACCCCCTTTAAGGCAGCGGGACCGCCCACCTTGATCTTCCCCATCGCAGGTGGATTCGCCGGTTTGTTTCTCGTCAGCGGATTTCTGATCATAAAAATTCTTGCGGGCGTTCCTTTCTCAAAGGCCGGACAGCTCGAAAACAGATTCCGTCTTCCTGTCATTGCAGACTGGACCGCTGGTAATGAGAACGCGACAGAATCAAATGCGATGATGCCTTACCTGCTCGGCGGAAACGCGCAAATCATGCAAATCTCCGCGCCGGGACTCCCCAGCGAAAGCGCCGCGGTCACTCAAAAGCTTGCTCTTTCTCTCGCCAACGGAAATCGGAAGACACTTCTTGTCCGCGTCAAAGCACAAGCCGACACCGCGCGTATCACGGAGTCAGGCACAAAAAACCTGAGCCTCCTCACTCTTTCTCCGGAGGACATTTTTGATTCGACGAGGTTTTCTTCTGTCCTCCCAAAACTATGCAGCTCATTTGAGAAAATTCTGATCGAGTCAGGGACACTTCAGAGCCCGCCCTTAATCGAATGGATATCATCACTTTCAGACCGCGAAGTCATCGCCGTCGCTAAAGGAACGAGCGCCAAATCTGAAATTGCCCAGCGCGTCCGGAGATTAAACCGGGAAAATGAGACACGTATTGGATTCATCTTCATCGATCCCGTTGATAAAGAACCGAAAACGAAGGAGCTGAAATTCGAGAACAGCTCACTCCAGTCAAATTCACGACGCCGTCATCTTTTCCCCCGATTTGCACTCAAACACTAAGCCCGGATTTTTCCAATGTCACGACAGAGCAATACCCATCGAATTCTTTACGCAGTAGCCCGAGGAGATGCTTTTGGAGGGTCTTCCCTTCATGTCATGGACATGTCGAAGCGACTCTCAGAGGAAGGGCACATCGTGCGCGTCCTCGTTGGCGGGACCGAAGACATGGAAGTGCCACGCCGTTTTGCAAATTCCGGAATCGACTTCGTGTGCCTGCCTTCGCTTGGCAGGGAAATCAACCCTCTAAAGGACACCAAGGCAGCTCTCGCGATGAGACGCGAGATTCAACGATTCAATCCCGACCTCATTTCACTTCACGCTTCGAAGGCAGGAGCCATCGGGAGAGTCGCCGCTCTCGGCATCAACTGCCCTCTCGTTTATACCCCCCATTGCTGGTCCTTCGTCGAAGGTTTTTCCAAAGCAGCACTCTATCAGTTCATCGAAAAGCTTCTCGCTCCGGCAGCGACTCAAATTGTCACGGTCAGCGAAGATGAGAGACAATTCGGACTGTCTAAGGGAGTGGGAAAAGCAGAGTCGACTTGCACGATTCACAATGGGGTCAGAGATCGCTATGCTGATCAAAATCCTCCCGCTTTCTCACACGAAGGCGCGCGCCTCATCATGGTAGGTCGGTTTGAGGAGCAGAAAGATCAGCCGCTTCTCATCGACGCTCTCAGTCGAATTACGGACCTCGATTGGAGACTGACATTTATCGGAGATGGACCTCTTCGACCTGACTGCATCAAGCAGACGGAAGAACTTGAGCTCAGAGATCGCATCGAATTCTCCGGCTACTCCGAATCAGTGGATAACACCCTGACAAAACACGATATTTTCGCCCTCATCACAAACTGGGAGGGTTTCCCCCGAAGTATTCTCGAAGCGATGGCTGCCTCGCTCCCGGTCGTCGTCACCGATATTGGAGGCAGTCGCGAATCAGTTCTTGATGGAGCGACCGGTTGCCTCGTTTCCAGTAAAGACATCAACGGACTCGCCGACACGCTCCGCAATCTCATCGTCGATCAAGAGATGAGAGAACAAATGGGCGCTGCAGGGAGGGCTCGCTATCTGGAACATTTCACTTTTGAGACCATGTTCTCAAACTATGAAAAGCTCTACCGCTCGCTAATCGAAGCATCGCGGTCACAAAAGCGTTCGGGGATCAAGACGGCGGATTCTGTTCCGTCGACTTCCCCGCCTTACCCTTCAGTCACGCCGGTCTCCGCCGGAAATATCAAGGCGGCAAAAACCACCAATGGGATCCAGACCTCTCACTGAAAAGTCACGCCTTCTAATTTGGAGCCATGAAAGATCTCGCCGTTCTCATCCCTTCCTACAATGACACCGCCGCGCTGCGACGAACGCTGGACTCGATTGAGGAAGAGAACTATTCCTTCACCGTTTTTGTGGTCGATGACGGGAGCCGGGAAGCCGTCGTCATTCCACCCGGAAGCTACCCCTTTGCTGTCGAAGTGATTCGACAGACTCCAAATGGAGGCATCGTTAAAGCCCTCAATCTCGGCCTCGAGCACATTCTAGCACGCCGATTCAACTGCGTTGCCCGTCTCGATGCGGCAGACCTGAATCGCCGGAACCGTTTTTCGATTCAGTATCGTCACCTCGATCAGCACCCGGAACTCGCCATGGTCGGATCCAACGTCGTTTTCCGTAGTGAAAAAAACGGTGAACCGCTCTTTACGACGAACCTCCCGCTTGCGCCTGAAGAAACCCGTCGCTGGATTGTCTTCCGCAATTCTTTCATACATCCCGCCGTGATGCTACGAACTGCAGTTCTCAACGACACCGGGCTCTACGACGCCAGCTACCCCCACATCGAAGACTACGTTCTTTTCTCACGAATCGTCAAAAACCACCGCGCCGCCAACCTTCACGACCCGCTCGTTGATTGTTTTGTCAGGGAGGGGGGAATCAGCCGCTCAAACCAGCAGAAGCAACTCTTCTCCGGCCTCCGGTTCAAACTCCGCCACCCAAGACCGCTCGATCCGCTCTGGTATGCCTTCCTCGCAAAAAGAACCAGCTTCCTCATTTTACCGCACTCCTTCCGCGACCGCCTCAAGCGCATCCTTGGCTTCACAAAGCCGGCGCCACAGCGCGCCAACGCCAACATTCCTGTCTCAAATCAGATCTAATGCGCCTCAAAAGAAAGATCCACACCGGCCTGAACTGGCTCGGGAATCGACGCGAAGCTCGCGGCGGGGTGCTTCTCTATCATCGTGTCGCTGAGCCGGATCTCGATCCGTTTAACTTGTGCGTGAGCCCTGCCAATTTCGAGAGACACCTCGCTGCTCTTGCCGAAAACGGTCGCGTCCTCTCTCTCCATGAGTTCATGGAAAAGAAAAACCGGGGGCAACTTGAGCGCGGGTCAGTCTCCCTCACCTTCGACGATGGCTACCTCGACGTCCTCACTCATGCTCTACCGCTTCTCGAGAAGTATGAAATTCCGGCAACGCTCTTCGTAACAACCGGAAATCTCGGTGAAGCCTTTTGGTGGGACCACCTAGCCGCGCTCGTTTATGGATCATCCTTCCTGCCCGACACTCTGCTTTTAGAGCCGACCCAATCTTCCCCTTTATTGATCGGAAATCTCTCAACGAAGGGGCTCTACGATCTACTCTACCCGATTCTTCGCAGTGCGAGCACCGAACGGCGGGAGACAATTTTCTCAACTCTATCTTCCCAACTTGATGGCGCTGACCATGCGCAACCGCAACGCTGTGCGAGTGCGGAGGAACTCAGAGAAGCGGCACAGCACCCTCTCCTCACGATCGGAGCTCACACCGTGACGCATTCACGCCTTTGCTCACTCGACTATCGATCTCAAGTCCGTGAAGTTAGCGAGTCCATCGAGACACTCTCCTCCATTATCGGGAAAAGAATCGATACACTTAGCTATCCCTTTGGGCTCGAGAATCGGGATTTTAACGGAGAGACGCTCGCAGCCGCGAGGGAGGCCGGAGTCCGCTACGGTTTTGCGGCAGACCTTAATGCGGTCACTCATGAGACAGACGATCTCGTCATTCCCCGTCTCTGGGTTCACAACAAAGGAGAAAACGCAGTGAAGGTTCCCCTCCAACTGTGGACCGGAACCAAGCTAGCTTCTAACATCGGATTATCTTCCTAATGAAAGAGCCTGTGAAATATCTAACGAAAGCACAGTTTTCGGGATCTCTAGTCATCGCGATCACGATCTTTGCAGGGCTCGGCGTTTTCGCTTCGAGCCGCGAATCCGGAACTTTCCTGAATCTCTTCCATCTCGATCGGGAGCTGAATTTCACGACGCTGTTCTCTGCCTTTCTTCTCGTCGCCAATGGCTGGTTTCTGTACCGAATTCATCTCCTCCACGGCCCACTCCCGGCTCCAATTCGTTTTCTCGGCTTCATCTTTCTTTTCATGGGAGCAGATGAATGTCTCAAAATTCACGAAACGGCTGAACGTCTTACCGGAATCGACTGGCAACTCCTCTATCTTCCGCTCATCGCCGCCGCCGGATTCGGCTGGCTCCGTTTTGCCATAACGCAGCGGGGCCTCCAACTTCTTCTCTGGATTCTCGGTGCAGTTGCCTGGGGTTCCTCCCAACTTCTCGAAGCGGTGCAGTGGAACTGGGGAGGAGGTATTCAAATAGCGAATTACCTCTCCATGATGATTGGGGAAGAGATTTTAGAAATGTCAGGATCCGCCTGCTTTCTGGTTACCCTCTTTGACCGCTTGAAGCACGGAGCCGAGAACCTGAAAGAGAATCACGATCAGCCGAGCCGACCCGGCTTCTCACGCTCCATGAAGACTGCGGTGAGATAGTTCACCCAGAGAAAGCCAATCGTGGTCGGACCAAAGCAATCGCTCAGTTGGTTGCAGATGACGTAAACGGTTGATCCGATCAAACACGCGAGAACGCGAATGTCGATTTCGCATCCGCGCCCGCTTACGACCGTGAGTGCCTTCCATCCAGTTCGGCCGATGATCGAAAGACAAAGCAAGGCGATTCCAATTGCTCCAAAGATCCCGATCCCCTTGAAGTAATCGAGGACGAGATTGTGTGAATGAGAGATTCCATGAACTTTTTCACCTGCTCCAGTCCCCACGAGCCAGTGCATTTTTCCCTGCCGAATCGCCTCCTCCCAGAGAAGCTTCCGGGACTCGATCGACTGATAGTTTGAAACGCCCCCTTCAATGATGCTGCGAATCTTCTCGGCGATGATCGGGTTGATCATTTCTGCAATCATCAGCCCAAAAAGTTTCAGAAAGATTCCTGCGAGAACCAGGCCAACCAGAACCGTGGCTATCTTGACAAAGTTACGTGAACGGAAGGCGAGCAACGCATAGAGCATCACGCTGAAAAGGAACGCAACACCCATCGCTGATTTTGAGCCCGCCCGGAAGAGCGTGTAGAGCATGACCACAAAGAGAAGGCTCCAGAATATCTTCCAGCGGAATTTTTTAGCGAGGCTAAACTCCACCGTTATCAACGGCATCAAGGTCGCGAGGCAGATGGAATGCTGGATCGGATTCTCGAAAAAGCCTTTCATGCGGTATGAGCCAAACACGAGTGGTTCCAGAGGAGGAACGAGAATCGTGAGCCCTAGCGGAATGACACTAAAGATCACGGCACAGGCAATAAGAAGGCGCGGAACCCTCTGAAGCAGATGGGGGGCAAACCAGGCAAGAACGACATAGTGAGCAAAAATCGCAAAGGGCAGAAGGCTCGGAAAGATAATGCGGAAACTACGGATCGGAGAATCGCTGTTCACGAGCGAGAGAATCGAAAGGAGAACAAAACTTAGCAGCAAAAAGAATTCGAATCTCACGAGTCTAATCTTTGAAAGGAAGAATTCCCGTGGAATCCGCAAAACGATCAGGGCGACAAGAAGAAAACCCGGAGCCATCAAGGTCAGAGAGAAAGTATCCCCCAGCGCAAGCGGTCGGACTAGCCAGAGACTGCACAAATAGAGATAGAGCGGCACCTGTATGAGCAGGTTCAGCGCAAGCGATTCGCGCCGTAAATGGGTGGGGTCCATTCCCACAAAACGAGGAAGTGGCTCTGCGATCGGCTCCTGATTATTCATCGCTCCCTTCCACTGTTCGAGAAGGCTCATACATGGCTTTCAGTGAAAAGAAAAGAAAGAGTCCCCGCTCGAGAATAATCGCTGCCCCGAGGACACATGTCAGGGCCAGTGGTCCGAATCGCGGAACGAAAAGAAACGAAAGAATCACCGAGAAGAGAAAACTGACCAGCGAAAAGAAGGCCATCCGCCGCGTGTGCCCAACCATGAGGAGGAGCTGCTGTGCGGGACCGAGCAGAAGCAAAACAAAAGCATAACCCATGAAGATCCTCAGCAAGGAAGCCCCCGCCTCAAAACCCTCGCCGAAGATGGCCATGATGGGTTCGGCGAGAATCATGATTCCTAAAACCGGAATCCCGAGGACAAGCAGTCCTTTCACCACCGCCGTTCGATAAATGCGACCGAGCAAGGCTCCGTCCCCGACATGAGCCGCCCGCGACAACTCAGGCATGACGAGCGAATGAATCGCCCTGACAAGCACATCAACGAGAACAAAAATACGGAAAGCCGTCGTCACCAACGCGATCTCTGCACTCGAGTGAGTTCGCTCAAGAATTGCGAGCGGAACAATGAACGCAAGCGAGGCAAAGACTGATCCGAGGAAAAGCGGCGAACCTTCGACAAGGTGTCCGCGGAACTGCTCTCTCGATGGGAGCGCCACCGCCTTTCCCTGCCCACGAAATCCCGGAAGAAGAAGTGCCCCGAACCCTGAAGTGAAAAAGGCGAGGGCATACGCCGAAATCGCCAAATCAGTCGTGAGCCGATCTCCCATGAAAATGATGCAAAGAATCAAAGTCACATTGAGCATCGTGTGCCGACATACGATGGCAAGAACCGGTCGCCCGAGTCCGGCCATCGCCTCTCCGTTGATCATGCTCATGACGACCCCCGCGATGCAGAGAAATGGAAGTATATACCAAAACGGACTCATCTGAGAATCCCCCTGAATGACATAGGCATAAAAGCACAGCCCCGAAGCAAGGATCACACCCAGCATGAGCGCGGTCGCTCGTAAAGGTGCAAGAAAGCGGGTCAGTTGATCACGTTTTCCGTCCAATCGCGGAACTTGCTGAAGAGCGAGCCGATCCAGCCCGTAGGTTGCAACTTGCCCGACTTCGAGCATCGCGGCGGCCCAGAAAAAATACATTCCGGAATCCTCAACCCCGAGGCTTCGGGCAATCAGGATCGTTGAAAGCAACTGGAGGAACGCACCCGCGAGACGAAGTCCAGCCGGCATCGCCGAAGATAGAAACGACGAAAAATCTTCCGCCTTTCCTTCTGCGGCAAGGCGTCGCCAGCTTTTCAGCCACAACGAGGGAGATTTAGTCATATCGGCAAGGGTGGCTCAAGCAACCCGCAAAAGGAATTAATTCAGAATATTACGATAAACCTGATAATTATAATTCCAAGCACTTTTCAGGAGAGAGATCCTGTCTCGGAGCAGTCCATAAAACGGGAGACAAGTCATGCTCCCGCCAGGGTGTAAGCACCGTCCATTGCGTGTTTTACGCGATTCCCTGCACCCTTCCTTTCAACCGCGTTGCTCATCATTTCGACTCCGGGAGCTCTGTCGCAGCAAGAGGCCCGCGATGTCTCAGCAGCGACCACTCGAGTCTTTAGAGGCGGAAGCTGGATGGAGGAACAGGAAGCTACCCGACCTTCAGCGCGTGGCCATGCCCTCTCGTCCTTCAGGCACCGCACCGTCGGTTTTCGAGTCGCACTCGGAAAAGAGTGAGACGATCAGAGTGTGCCTGCACAGATAATGCTATCTCGTCCTAAACCAGACGATACCTCTCTGATTAGGAACGGGCGGCACGGTGCGACTGGAGGTGACCCTCTGAGTTTGCTTTTTTTGGAAAATCGTAAACGGCTGAAACTGCGATCGAATCGCAATGACGTTCTGTTGCTCACTCGACCCGTGACCATGATAGCCTTCGTGCGAATGACGTGACGGTTGCTGCTGCTGACGCTGTCCAAAGAAACCCGGCTGATGTGACGGCTGCACCCGGTGCTCCTGATGAGAACGGTGGTCGTGGACTTGCTGTTGGCGGGGAGACTGAATCTGAAATGGATTGAATCCACTGAAAGGAGGTGACGGATTAGGATTTACCTGGGGTACAGGCTGATAACGCGGAGCCTGTTGTTGCTGCGGGGCTTGATACCACCCGGAAAATGGACTCGCGGGATTCCCTGATTGCGGCTGTTGGCGGATTACGCGGGGTTGCGGCGTAGGACGAACCAGAGAAGGTGCGGGTTGGACCTGCGGCTGACTCGGCTGAAACCAGCCACGATTTGGTGAGCTTTGCTGCTGATAATGAGGTGCCGGCTGCTGCTGATGCGAGTGTCCGGCATGAGAATCATGAGGGATCGGTGGCGGAACAAGCGAACTTCCGCTTTCCGAAGTCACGACGTGAGCCAGTCCCCGAAGAAGCGTCTCCAGGAGGCGACCGTTGCCGTCCTCGGATTTTAGATTTGTCGTAAAGAAGACAGAGAGAGCAACAAGGAGAGAGGGAATCTTCATAATCTGAATCGTGATATTTTAATAAACCTTCGCACCGATCATATTACCGGGCGGGTTGTAATTGCAAACAATCACGGTCCATCCTTTCATCTGACCTCTTCGAATGATCGCTTTTCCGGCGCCGATTTCTGTGCTTCCCCGCCAGACCATCTGCGTGTAATGCCCCGCCGACATGAGAGCCGCCGTGAAGACTCCGTTGGGTGCCCTGAAGAGCTTTTTCTCGTCGTACCACTGCTTCGCTCCGTCGAGTGGGCTGTATGTTGGTGAGGATCCGGCGGCAAGATTCTCCCCATATTGCTGCTGACTCCGGGGACGATGCTCAAATTTTCCCTTCGCCGCCATCTCGTCTGCCCACTGCTGAGCAAATTGAGCAATCTGGGGAGACCAGCGTACTGGCCCGACACCAACTTCGCCACGGACCTGATTATGATAATTCACCATCGCATTTGCTTCCGCCGGCGTGAATTGCGAGCCACTCTGCTGAATTGTCGGTGGTTGAGCTGGTTGGACAGGAACCTGCTGCGGGCTTGAAGTCGTCATTGGGGGAGAAACCGGTGCACTCCCAATAGGCTTCGGCACGGCACTTCCTCCGAGAGCCAGCGATTGCGTCGCCGCTGCCGTGGCCCGATAACGGACTACGATTTGCTTTCCATTACTTAAGCTCCAGAGATGGCCGGGATAAGTTTCAAGCGTCACTGTTTCCCGCGGGGAGACGCTTCCAAATTCCTGAGAACGCCCATCAAAATCTACCCACTTCAGTGCCAGCGACGAATCGGTGCTGTTGCTCAAAGTGACAGAAACCTGATTACTCCCCCTGTTCAGAGACCTTGCTGGATCCTCCTGGCCAGAGCTCGTAAAAGCGAGCGCCGAGATCGCAGCACAGAGTATGAAAATTCGAATTCGCATGGCATCGGGATGAATTATCCTGATTCTATCAGCTACCTTGCTCCCAACAAGATCCGAATATAGATGATCTGACCAGGCTCCTGTCCTTCTCGCGGCTGGAGGCCGGGGAATTGAAAGGAGTTGAGGCAAGAGGGTTTACCCTCGTATCCAACCCTGTTAGGTTCCGCTCATGCCTTCTACGAAAGAGTCGTCCGACGACAGCATCGCTCTCCTAATCGACGCCGACAACGCGCCCGCTGCGAAAATCGAATTCATCATCACGGAACTGGCAAGCCACGGCGTCGTAAATATCCGCCGCGCCTATGGGAACTGGGCCAAGCGCGGGCTTTCAGGTTGGACCAAAGTGCTTCACGAATATGCAATCGAACCAGTTCAGCTCTTCGACATGGTGAAAGGGAAAAATGGTACTGACATGAGACTTCTCATCGACGCGATGGATATGCTTTACACGAAAGACGTACAAACCTTTGCCCTGATTTCGTCGGATTGCGATTTTACCCCGCTTTGCACGCGGATCCGGGCTGATGGCAAGCAGGTGATCGGATTTGGCGGCCAGAACACCCCTGCTCCGTTTATCAATGCCTGCACCCGATTCCTCTACCTCGACGACGAAGCTGAAAGTGCTGAACAGAAGAAAGAGCGCCGCTCTTCCGGTAATCAGCTCAAGGGAAATACCAAACTCATGAATACGCTACGCAGCGCCGTCGATGCAGCCGCCGACGATGAAGGATGGGCCTCACTGGGCCCCGTTGGGGGGCATATTTCGAATCAGGGCCCATTCGACCACCGAACCTACGGATTCAGTAAGCTCAGCGACCTCTTCAAAGCGATTGATTCCTTCGAAATGGAGAAATTTCAGCAGGGAAACCAGACAACCTTCCGAGTTCGCCGAAAATAGCTGAATTTAAACCGGCCGGAGAATCTCGGATAATTCGAGACAGAAGGTGAAAACTGGGTTACTGGTTCCGCGGTTCAAGACTTGGCTAAATCAAGATCTGGAGTATTGCCAAGTAAAACATCACTTAATAGGTGATCTGCAACCCGCTGATCGGGGACAGTCTATGGAGACAATGCCACGCGCTCGAGCCACCCGATTATTATGAAAATGTATGTGGGCAATTTGTCCTTCGACACTACTAAAGAAGACCTGGAAGATTCGTTCGGCCAGTACGGAACCGTCACTGATGTTCACGTTCCCCAGGATCGTGAAACTGGACGTCCTCGCGGATTTGCATTCGTGACAATGGATTCTAAAGAAGCCATGAATTCAGCTATCGACGCGCTCGATGGCCAGGATCTTGGCGGACGCACCATCAAGGTGAATGAAGCACGCCCTCGCGAAGATCGCGGTGGTGGTGGTGGTGGCGGCCGTGGCCGTTACTAATCTGATCGCGCTAGACGCGTTCAATCGAATTGAGCGGAACTCCTCACGGAGTTTCGCTTTTTTTGTGCCCCTCTGGTCGGTTCAGGTAGGGAATGACGTAGCGATTATCTGTTTCCTCAAATCGAAGAGCCTCCTAGGATACCGATCAAACCCTATTGAGTCATCGACTCAACCCTGTTTTCCGCATGAAGATCTTTACCGCCTGCTTTACTCTCGTTTTTTTCTTCATCTCTTCAGGACAGGCATCAGAAAAGCCAAATGTTCTGCTAATCCTTGCCGATGATCTCGGATTTTCGGATCTTGGCTGCTATGGCGGGGAGATTCAGACGCCCAATCTAGATTCTATTGCCGAAGGCGGGTTGAAGTTCACCCAGTTTTATAACACGGCTCGCTGCTGGCCAACACGGGGGGCGCTGTTGACTGGTTTCTACGCCCAGCAGATACGGCGCGACAGTGTTCCGGGGGTTCCATCCGGCGGCGGCAATCGGGGTATTCGGCCGGACTGGGCGGTTCTGCTTCCACAACTCCTTGAGCCCGTCGGCTATCGTTCCTATCACACCGGAAAATGGCACATCGACGGCATGCCGCTCGAAAACGGATTTCATCACTCTTACTATCTCAAAGACCAGGGCCGTTTCTTCAACCCGACTGTTCACTGGAAAGACGATGTGAAACTTCCGCCGGTTGAAAAAGGCACCGGCTATTACGCCACCACCGCCCTCGCTAACCATGTCATCGAAGTGCTTCAGGATCACGCCGAGAACCACAACAAAGCTCCATTCTTCCATTATCTCGCCTTCGCCGCGCCGCATTTTCCGCTCCACGCCCTCCCCGAGGACATCGCGATTTATGAAGACGCCTACGATGTTGGATGGGATGCGATCCGACGTCAACGGTGGCAAAAAATGCAGCAAATGGGACTCTTTGAACCCAACCCAGTCACCAACCCTTCACGCGTCGAGCGCGAGGTAGGAGCTCCCTACTATTTCCCCGATGCCTACGAAATTCTTGGCGAGGGCGAAATCAACCAGCCTGTCCCCTGGGGGCGTCTGACCGATACGCAAAAAGAATTTCAATCCACCAAAATGGCGATCCATGCCGCGATGATACATCGCATGGATCTCGAGATCGGCAGAGTCTTCGACCAGATCAAAGCCATGGACGAATGGGAAAACACCATCGTCATGTTCCTTTCTGACAACGGAGCCAGCGCCGAGATCATGGTCCGTGACGATGGTCATGACCCGTCCCTTCCAATGGGCGCGGCGGATACCTACCTTTGCCTCGGACCCGGCTGGTCAACCGTTTCAAACACTCCCTTCCGCCGTCACAAGACCTGGACGCACGAGGGAGGAACGACCACGCCGCTGGTGATGTCATGGCCGCAGGGAATCGCTGCCCGAGGGGAAATTCGTCACAACCCCGGACACGTCATCGATGTCGTGCCGACCCTGCTGGAACTGGCCGGCGCTGAGCCTCATCAAGACGCTCCCGAATCACCGGGCAAGAGTCTGGCCCCGCTCTTCACCGAAGACGATACCGTTTCTCACGAGGCGATCTGGTGGTTCCACGACGGGCACAAGGCGATCCGCATGGGCGACTGGAAAGCTGTCGCCCCGATTCAGGAGCCGTGGGAGCTTTACCACCTCGCCGACGACCGTGCTGAAACCACCGATCTCGCGATCGTTCATCGCGCCAAACTGACGGAACTGATCACCGAGTGGGAGCGCCTCATGGCCGACTTCAAGGAAACCGCCTCCGCTGATCTCGATCCTTCGAAGCTGAAAGACGTCGATCCCGCACAGCCCAGCCGCATGAACGCGGCACAGGAGATGGGTCGAGCAAAGCGCACTCAAGTCCTTCCAAGCGGAGAAACCTTTCTTCTCCAGGGACGCCACGCCTTCATCATGCATCCATCCACAAAATCCGAAGGGGACTCCAAGCCCTGGATTTTCTATGGGCCTACCTTGAAGAACACCCCTGACCGGGCCGAGCGCTGGATGCATGACCAGTTTGTCGCAGCCGGGATCGCCGTCGCCGGCATCGACGTTGGAGAAGCCTACGGCAGCCCTC
Source organism: Verrucomicrobiales bacterium (assembly GCA_029210205.1). Classification (GTDB taxonomy): domain Bacteria; phylum Verrucomicrobiota; class Verrucomicrobiia; order Verrucomicrobiales; family DEV007; genus Arctic95D-9. The sequence continues at coordinate 42,548 of JARGOD010000014.1, read as the reverse complement.
ATGCCTTCCCTTACTTTGAATCACTCCATGCTGAAATGGTAAAACGCGGCTACTCGGAAAAACCTGCCCTGCTCGGCCGCAGCCGCGGTGGTCTCTGGTCGAGCAGTTGGGCAATCGAACATCCCGAACGCGTCGCCGGCCTCGGCGGCATCTATCCGGTCTATGATTTCACGACCTACCCCGGACTCGAAAAGGCCGCGCCAATGTATGACCTTTCACCCGCAGAGCTGGGTGACCAACTCGATAGCTACAACCCGATCCGCCGCGCCGATGTCCTCGCGAAAGCCGGGATCCCCGTGCACATCATTCATGGCACCGACGACCAGGTCGTGCCGCTCGCGGAAAACTCCGCCGCGCTGGAACAGATTTACGAGGACAATGGTGCCGGCGACCTCATCACCCTTGTGAAGGCAGAGGGGCAAAAGCACAGCTTCTGGGAAGGATTCTTCACCCACCAGCCGCTCGTGGATTTTCTCATCGAACGGGCCCTGGCGGGAGCGAGGTGAGTCTCCACCGCTCTCGAACCGGCGCGATGCTGTCCTTGCGATGCGGACGCAGCTCCTGATAAAAAAGAGAATGCCGTCTTTTCGTTTCCCACTGTTTGCCCTCCTTTACTTCGCCTTCGCCTCCCCGCTCCTCGCCGACGACGTCGAGGTCACCGACATTCGCCGCGCCTACCACAACGGAGAACACAACGCATTCACCGATCTGGTCCGTTGGAAGGGAAAGTTCTGGCTCACCTTCCGGAGCTGTCCCGACGGTCACATGGTTCACCCGACCTCTTCGATCCGCATCCTCTGCAGCACCGACACCAAGGAGTGGACCGAGGTGCACCGGTTCTCGGTGAAACGTCGCGACGTCCGTGATCCCCATTTTCTCGTCTTCCGCGACAAGCTCTTCGTCTACACCGGAACCTGGTGGAGCGGCGACGACACGCTTCCCCGCGAGGATTACAACCTCAACCAGCACCTCGGCTACGCCGTTCACTCGGACGACGGGAACGACTGGAGCGCGCCAACCCAGCTCGAGGGCACCTACGGACACTACATTTGGCGCGCCGCTACCCACGAAGGCAAGGCCTACCTCTGCGGACGGAGAAAACGTGCCTACTCGGAGCAGCATCGGGGAACGGGCAGCCCCCGCATCGTCGAGTCAGCGATGCTGGAGAGCGACGACGGGCTGGTCTGGAAATTTCATTCCCTCTTCCAGCCCGACCGAGGGGACGAGACTGCTTTTCTCTTCGAACCCGACGGTGCTCTCATCGCGGTGAGTCGGAGCGGCTCGGAGCCGGCCCAGCTCGTCCGGGCAGATCCCCCATGGCAGGAGAAGAGCCGCATCGACTTTCCCGACTACATCGGCGGCCCCCTCCTCGCGAAGTGGGGCGATCGTTATCTCGTCGGCGGACGCCGCAACACAACGGAGGGAGCGCGTACCGCGCTCTACTGGCTTGAGGGCGAAACACTGATCCAGTTCGCCACCCTCCCCAGCGGAGGCGACAACTCCTACCCCGGCTTCGTCGAACTCGACAACGGCAACGGACTCGTCTCTTGGTATTCAAGTCACGAGAAGGACGAAGACGGCAATCCCATCACCGCTATTTACCTCGCCGAGTTGGTCGCAAAGCGATGACGAAATCGCCAAGCCTTGATGCCCCTCGAGACCCGAATTCCGGCCCACTCACGGCTCGACTATCATCTCCCCTTTCATCACTGCCCAGTGTCCCGGAAAAGTGCATAGGTAGGGATAGCGTCCCGGTTCCTCCGGGGCGGTGAAATGAAGAATGAATCGCTTGTGGTGATACAGCATAGGCGAGTAGTGGAGGACTTCGTCCATCTCCGGCGCATAGTGTTTCGCCGCCGCGTCGGGGTCCGTGAGCATCATGCTCGACGCCATCCCGACTTTCTCGTAAGTGCCTTGTTCCGCAAGAAGCCAGTTGTGTGGAATCGAATCGCGGTTGCGAATTTCCAAGGTCACCTGCTCACCGGCCTTCACGGAGAACTCGGTCGGAGAAAACTGCAAGCCGGAGACCATCTCCAGCGGGATCTTTCTCCCCGGCTTGCCTTGCGGCTGCTTCGTCTCGAACGGGATCGGCCACTTCACCCGGAGCGCTAACTCTGACTGCTTGTCAGGATCCGACGCGGTGTAATCCTCCATTCCCGTCCAGTCTTCATGCATCCAGAGCACGGTCGGATACAGATCAAGGACGAATGACTCTCCGTCGGCCCTCAGGAGCTCCCCGTAGAGCTGAACCTGCATCGCCGGCTGCAGGTCGGGAACTTCGATGAAGAGCGTTTTTCCATCCTGCAGAAGTGTGACCGACTTTACCTTCAGCGGATCATGGCCAGGCAGTTCTGGCTGCTTCAGCGAATACTCGAGTGAGCCGTAGCCATCGGAGTATTCGTAGTTCCAGGTCTGGGCGGCGAAGTTCTCCGGCACGGCGGAATCGGGATCGATCGCGTTGGTCAACTCGATTTTCAGACCGTTCCGGTGTACCGTCAAGCTGAGCGGGAGGGTCGAGGCCTCATCCCCGAGGTAGCGAACCCGCGCAAAGCTCCCGTCCGTGATCGCATAGTTCCCCCACCCATCAGCTCCGCTCACATAGAGCTGCCCATCGACAGGATTGAACGCTGCCCGATGCACCCCGCTTTTGAAGTCACCCGGCAGCGGAACAAGCGTGCCCTGGGTACGTTGGTCAGGATCGGAAGTGTCGCGCATCACCATCTGCCAGGTCCCCGCCCCGAAGGAGAAGGTAAGCAGTTGCCCATCGAGTGATCCCCATTTTTCTGAGTCCACAAAGACCTGTCCCCCCGTGGAGTTACAGTAACCTCTGGGGATGTAGCACATCGCCGGGGCGATCGGTTTGCCGTCTTCCTTCGCACCGCGCCCGTAGAAGTCTCCCTTCCTGACTTCGAAAATTGCCGAAGCCGGGGTCCAGTCGCCCTGGTTTGTACTCGTCACCACGACCGAGGCGTCCGGAGTGACTCCGATCCCGTTCGTGTTGCGCAATCCATCCGCGAGCGCCTCCGCCGATTGGCCGTCTGGCGACACCCGGACGACGCCTAGTTTTCCGGAGATAAAATAGAAATACCCGTTTCCATCCCGCTGAAGACCGGTCGAGAAATCATGACTTCCCGACGACACCTCGAAGTCATCGCAGAAGTTTTCGTAGTAATCGATTTCACCATCGTCGTTGTAGTCGTGGAGACGAACGATGCGATCCCGGCAGGTCACGTAGATTCGGTCATCGTGGATCGCAAGACCAAGCGACTGGCTCAACCCGGTGGCGATGCGGGTCCAGGTGACTTCCTCCAGCGATTCGTCGAGACCGGAAACCCGCCAGACATCGCCCATCATCGTGCAGACCGCCGCCTCTCCGTTCGAGAAGAAATCATGCCCGCCAATGAACATCATGGAACCGAACTCGTTGTGAAGCGGAACCGGAATCCGATCGATCGCGAAAGGACTTCCCGGAATCGGATCTCCGGTTTTTCCGGTCAGAGTAATCGCGTCACGGGAATAGCGGGCATCACCGAAGGTCTCTTCGACCGGCTTTGACGCCTCACCGAACCTCACCCCCAGCTCACCATTATCGGTTTGGTAGGGCGTGAGGGTCATCTCCTTTCCTCCGGATTCAAACCGGAAAACCACCTCGTCCCCCGCCAGCGAATAGCCGAGGAAGCGACCTTCTCCGGGCTCTTCCGCTTCATAATCCAGCAGTTCCCCGTCCGGCACGATCCCGTTTCCGATACCCCAGCGATGTTCCTGAAACCGAACGAAGCCGCCCTTCCAGACATGCGTCACCCGCAGGGTCGCGGTGTCGAAGGCGCAGGCGAGGTCATCACTCAGCCGAACCGCGATGGTCCGTTCGAGCGTGGAGCCGCCCGCCCGGAACACGCCTCCCATCGCGATCCCGACATCCATGAGATTCCAACGCCGGTCCTTGTAGCCGTTCTTGTGAAATTTCCCCCAATGCCCGAACGGGCCACCATCGAGATCGGGCATGTTCGGCAGGATCTCCGGAATCACTTCCCCGTCCTGCTTGAGTTGAAGCAGGTGGGCCGCCTGGCGTCGGTGAAAGTCGTAGAGCCGATGGCGATTTACGGGATGACCGGCGAACTCGTAGCCCCGCCCCTCGCGCCCGCCGGTGACATCGTGGTATGGAGTCGACGGCTCGCCATGAGGCGCCCCGCCAGGCTCATAGAGCGGCGCTTCCAGATCGAAATCCGAAACCTTCATGCCCAGGCCTTTCCAGTGTTCCATCGGATGATTCTTAAAACCCGTCGGCTCATACCTGTCGACCGGATCGACGTCGGTTTTCTCCGGAATCTCCATGCCGAGGCACCACAGCATCGCATTTACCACGAGTCGCCGGGAACCCTCCGCGACGAGGTCCTCCGACGCACCCAGCGTGGTACAGAATGCTCTCCCCTCCCGTCCGCCGGGAATCCGGTAGGACTTCGTCCACGCGAGCGCCTGCATCGGGTCATTCTTGTCATTCGCCCCCTCGGTGATGTAGTCGGGGGCTTTCTCGTAGGGGCCTTTGCCGATCGGTTGATCATCGTAGTCCATCCCTTCGAGGACCTGACCGCGCAGCAGGATCTCGACGTCCTCACCGGGAATCGGCTCTTTCACTCCGTAGACATCCGTCGGCCCCCAGACCGTACCTTTCTCGATACCTCGGAGAATGGGATGCTTCTCCGCACCCTTCTCGATGATCCCACGAGTGCTCTCTTTTCCGTGCCATCCATGGTGGCTGAAAAACCAACTCCCGAGAACGCCTCCTCCAAAACCCTCAGCCCAGCCGGTTTTCTCCCCGTTGTATCTCCAGCTGTAGTGATGCCACTTCGAGTCCTCCGGGAATTTGAATCCGTGATTCGCAGTGCGAAGTCCGACGACGGGACGCCCGCTCTTGAGGTAATCATCAATTTCCTTCATCTGTTCATCCGGTAGCGCCCGGAACCTCGTCGCAATGACCATCAGGTCAGCAGTGCGAAGCTCTTCGAGGCCGGGAATATTAGTTTGCACCTTAGGATTGATGATGCCCGGTGCCTCCGGATCCTGAGCAAATAGAACCGTCGCTTTGAACCCATGTCGCACCGCCATGAGCTTGGCCAGCATTGGAAGCGCTTCCTCAGAGCGATATTCCTCATCGCCGGAGATGAAAACAATATGCCGCCCATAGCCTTCCGTGTTGTAGCCATCGTAAGTCTGCCAACGTTTTGGCTCTTCCGCCGCTGCCAATCCTGCGAGACAAGCCACGATGAATATGTGAAGTAGTCGAGTCAGGGAGGCTTTCATATGCATAGGGTAACAGCGCACTACATCGATGCGCACACGTCAAGACAGCGATCGCGGTGATGTTTGCGTGATGATCGCGCCTTTGACCCGACACCGGCCATCCGCTATCCTTATTCCATGAAGACCATCATTTTTTCCGGTGTCCTTGGCTGCTTCATCGCTGCCAGCACCTTTTTCGCCTGCGCTGACGAATCCAAAGCGAAGAAAGAAACCATCATCGAAGTCATGGAGAAAGCACCCGAGCAGCCAACCGCCCCCGTGAAAAAGACCGATGAAGAGTGGAAAAAAGAGCTGACTCCGGAGCAATATCGCATCCTCCGCGAAGACGGCACCGAACGGGCCAATGGTGATGTCTACAAAGAGTTCAAAAAGCAGGGAGCCGGGACCTACTATTGCGCCGGGTGCAACGCCGAGCTTTTCACCTCGACTGAGAAATTTGATTCAAACTGCGGCTGGCCCTCATTCTACGACCCCGCCAAAGCCAAAAACGTGAAATACACAACCGACTATCACCTCGGCTACGCCCGCACTGAAGTGACCTGCAAGATTTGCGAAGGTCACCTCGGTCATGTCTTTGAAGGAGAGGGATTTGAAACTCCGACCGATAAGCGCTACTGCATCAACGGAACGGTTCTTAAATTCGTCGCCGCAGAAGACACGAAGGAGGAGCAGGAAAAAGATTGAGTGGAACCGCTCCTTCCACATTGGGGACTACTTTTCACCACCATCTATCCCGACGTCGCTTAAGTCTGACACCGCTCGGAAGAAGGTCCGCGATCAGTCAAAAGCACTGTCTATCCAGGCGTCATACTTGGCATCTTGACGATCTGAGTATGACTCCCATTTCCGGTCCCAAGTCTCTTTCCGGACACGTGATTTTTCGGCACGTTCCCACATTTTTTCATCCTGAACTTCGATCGTATTTTCCAACTCGGCAGAGTCCGGAGTTATACATGAGGCCAGAAAGAGAGCGGGAAAAAGAGCAAAAACAAAACACTTCATGTTGCTAGTTTGATCTGAGCCTCACAAAAATCAATCTCTTGTTCATGACGCTTCTCATGTCTCGTCGAAGAAGATGACGTCTTTCCAAGTACGTTAAAAGGCCTCAGCCAAGAAATGCTTGGCTGAGGCCTTTTAAAAGAATGGGCAGAGAAGGATTCGAACCTTCGAAGGCGTAGCCAGCAGATTTACAGTCTGCCCCGTTTGACCGCTCCGGAATCTACCCAAAAAGTTCGCTGATTTCGAGAAATCTGCGAGGTCGGTAAGGTGGCTGGAAGTTAGCCGTTTGCAAGGAAATTCTTATTCACCCAACAATTGATGCGATCACATCAAATCTTCGGCGACGACAGAGTTTTGTTCCCGTGTCGAAAGCGCCTTGGCCTGCGCGACAACGAAATCCTCTCGGATTTCGAAGCGATAAGCGTGGCAATTCGGGCAGATATTCACCTTAGAGGCGACGATCGAGTCACAACCCATACAAACTTTATACAAAGTTGGGTTTTTTACGATACGACGAGCGCGTTTCGCGCGATCAGCTAAAGCGGTTTCTTCCTTTGCCATGTGCATACCAAAAATACGCTGAGGGCCCCTTTTTGCAAGAATGAAATTACAAAATTGCAATTTTCTCATAATTTTTAGAAAGAATTCAGTAATTTACGGGAAGTTGAGGCGAGTTTTCCCAATCGTGGGACTCATCCTTGCAATGAATCTATTCGCGCCGGATTCCTTTATTTCTGATTTGCCTGCCGAATCGCCAAGGAATTCCGGTTTTTATCCCGACGCTTTGCTTTAGTTTGCCGTTCCTTGAAGAATTTGACCCAAAATGAGGCGCTTGATGCCTTAATCCCTTCTCTGCACCGCAGTCCGTCTCTGTTTTCTGCTCTGAGAGCGGTGGGGCTAGCCACCCCCGAAAGTCCTTCCTGTTTTGATCATGTCTCCGAAGCCGGGCAACCGCTCTATGTCGCGGCTGCCATCAATGCGTTTCGTGAGTCCGGGAAGCCTGATGCAGCGATTTGGGTGGTCTGTTCTCAGGTTAAAGCGCAGGAAGTCATGCAAACCGAACTCGGTTCATGGGGAGAATCAGCGCTTTTCCTTCCCGAGTATGAGTGGGCAGGGTTCGAGGAGTCTTTGCCGGACCCGGAGTCAGCGGCGGAACGCCTCGCTGTCCTGAAAGAGCTACACGAATCAATCCTCGCTTCTGAAGGTCCCGTCATCGTATTGACTCGCGATGCTCTCGACGAAGTTGCCCCGCCTCCGGGAACGCTTTCAAGGCAGGCTGAACTGATGAAAGTCGGGGATGAGCTAGATCTCACCAAACTGGCCGAATCGCTCGAAGAAGCAGGCTATGATCAGGAGGCTCAAGTTTATCAGCGGGGACAGTATGCTCTGCGCGGAGGTATTGTGGACGTCTTTTCGTGGCAGTCACTTCACCCGGTCCGCATCGAGCTTTTTGATCGCGAAATTGAATCCATCCGTGAATTCGACATCGACTCTCAGACTTCGATCCGAAAGGTGCAGAACTGCGATATCCTACTGAGCGAAGCCAATCTTGAACACACTGGACGGATCTCTGATTACCTTGGGGAGTCGGATCTCGTCATCGCTGTCGAATGTGAAACAGAGCTCGCTCACGTCATTCTTTCATCAGGAGTCACAACCTCCCCCGATGGAGAAGTAGAAAATTTTTCGGGCGCCTGTTACGACAATCCTCTCGGAGAGTTCGGAGCTGGTGATTTCATTCTCCAGGAGGCAAAGCGTGATGAATTTTCACGTCAGCTCAAGGACTGGCGAAAAGAGAAATGGAATGTTCTCATGGCATTTCATTCCGATGGGGAAAAAGAGCGTTTCGCGGAGCTGGTTTTCGAGAACGCCTGGGACGACGGCTTCCTCAAACCGGTGATCGGAAACCTGAGTCGCGGCTTCACGATTCCGGACGCTAAGATCGCAGTGCTGAGTGACGCAGAGATTTTCGGCCGCTACCAAAATCAGAGAGTTCAACGCCGCTACCGTCTCGCCAAAGAGCGGGAGTCGAGTCAGCAAGTCAGCAGTCTTCGCGAATACAATTACGGAGATCTTGTGGTCCATATTGACTATGGAATCGGAAAATTCCGGGGCATTAAGTCGAAGGATACACCCGACGGGAAAGAAGAGGTTCTTGAAATCGAGTACGATGAGCAGGCAAGACTCTATGTTCCGCTGGAGCAAGCTCATCTCGTTTCCCGATACATCGGATCTGGAAAAAAGGCACCCAAGCTCTCAAAACTTGGAGATAAACGATGGGCGAGACTGCGTAAGACCGCTGAAAACTCGATCATGGATTACGCAGCGCGGCTGCTTTCGATCCAGGCAGAACGGGAATCACACCGCGGATATGCACACACCCCGGATAATAAGTGGCAGTGGGAATTCGAAAACGCCTTTATCTACAAAGAAACGCCGGATCAGCTTCGTGCGATTGAGGATGCGAAACAGGACATGGAAAGCCCCCGTCCGATGGATCGGCTCATCTGCGGTGATGTTGGTTTCGGAAAAACTGAGGTCGCGATCCGGGCGGCCTTCAAAGCGGTCATGTCGGGGAAGCAGGTTGCTATGTTGGTGCCTACGACGGTGTTAGCGGAACAACACTACCTGAATTTCCGCGAGCGGATGTCGGACTTCCCCGTCAAAATTGAAACTCTGAGCCGATACCGAACAACCGCTGAGCAACGTCAGACCCTGCAGAATCTCGCGACGGGCAATGTCGATATCGTGATCGGCACACACCGAATCATTTCCAAGGATGTTGTCTTTAAGGATCTCGGCCTGGTCGTGGTCGATGAAGAACAACGCTTTGGCGTGACGCATAAGGAACGCTTCAAGGAACTCTGGCGCTTCGTCGATGTTCTCACGCTCTCAGCTACCCCGATTCCACGGACGCTTTACCTTTCGATGATGGGAGTCCGCGAAATGTCAGTGATTGACACTCCGCCGGCAAGCAGACGCCCTGTCGCGACCACTATCTGTCCCTACGATGAGCGGATCATCCGGTCGGCGATAGAGAAAGAGATCGCCAGGCAGGGACAGGTCTTCTTTCTACACAACAGGGTGAAATCAATTCGGGGAATGAAGCGTCGCATCGAAGACCTTGTGCCCGGTGCCAGGGTCGAAGTCGGTCATGGACAGATGGGCGACGAGGAACTTGAGGATGTCATGTCACGGTTCATCAAGGGCGAATTCGATGTCCTCGTCTGCACGACGATCATTGAAAGCGGCGTCGACATTCCGAACGCGAATACGATCATGATTGATCGGGCGGATCGCTTCGGGCTGGCCGACCTCTACCAAATTCGTGGACGTGTCGGCCGGGCCGATAGGCGGGCTTACGCTTATCTGATGCTGCCACCTGACCTCTTGACTGTTGGCGATGCGCGCAAACGTATCAACGCGATCAAGCAGTATTCGTCGCTCGGGGCGGGATTCAAAATCGCGATGCGGGATCTTGAGATTCGCGGTGCAGGTAATCTTCTTGGGACACAACAAAGTGGACACATCGCGGCGATTGGATTCGACCTCTACTGTCAGCTTTTGAAACAATCCGTCGCTAAACTGAAAGGCGAGCCGGTTGGTGATCGAATCGATGCCTCTTTTCACATCGACTTCCTTTGCACGAACGAGTCCCATTTCCAGAAGTCACCCGACAACTGCCTCCCTGCCTTCGTTCCCGGCAACTACATGCCGGAAGCGAAACTTCGCATCACCGCGTATCGTGAACTCGCAGAATCAAGCCGGGTTGAAGATCTTGAACGGCTCAGGGAGATCTGGTCCGACCGTTTTGGTCGCATCCCGGCTCCAGTGGAAAACCTTCTCATCTGCACCGAAGTGAAAATTCGCGCAGCGCTCAAAGGTTGCAGCTCGATTGAAATTCAGGATCGAAAGCTTAAACTCAATAAGAACGGGAAATACATTCAAATAAACGGTAGATTCCCCCGTTTAATCGGAGACGACGAGGAGGAATGGCTTGAGTCCGCCCTCGACTGGGTTCTAGACTTATAGCCTCAACTGCGTTTCATTCCCTAAAGACCCCTTTCTCATGAATCTTAGAAAATCGAACCCGAACTCAGTGATTCTACTAGGAACCTTTATTGTCGCCAGCCTGTCTACCGCTTGCGCCGAGCCCGTTGTATTGAACCAACTCAAAGCCGTCGTGAACGGAGAGCCAATTACCCAGAACATGGTTGATCAGGCGGTTCGGACTCAGGTTCAGGTTTGGGTAATGGGAAACAACGGGATGGTAGGCCGTTCTGAAGCAACGCGCGAGATTCGCAAAATGGAGGAACGAGCCCTCGATGATCTCATTGATCGGAAGCTGATCCTTTCCGAATTCAAAACTTTGGGTGGCGTGATAAAAGAGCAGTATATTGACGAGTCGGTAAATCGGTTTGTCGATGGCCGCTACGAAGGGGACTACGATAAATTTGTCGCCGACCTCAATAAGAGCGGAATGACCATTTCTCAGTTTCGCGATGTTCAGGAGGAAAACATTGCCGTGCAGGCGATCCGCTCTGAGAAGACCGGTAAAGATGCCATCCCTAATACTCCGTGGGAGCTTCGCCGCAAGTACGAGGAGATTAAAGGTGATTTTGCCAGCGATGGCCAACCCAAGATCCGAATCATGTCGATTCCCAAGGAGACCCCGGAAAGCTCGCCCTCTCAGCAGGAGGCAATCATGAAAAACGTTCAAAGCAGACTTCGAAGCGGTGCAGATTTCGGCAGTCTTGCCAAAGAGTATTCGGCAGACAGCTATGCTGACAAAGGCGGTTATATCGGAGTTATCGGGCGAAACCAACTAAACTCCGGTCTGACCCAGGCAGCCTACTCAATGGGGTCTGGACAGGTTAGCCCGCCTATGGACGACGGGACACACTGGCGCATCATCAAAGTGGACAGCCGTGTCGGTCAGAAGGTCCCTTCGTTTGACGAATTGAAGGATGAAGTGAGCAAGAGGCTCACGGTCGAGAAGCAGCAGAAAAAGCTCGAGACTTGGCTCACCAAGCTCCGGCGAGACGCTAACGTCAGGATCTACTGAGAGCCGAATCTGCTATCCGTAAATCATTCTTTCTTGATTCACGAAACGAGTGCCTCTCCTGATTTTCGGTGTAACTTCGGTCTGTGCGTGTTCTCTCCATCGACCCGGCATTGCGGAAAACTGGTTATGCCGTCATCGACTGCTTTCATGAAGCAGGTCGGAAACCGGTCTACCGGGCCTTAGACTATGGTGTGATCACCAATGCTCCGAAGCTTCGGCAGTCGAGCTGCCTCGTCTCGATCCGGGAACAATTGAACGATGTAATTCGCGAGCATCAGCCTGAGGTGTGCGCGGTTGAGGGAATTATCTACGTTCAGAGCTTCAAAACAGCCATCACGATGGGAGCCGCCCGCGGCGCCGCGATTATTGCCGCAGCCGAACATGGAATGGAAGTTTTTGAATACGCTCCAAAGAGAGTAAAGCAAGCTGTCGTCGGAAAAGGAGCGGCAGACAAACAGCAAGTCGCCTTCATGATTCGAGCCCTTCTCGGGCTGAAGGAGACTCCTCCCCTTGATGCAGCAGATGCCCTCGCCATCGGGATGGCCCACTTTTACGCCAAAGATCCCAGCCGTGTTACGGCGATCGCAGATCAACCTTCATCTCTCTAATCGCACTTCGACCCGGCATGAAATCGGAAGATACCCGCAGGATCGTAGCACTCCAGGCAATTGAGCAGTCCGATGAAAATGGGGCTCTCCTTGATGACTCTGACTATCGCGAGGCAGCTTCGAACGCCGGGGCGCCGCTTCCGGAAACGGCAGGGAACAGCGAGGAAAATACATTTCTGGCGCGTCGAGCGGAGATTCTGTTAATTCGGTTAACCTCTCGCTTTCCCGAAGCCAGTAAATGGGCTGGACAACTCCCTTCAAGGCATCGGCTCGGACTTTTTGCTCTTGCGATGTTCATCTGTGCCGCGATTGCAGGATTCCTAACCAATCAACTTGGCCCGGAAAAACGAATCAATATTCTCTCATTCCCGCTGCTAGGCATTATGGTTTGGAGCCTCTTTGTCTACGTTCGCGAGATTGCACTTCTCTTTGGTAGAAGGCAGTCGCTGAATGATAGTGGAAAGACCGCTGCGCTTGTTGATCTTTTGCAGGCACCTATTTCAAACGTTCCCGCATCTGATTCGGTGGAGAGAAATCCAATGGAGGGGTCCCGGGTAATTTTTGAAAAACGCTGGAGAAAGCTTAACGCTCCGACGGTCGGTGCGAGACTGAAGTCTATTTTTCACACCACCGCTATGCTCCTTGCTGCGGCAGCGGTCGCGGGGATGTATGTCAACGGCCTCGCAAATGAATATCGTGCTGTTTGGGAAAGCACCTTCTTTTCGGAAAGTGCTCAACTTCGACCGTTTCTAAATTTGGTTCTCGGCCCGGCCACTGCGCTCACAGGTCAGACAATCCCATCGGTGGAAGCACTCGACAGAATTCATTGGCAGGCGGGAGAGGCCGCCACGGCGGGCGAAAATGCAGCTCGATGGATTCATTGGTATGGAATCACCATTGCGCTCTTCGTAGTCATCCCGAGAGCATTGCTAGGGTTTTTCTGGAGAATGAAAGCCAATCGACTCGAACGCACTCTACCGTTCAGATCAGTTTCACCGGGTTACTACGAACACCTCCTTGCAGTTTCAACGGGCAATTCCCTCACCATCAACATACTTCCCTACCCCGTATCCCCATCTGAAGGATCGCGGCGCCAGATTATCCGAACACTTGAGGAACATTTTGAAAAACCAATCGAGGTCAATTGGATGGCCGCTGTTCCGTTTGGAGAAGAAGAGGGGCCGGTGTCCGGACTCAGTGGGGAATGCATCCCTTTATTCGAATTCTCATCAACCCCGGAGAAGGAAACACATCTGGCACTCTACGGAACTCTGTCAGAACAATCGGGCAGCCCGGTTCGGATCGCTCTTCTTGAAACCTCGTCTTTTGACCGGAAGATGCACGAGCTCCGTGATGGCGAGGAAAGAAAGGATGCGCGATTGAAGGCATGGAAAAATTTATTCGAAACCGTAAACGTCGACTTCGTTATGACGACGACTTCAAAACCTTCTGAAGTCACTACCACATGAGCGAGAATCCGTCCGATCAACAAGTAGTGCTCAGCCTGATTTCACACACCAATGTAGGAAAGACCGCATTGGCCCGCACACTATTGCGGCGCGATGTCGGGGAAGTGGCTGACAGCGCCCATGTCACGGTCATTCCGGAATCATTCGTTCTCATCGAATCTGATGGCCTCCTTGCCAGACTGTGGGATACGCCGGGATTTGGATCGAACCTTGCCAAGCTCGCGAAACGGCTCCGCGCCAGCAAAAACCCTATCGGCTGGATTTTACATCAGGTATGGGATCGTACGCAGGACAAATCTTTGTGGTGCAGTCAGGAAGCAGTCCGGAATGTCCAGTCAGACGCTGATGTGGTTCTCTACCTCGTTGATGCATCTCAATCTCCTCATGCCCTGAGTTATGTCGATTTGGAGATCGAAGTTATCGAGTGGATTGAGAAACCCGTTCTCGTGTTTCTGAATCAAACTGGTGCGCCTGATGAAGAACAGGATCGCCTCAATGAAGCCGAATGGCGTAGCCACTTGTCAAAGTATTCGATGGTGAAAAGCGTTTCGACTCTTGATGCGTTCACCCGAAGCTGGACTCAGGAACACGACATTTTAGGAAAAGCTTCAGAAGTGCTCGATGGGAAGAAGCGAAAAACCGCGAGGCACCTTCAAAAGGCCTGGTTGGAACGCAACCTCAAGATTTTTGACCAGTCAGTTGAGAAAATCGCCAAACTGGCTCAATTTTCACTGAGTGATATCGAACCTCTCCCGGAGGAAGGGTTGCTTGAGAAAGTCAAAAAGCAGATTCTCGACCGGAAAGAACACCGAAAAGAACTCGAGCAGATTCAACAAAGAATGTACGAGCGGCTTGCTACTGAGACACAGAAGACAGTCAACTCACTTATCTCAATTCACGGTCTCGACGGAGAAACAGCTTCGCGACTGGAAGCAACATCAGGCGATAAATTCAGTGTAAAGCGCAGCGTTCAGGAATCATTGCTTGCCACCTTTGGTGGCGCTGTGAGTGGTTTGGTCGGAGGACTTTCAGCCGATTTAATTTCTGGAGGAATGACTTTTGGCGGCGGCGCTCTTGTTGGAATGCTTCTTGGTGGAGCGACAACTTTCTCTCTCGCCTACGGCTTCAACCTAACACAGGCAGGTCAAAACATGGTGCGCTGGTCTGAAGCGCATTTCATTAATCAGGTAGAAACCATTATCATGCTTTACCTTGCGATTTCTCACTACGGCCGTGGTAGAGGATCCTGGCAGGACCCTGTCAACAATCCCGGCCGTTGGCAGGACCTTGTTAAGGCTAAGCTCGAAATCGACAAGGATTCATGGAATAAAATCTGGAAGAGAGGCGGGATAGGGTCTGAACCGGGAGAACTCACAAAACCTCTCGAGAAACAAATCCGCATCCTTCTAATTGAAGTTTTTGAAACTCTCTACCCGGATAGCGAAACAATCTTCCGCTGAGTATTCAGGCCTCGCGGACGGCTGCTTCAGAGATCCCTCGGAGTTGGAAAACTTTCACGATGGTGTCTTCGATCAGATTACTCGGGCAAGATGCACCAGCGGTGATCCCGATAACAACCTCTGCCTGCTTCTCAAACACTTCCGAATAGCTCGTCACTTCCTCTTCCTGATGAAGATCATAGTGAACGATTTCTTCCAGAGAAACGAGGCAATCAGAACTCCGAATGAAAAATGTGGGCAATTCTTTTTCGCCGATTTCAACGAGATGAGTTGTATTCGAGCTGTTATATCCTCCCACGACGATAAGCATGTTCATCTCGTGCTTAAGAAGCTCGAAAAGCGCGTCCTGCCTTTCTTGTGTGGCGCCACAAATGGTGTCGAAAACGAGAAAATTTTCGTTGGATCCTTCGTCGCGAGCTTCGATTGCCACCCTGACACGACGCTGAATCTCTTCAGTTTCAGACTTTAGCATCGTTGTTTGATTCGCAACTCCAACCTGCTGCAAATGGACATCCGGGTCAAAGTCCGGAGACATGCGTCCCTCAAATCGCTGAAAGAATGTTTCGCGCTCCCCTCCGTCCCGAATGTAATCACAGACAAAATCAACATCTTCAAGAGTCAGGACGATGAGGAAGTTCCCGTTGCCATCTTCTCCGGCAGCGCGTGAAGCCGTTGCGCGAGTCTCTTCGTGATCTGCCTTACCGTGAATAATTGAGGTGACTCCCGCCTTCGCGAAACCACGGACGCGCTTCCAGACCTTCATCACATCACCGCAGGTCGTGTCAACGGTGAGGCAACCTTGCGATTCCACCTTGTCCATAAATGAAATCGGAGCTCCAAACGCAGGGACGATGACAACATCGTTTTCACCAAGATCGTCATACTGCTCATCCATCTCCCGCCATGGAAGCGAAACAATCTTCATGTCCTCAAGCTGACGGTTCACTTCCGGATTGTGAATAATCTCGCCGATGAGGAAGATGCGATTTTCCGGGAATACCCGCCGTGACGCGTAAGCAAGATCGATCGCGCGCTCAACTCCATAACAAAAGCCAAATTGCTTTGCGAGACGGATCGTCGTATTGCCGATCGTGAGTAATCCTCCGAGTGCCTTAACTCGCTCAACGATCGAACTTTCGTAGTGATTGGCGACCTCGGCCTGCACTCGCTCCATCACTTCCGGAGTGCGAACGTTGACACGTCGTTTTTTCCTTGGGGCTGCTTCCTGCATAAAATTTCTCTTTGCGAGTTGCGTTACGACTAGAAAAGAATGTCAGTCGAATCAAACGGTGCGTCGGTAATCAAAACGGAGCGAGGATGATCGGGCTGACTGTAATCAGTCGGCCTCGGAACATTTTTACCCAGAGTCGCATCTTCCGAGAGGCTCTTAGCTACGTGAATTGGGGTTCCAGCTTTGACCAAACTAAAAAAGTCCTCTGCAATCGTACGGTGCAGTCGAAGACATCCTTTCGTTCTCGGCTCAGGCCAGACTGCTCCAGCATGAAATCCATAGCCCGACTTGAACTCCACCCACCAGGGCATCGGATAGCCGATATAACGATAGCCGGATGGCATCTGAGATCTTTTGCCGGGGATGATCTCCTGCCCTTTCACGTAAAATCCGTAAGTGTTGGATCGCTTTCTCGGAAGTCGATTGTATGCCTTGAAGCTTCCCGTTGGGGTTTCATCACCTACTTTTCCGATTGCAACAGCAGCGACAAATCGTGGCTCGTCCCCTTCATAAACGTAAACTGCCCGATTGTTCAAACTCACGCGAACGCGAACTTTGGAGAAATCCTGAACCGCGCCGTATCTGACCGCCATGCTTGCTGGAACTTCGTTCTCAGGCTTTGTCGCGCAGGAGGAAAGCACCAGCGCAAGGCCGCTAATCAGGCCGAGACCTGAAGTCGAACCGGAAAATAGTAACAATTTGAGGAGTTTCATCAGTCTGGAAAGTTACACCAAAGACGTTTCGGAGCGAGGGAAGTTAAAAAAATCGCAGAAATTTAACTTTTTATTCCCAAACTGTTGACAAAACTTAATTATCAGTTAATCTAACAGTGGTTACTTTCTCGGTAACTGTCTGTTTGTGTTTCGTGTTTCGGAGCCGCTCAGCCTTCGGGCTGAGCGGTCTCTGTATTTATAGGGGTGACGTTTTTACCCCGAAGCACAAAAAAGCGGCTCCAGTCTTTCACTGGAACCGCCTTCCCTGAATAGATTTGAGGGTTTTACGCCTCAGCCGTTGGAACCTTAAACTCACCGGGAATGGCAATCTGGTAATTCCCATCCTCACCCGGCGTAACAGGAGCCTCAGCATTGAAGTCGAATTCCTCAGGCATAATTGAGAAATCTGAAGCTACCGCATCGTCCCACTTAATGTCCTGCCCGCTGTAGGTAGCGAGACGGCCAAGAACGCTGGAGAAAGAACTCTTCGCTCCGTAGTAGGCGTTATTTAACGGGGTGCCATCCTTGATCGCTGCGTGAAGATGCTCGTGCTCAACATCGTAAGGATTAGGATCGCCGCTACGAGGCGCGCGATATTGCCACTTCACTTCACCTTTTCGATCTGTGATCTGGCCATTCCCCAAATAGAGGATTCCCTCGGTCCCATGAATCTCCTCGGCTACTTTTCGCATAGTACCTTTGATTTGGCGGCACTGGCTGTTCATAACGGCATTCCCATGCTCGGGTCCATAGCGAAATTCGACATAGTGATGGTCGAAGATTTCACCGACGCTTAATGGCTCAGTTCCGGCACGACCTCCCATGCCCTGAGCGGAAACAGGGTTACCACCGGCAACAGAATCACCGCTGAGAAACCAGTTCATCACATCAATATTGTGAACATGCTGCTCGGAGATATGATCGCCACAAAGCCAATTGAAGTGATACCAGTTTCGCATCTGATACTCCATCTCTGTCCAGCCTGGCTGACGCTCAACAATCCAGGGGCGACTGCCATTCCACCAGACCTGAGCACCGGTGATATCACCGATCATCCCTTCGTCATGCACCTTCTTGAAGGCCTCAAGGTAGACTTTCTGATAGTGACGCTGAAGACCCACGACAACTTTGAGATTCTTTTGGTCCGCTTGTTTCGCCGATTCGATAATCTGATTGAAACCTTTCGCGTCGACGCAGACCGGCTTCTCCATAAAGACATGTTTACCCTGCTTCACAGCATAGTCGAAATGGATCGGACGAAATCCCGGAGGTGTTGCAATGACAACAAGATCACATTCGTCGATGACTCCCTTGTAGGCATCAAAACCGGCGTACTGGCGGCTCTTGGGGAGATCGACCTGACCGGTTTTCCCCATCTTCTCGAGCTGCTTTAAAACCTTGGGGAGACCCGACGCACGAGGACCAGTTCCATCAATTTTATCCTGAAATGCATCTGCTGCGGCAACAAGGCGCGCGCTGTCGTTCGCAGCCAGATTCTGGACTATCGCTCCCGATCCGCGACCGCCCATACCAATCATGCCGATTTTTACCACATCGCTACCAGCAACCTGAGCACTCATTTCAACAGGCAACATACTCGCGGCCGCTCCAGCCGTCGCAGCACCGGCTACAAACTTGCGCCGGGAAAGTGGGGTTTCTCTTTGGGTATTTTCTTCGCTCATAAAAATTTCAGGATGGGGTTTAGGAAGGTAAGGTCGGAAAAGATGCTTTAGAGGGCTGAGGATCGCAATAAGCGCGATCCTGTTATCCGTAAGAAAAATAGCGATTTCGAGCTCTCGAAGCAATCATATCCTAGCTTCATTCACCCTGTTTCATCGAGTTTGAGATTTGGATTAATGTCGCTACTGAGCGATGACCCTGTTATCCCGGCGCGACGGCGAGCTGCTGCAGCAAACGCGATCATAGCCGCATTGTCGGTGGAGTAACAAGGGGGCGCCAGTCTCAGCTCCAGTCCCTCCTCCTTTGCGACTCCGTCACATCGTTCGCGAAGGCTCCTGTTGCAGCTCACGCCCCCGCTTACGGCGATGAGTGCTGCTCCATTTCGCTTTGCGGTCTGCTGAAGTTTTCCGACGAGAACATCGACCACGGCGGCCTGAAACGAAGCGCAGATGTCATTCAAGGTCTCCTCGAGGAGAGGCTTTGGCTGTTTGTCGATGAGGTAGCGGACTGAGGTCTTAAGCCCGCTGAAACTAAATTCAGCATCGCCGCTATCCAGCATGCTTCTGGGAAAATGAAAAGCGGCAGGGTCTCCCTTTTCAGCTCTTTCCGATATCTGCGGGCCTCCGGGATAAGGCAACTCAAGCATCTTCCCTACCTTATCGAAAGCTTCGCCGGCGGCGTCATCCTTCGTCGATCCGAGAATAATGTAGTTCCCAACTGCGTTTACCTGGACAAGCATTGTATGCCCACCGCTCACGATCAGCGCCGTGTGAGGAGGAATATCAATTCCCTCTCCAATGAAGGGAGAGAGAAGATGACCCTCCATGTGATTGATGGAATAAAATGGACAGCCAAGAGCTGCTGAGATTGCCTTTGCTGTGGTATCACCAATTAACAGCGAACTCGCTAATCCCGGTCCCGAGGTTGCCGCGATGATAGAGATATCTGCCCATTCTAAACCGACCTCTTCGAGAGTCGCTGAAATAAGAGGCTTCAGATCGGCGCTGTGATTTCGAGACGCGAGTTCCGGAATCACTCCTCCGTAGGGTGCGTGTAATGCAATCTGAGAGGCCACATTACTAATCAAAACAGCACCCTCAGTGTCGCAAATCGCGACCGCGGTCTCATCGCAAGAGGTCTCAATCGCAAGAACGAATTCCCTGAGGCAATCGGTCATTCAGCGATTTTATTCAGCCGCTTCACTTTCGGCTTCATCTGCAGCTTTCGGCAGCGAATCCGACTCGCCAGCTTCGCTGCCTTCCTGAATTGAGGAATAGACCAAGGCGCCTTTCATGGCATCTACTGCCCTGATCAGTTGCGGATCCTGAAATCGCTCGACTTTCTTTCTTTCAGCCGGAGGAAGTGTGTCGCGTCCAAACCATTGGGCAAGGTTTGCCTCCTGAGATGGAGTGAGAGTCGCAATGATGTTCGGGACAACGCCATTTTCGTGAATCGTTCGGTGGCTTGGGGTGTAATACTTTGCCGTTGTCATGCGCAGAGCCTTTCCATCACCAATCGGAATAATCGATTGAACAGATCCTTTGCCAAAGGTTGTCTCGCCAACGACGACGCATCGCTTCAAATCCTGCAATGCCCCGGAAACCACCTCCGCGCCACTTGCCGACGAATGATTCACCAGAATGGCGAGGGGATAGTCTCTCGACCGACGCTTTTTCTCAGCACTGGTTCGATAAACCTTAATCTCACCTGAACCCGGCTTACCCTCAGTCGTTAAAACAACAGTGCCAGCCTTCACAAATTCACCACAGACATCGATTGCACTACCCAGCAACCCTCCAGGATTATTTCTCATATCGAGGATGAACGCGTCCATCCCCTCTTGCTCAAGCTTGTCCAATCCATCGGCGAGTTCTTTCGCAGTCGGCTCGCTAAACTGTAAAATTCGCGCGTAACCCATTCGGTAGGGAGAAGTAAGATCGGTATTCAGAATCTTAATGTCTTTCACTGATGACTGCTTTATGACCTCACGCTTCATCTCAAATTCCAGAAGCTGCTGAGTTGCGGGACGACGTACGGTCAACTTCAGCGGCTCTCCCGGTTTGCCGCGAAGGAGATTTACCGCCTGAGAAATTCCCACATCCTCGGTCAGCTGACCGTTGATTTTAAGAATCTGATCGCCGGGGAGGATTCCCGTTTTTGCGGCAGGGCCGTCCTCTCTTGCCGTCACAATCGAAAGCACGTCGTTTTTTGTCGAAATAGTGACACCAATCCCCTCATAGGTGCTGTCCGTATTTCGCTTCAACTGCTCCAACACTTTGGGCTGCATAAATTGACAGTGTGGATCAAGGTCAGCCAACATTCCCTCAAGCGCGCTGTTGATGAGTTGCTCGTAAGTAACCTTTTCCGGATCAACATAACTCTGGCGAATCGTCTCAAGCACCTCCGTGAACAACTCGATCTCTTTAAATCCAGAATCATTCGGTGCGTCATCCGCTCGAACCGAAAGTAAACCGTCCGCGAGCAGAACGAGGAGCGATAATGCAAGGAATCGCACCGATGAAAAATGGGAATTCATAAAGGAAACGATCCAACAACCTGAAAAGTTTTCAAGGTCGGTATTTCCGGCCCGTAGTTACGATTTCAGCAGCAGAATCGCCACGAATGCCACTTTCGTAAGAATGTGTAACCACTGATCAATCGCAAACGAAGTGCGCCCTTCGCACTTCATGACATCGATAATCCAGTGAAGAACAAACTCAGCCAGTGCAAAGATGAGATATCCACTGATGATCCAGACAAAACCTGCGTGGATCAGGCAGTGCGCGCTCATGAGATAGACCCAAAGGTCTTGAGGGTTGGCTTTCCCGTCCGCCAATTGCGGAGCAGTTCCATTTCTATTCTTTCCGCGTGAAAGAAAGTCGCCTTGAAGAGGAAAATCTGCCAGCGCGTGACCAATGAGCAGGGCGAAAAGAAGAGCAAAGGCAGAACCCAATCCCGTGACGGGACCAAAAGGAATTGTTAAAGGTTCAAACATTGTTTCTGAGGCCGGCATCAAACCGGAGCACGAATCCCGACGAATTCAGAGAGACTTGGAGTTAAATTAGAATGAGTCCAGCATGGCTTCTCTGGCCATTGCCACCTTCTCATTCGTCTTCCTGAGACGCTTGCTGAGTTGGGTCGAAACATTCACGAGGAACCTTGCAGCAGATCTTGGGTGCGCCTCGAGAAACTGCTCGAGGCTTGATCGATCAATTTTCCAAACTTCTGAAATTGATCGGCTCACGACACTGGCGCTCGCAATTCCCGGATCAAAGATATTCACCTCTCCAACGGTATCCCCGGCTTTCATCGAACCCAACAATACAGGGCGACCAGTCGCTTCCGTTTGAACGTGGAAAGTCCCCATGATCACGAGAAAAAGTGAGTTCTGAGGCTGACCTTCATCGATTAGGGAATCTCCCTCGTTAAGCGAAAGAAAATCACCGAAGCCACCTAACTGCGCTCTTTCCTCCTCGTCAAAATCGACGGCGAATCCCATTTCAGGAAGAACAGTGCTGGAGTCTGACATAAGTTAAATAAGTAATAGTCTAAAAGTTAGTATCCCCCACCCATCTGGCCTGGAAATCCTTGCTGACCTTCCCATGACTCAGGCATATTGTGAGGAATGCTACTCAGCTTCTCCCTCTCAGGCTGAGGAGTGTTGTCCACTGTTTGGCAGGAGGCAAAGCCCAGAGCGAAAAAGGATAACGCGAGGACTGAACAGACACGAAAAATCTTCATAGTGGGAATGAGCAGGTCTGGGTCAGTTAGTTGTCTCAAAGATAACTTTATCCCCCGGCTGTACACCAAGCCCGCTAACAACAGACTCGTCGACAACATCTGCAACAGTCATGTTGTCCTCAAGATTGACAATCCTCAACCGAGCTATGCGGGAGTTTCCACGCTTCACAAGAAGAGACGCATCAGCTCCGACTCCGTGCTGTCGGCCGGCATTCACCATGACGAACCCCCACTCCTGGTTGACCGCAATCACCGTCGCGACGAGGCCATTAACCGCCAGCTTCTGTGCTCTCTGTACCTGAAACTGTTCCTCCTCTTTCACCTTGGCGACTTGAACCTGCTTCGTTTGATTCGCAGCTTCGACCTGAGCCATCAATTCAGTTTTACGGGCCTGCTTCTCAGCGAGCGTATCCTTCAGCATCGTGAGAGTCATCGTGAGGTCGTCTGCTGACTTAATGTTCCCATCCGGAAACTGACGCCGGACTGCGAGATCGATTTCTTTCTGCTCAATCTCAACCTTTTTCAATTCCCCGGAGATATCCTCCAAAGACCGCTCAACCTGCTTGAGGCTCCCCTTTACACCCTCGACGCCAGCCGAAATCTGATTTCGGGTATCCTTGGCTTGAGTCTCCCGCTCGATCGCATCGTCGCGTTTGTCCTCTGACTCGCCAAGTTTTTCCGTGGCGTCCTTCACTTCAGCCTTCTTGGCATCGACGAGGACAGTGACTTCATCGAGATCGTTCTTATTAATGACCCCGACAACCATTGCACCCAGCATCGCAAAACCTGCCAGGATCATAATGAATTTTTTCATACCTTAAATCTATTAAACGAAGATCAAATTGTGTTCAGTCGGGCCCACTCACTGGAAAGGATCAGGGGCTGCGCCCTCGTCAGCAGGTTTCGCAGGAGCCCCAAACGGATCAGGAGCTGCGTCCGGCGCCGCAGGAGCAGGTGAACCTCCAAAAGGATCAGGAGCACCGCCTGCATCCATTCCTCCACCAAAAGGATCAGGGGCCGCGGGTGTCGCAGGAGCAGCAGGGGCCGCGGCGGGAGCAGCGGGCTGAGGAGTAGTCGTTGCAGCACCTCCCGCAGGAGCTGCAGGGACCGCAGCAGCAGCCTGAGCACGAACCGCGCTAACTACCGTGTCTCCGATCTGGACTGTCTGCCCGGGAGCAAGTGAACCCGGAATAATATCGGCAGCACATTGGCCCGGCTCTACTGAAGTGACCAGAAGCTTACAAATGGGCTGTCCACGCCGATAGACGTCGAGCTGGGCGCGGTTGACCACGCCCTGGTCCGTACCGCCTGCAATAATTACAAAACCCCACTGATTGTAAGCTTTCTCAACCCGGGCTTGAAACTGGCCACGAATAAGGCCGGCTTCCTGGTCTACCCGAAGTGCTGCAAGCTCAGCGGCTACTTTTTCGAGGCGATCACGGTCAACCTGAGCTGAGGCGACAGCACCTTCTGCCTGCGTCTCCTCGATCTCCGCCTCTTCAATCTGAGTGCGGATTTGAATCATCTCTTTCTGAAGAGCTTCGACCTTTTGGATATTCCCCATCAAGAGACGGGAAGATTCCAGCTTCTGAGTAGACTCAACGAGGAGAGCTTCCTGCGCTTTCATGTCCGACTGCGCCTTGAGAATTCTGGTATCCAAATCAATCTTCTCAGTCTCAAGCGTTTCTGCCTCGTCGAGAAGCATTTGAATACCCTGCTCCAACTGCGCAACTTCCACGTCTGTCTCTTCCAATGACTTCTGACGGGTTTCAAGCAACTTAGTCTGCTCTTCCACGTCGAGAGCCCGTTGCTGCATGGCATCCATGTTTGTGTAACTGAGCCAAGCTGCCCCGAGAAGGACGACTGATGAGATAACGAGCAATACTTTCCACATGACTTTTAGTCTGGTGATTTCGGTTTACCGCCGGGGAGAAATGAACAATTCATTCGAACGAATCGCAAAGTTAACTCCCAAAGACAGCTATATCCTTCACTTTTAGAAAAAAATGATAACAAAACAAGCAGTATCTGGCGCTAATTTTCCTCTCTTTCAAGAACTTAGGTTCAACTCATCATGAAGATTTTGGTATTTTCTGATCACCTTAAGATAGGGTGACCCCATTGGGGGCAGGGAATCAAGGGCCTGCAGTGAATACCAATCGCCCTGTCCCGGGGCATCGAGATCTCCAATCAAAGCCGGGCTTAGAACGAAGCAACGGAGGCAAACTTTGTATTTTGTAATCGCATAATCGAAACGAAAAAGCTCCGCGAGATCATCGGCCTGATCTGCCGTTAGTTCTGGAAGGCGCCAAAGACCAAGCCTCCGCGAACCTTCTTCTGTGGTGAGAAATATTCGTCCGTTCTTCACGCCGATACCGACGAATTCCTCACGAAGAACAGTTTTCGCACGCTTCTTCTTCATCGGAATTGTATCGACAGTTCCTTCCCTGAGCGCCACGCAGTGTCCATTCACCGGGCACTCTCCACACTTCGGGGACGAGCGAATACAGACT
This sequence comes from Verrucomicrobiales bacterium, assembly GCA_029210205.1. Lineage (GTDB taxonomy): Bacteria > Verrucomicrobiota > Verrucomicrobiia > Verrucomicrobiales > DEV007 > Arctic95D-9. Next base: position 17,771 of record JARGOD010000014.1, on the reverse strand, counting down.
CGCTGCCCCAACTCCATAATAGCAGAATTGTATTCCCGAACTTTAGAATCCGGCGTCATCGCTTCCGCGGATTTCCAGAAAAACCGAATCACAGCTGAACTGTCCACCGCCTCATTTATCCCAAACAGCCTTGCGAGGACCCGGGTTACATTTCCATCTACAATTGGAGCCCTTTGATTAAAAGCGAAGCTGAGTACGGCCCCCGCTGTGTAGGGACCAACTCCGGGCAAAGCGAGAATCTGATCATGTTCCCTCGGAAACGTTCCGTTGTATTCGTTAAGGATGACACGCGCGGTCTTCTGAAGATTCCTCGCCCGGTTGTAATAACCGAGCCCTTCCCATGCCTTCAGCAGATCCAACTCCTCCGCTTCCGCGAGCGCTTCCCACGTCGGGAATTGTTCCAGCCATCGCCTAAAATATCCCTTTCCCAACACCGTGGAAATCTGAGTTTGCTGAAGCATCAACTCCGAGACGAGGATTGGATACGGATCCGTCGTCTCGCGCCATGGGTAAGATTCTCCTTCAAGCTCGAACCAATTTATCAGGGATGCCTGGAAAGAATTAATAGATGAATGTCCGGCAAAGACCCTTTCGAATATCTCCCCCTCATCGGATCCTTTTAAAATCTCGCTTCGCGCCATTCTAGGCATTTTGTGTGTGAATGAGGTAATTTCACCCATTTATGCAGATATTTGCTACGGAATAGGCACGGAAACCGCTTACCTAATTGGCAAAATCCACGATATTGTTTTGTCCATCAACGAGTGACGATTGGTTTCATCCGAAAGAAAAACTTTCGGAATCCCAAGTTATTCAGCACTGAACATCAAGCACTAAAGACCTACGACCATGTCTACTACGATCACCAAAAGGGACCTCGTCATTCGAATTAGCAACGAGACAGGGCTCACTCAGCAGGAGGTCTTCAACGTGCTTCAATCATTCATCGAAGAAGTCACGACAAGCCTCTCCGCAAACGATGACGTCGTTCTCCGTAACTTCGGAGCTTTTCAGGTAACCAAGACGAAGCCAAAAATCGGTCGAAATCCCAACAAGCCCGAAGCAGCTGTCCCAATCCCGGCCCGTGCCGTCGTGAAGTTTAAGCCGGGCAAGGAACTTAAAGAGCGGGTCGCAAAAGTGCTTCCCGAGCTCGAAGCAACTTAGTCCTCAGTTTAAGACGCCCGTCGATCAACAAGATCGTCCGCCTTCCGCTGTGTAGTTGGATCCTGAGAGAGGTTCGAGTTGTTTCTCGAGAATGCCTTTTGCTTTCGGCCACGCTATGATCGCCTCAGCGATCATCCAAATCTGGAGTGCCAGCGTTGCGAGACCAATAAAAACAAGGAGCCAATTACCCGCCGCAAAAAACGAGTTTTCTCCAATGAAGATCTGGATACTCATCGCAACTCCCGGGAGAATAAGCATGAAGACCGTGGGAATTGCGATAAACCAGACCGGCAGTTTTCGCCGCCACATCCAGAATGTGATGACGAGAAAGGCTAATCCTGCGAGCAATTGATTCGTCGCCCCGAAAAGCGGCCAGAGAATGAGTCCTCCAGTTCCTGCCGGCTTGCCTTCCCCTCCAGGCATCGCAGCAATAAATGTGGCGAGGATCACCGCAAACACAGTTGCTCCGTGTTTGTTCGTAAGCCAGACAAATGGATTGAAAGCAGAGCCTCCTTCTTTTTTAACAAAGGTTGAGGCAAGCTCCTGCACTACATATCGCTGAAGTCGGCAGGCTGTATCGAGAGTTGTCGCTGCAAAACTGGCGACAAAGACACCCATGAGGGCAATAGCGAATGCAGGACTGACCCCCAGAGCCTTAAGAAAATTCGCGGACCCTTCGACGAATGCCCCTACTTTTGCACCGAGGCTGTTCGCACCGCCCCAGGTCGCATAGCGAAGCTCGTAAGCCGCCGCTCCAAGTGCAACGTTCCCATCGGCACCGGCAATACCGAGCCCCAGTCCAGCAACACAGGCGAGAATCACCAGCACCGCGAGAAACCCTTCCGTGAGCATTGAACCATAGCCGACGAACTGAGCGTCGGTCTCACACTTGATTTGCTTCGACGAGGTTCCACTTGAGACGAGGCAGTGGAATCCGGAAATCGCGCCACAGGCGATCGTGATAAAGAGGAAAGGAAATATCCAGGGTGCTCCCTCGGGGGCCCAGCGAAATGCGGGTGCCACTATCTCCAGCGCAGGTCGCTCTGCGCCGGAAACCACCGGTGCTCCACCCACAAACCCTGCGACAACCAATCCAACGACGACCAAAGCGAGTGCGCTCAACAATTGCAGGCTGTTGATGTAGTCTCGCGGCTGTAGGAGCGTCCAGACAGGCAGCACCGATGCGACATAACTGTACAGAAGCAGAACAACGACCCAGGTCATAATCGACCACTCCGCGAGCGCAGTATTGAAGGCGCCGAGAAATCCGACGTTTCCGTAAAACACAGTCACATACATGACGACGAGCGCGATCAGTGACGGAATCAGGATGTCCATTCCTCTTCGGTGAAGATAAACCCCGATGAAGACGGCGAGGGGTATTTGAACGAGGCAGGGGAAAATGGAGGCTGGATATTGCTTAAACACTGCAGCGATGACCAAACCAAAAATCGCGAGAACGATTGTCAGAGCCATGAAGAGGATAAGGAGAAACAGGAGGCGAGTTCGTTTCGTAAGAACCCGGCCGGCAATGTCTCCAACCGTCTGCCCACGATTCCTCATCGAGACGACAAGAGAGCCGAAGTCGTGGACCGCACCGATGAGAATTGAACCGAAAAGGACCCACAGAAGAGCCGGAACCCACCCCCAGATCACGGCGACTGCCGGCCCCACAATCGGACCGGTTCCTGCGATGGAAGTAAAGTGGTGACCGAAAATGATCGATTTTTTCGTGGGAACATAATCCTTATCGTCATTCAGAGCGACGCTGGGGACGAGCGCCACCGGATCGAGCTTAAAAATTTTCCGAGCTAACCATTTGCCGTAAGTATTGTAGGCAATGAGATAGAGAACGAGAGCTCCGACGGCGATGAGAAGAGTTTCCATTGATCCACGGGAAAAATTAGAGGAAGGCTTATGACCCGCCTGATCGCAGGATGCTGCCTTGGGTGAGACCGAAACGCAACGATCATTTTATCGTATGGAAGTACACCTTTGGCAGCAGATATTCACCGTCGCGATCGTCGTGGCGGTTTTTGTGGTGCTTGTGAAAGAGTGGATTTCGCCGGACCTCGCGGCCATGTCCGCTTTCCTCTCACTGGTGCTCATCGGGGTACTCTCGCCCTCAGAGTCTCTAGCCGTGTTTGGAAGTTCCGCACCCGTCACCGTAGCGGCGATGTTTATTCTCAGTGCTGTCCTCGAAAGAACCGGCCTCATTGATTTGCTGGCTGGTAAATTTGAAACACTCGCCGGGAGCAGTCCTCTCAGGACCATGGTTGTGCTTCTCCTGCTCGTCGCATTTTTGTCGGCTTTTGTGAACAACACACCGGTTGTCGTCGTTTTTCTTCCCATCATTCTCGCTCATTGCCGGAAGTTTGATCTGACTGCTTCCCGGTTTCTCATTCCACTCAGCTACGCCGCGATTGTGGGGGGAACCTGCACCGTCATCGGGACGTCGACGAACTTGATTGCTTCAGGCATCGCGGCAGATGCCGGGATGAAGCCCTTTGGCATGTTCGAAATCAGTAAACTTGGAATTCTCTTCGTTATCAGCGTGATCATCTACATCCTTCTTGGAGGATGGCGCCTCATCCCTGACCGGGTCACGCTCTCGACCTTATTCGACGGGGAAGCCTCACAGGAATTTTTGACTCAGGTTTATGTTTCGAAGGATTCCCCCTTGATTGGAAGACCTTTTCCTGAAACACCGCTCGCAAAACGCAGAAATCTTCGCGTCATTGAAATCATCCGGGAAGGCCGGCCCTTGCCGGTTCCTCTCAACGAACTGATCTTTGAATCCGGCGATCAAATCACCCTGAAAACGAGGGCTTCAGGGGTCGTCGAACTCTCTGAAACGACAGGGGTCGATCTGCTCCCTGAGGGCGAACTAGGCCTCGATCATGTCCGCACAGAGTCAGCCGTTCTCATGGAGGGTATCGTGGGCCCCGAGTCGAGGATGGCGGGAAGCAGTCTCAAAGAATTGAATTTCCGGCAGCGATTCGGGGTCGTCATTCTTGCCGTGCATCGCCGCGGCGTGAATCTCCGTCACCGTTTTGAGGAAGTAAAACTTGCCTTCGGTGATACGCTGCTTGTCGAGGGTCCCGTCGACCGGATGAATGATCTTTTTGCTGAGAAGGATTTCGTAAACCTCAGTAAGCCGAAAGGGCGTTCAATTCGTCATGGCAAAGCTCCTGTAGCAATTGGTGCGCTCTTGCTCTTCATGGTTGGAGGTGCCGTCCTCCCTGCCTACATCCCGATCTTTGCGCTAACTGCCGCATTGATCACCCTTGTGACTCGCTGCATTGATCCCGAAGAAGCCTATGATGCCGTCGAATGGAAAGTCATCTTCATGATTTTCGGCATGCTCGGACTTGGCATGGGACTGGAGAATACCGGCCTTGCCCAAATTCTCGCTGAACAAGCGGCACACTGGTTTCAGGATCTTGGCCCTTACGCAATTCTCGCAGCGCTCTACCTGCTCTCAGCAATTCTCACCGAGCTGATCAGTAATAACGCGGTGGCCGCTCTCCTCACTCCCATTGCAATCGGTATCGCAACTCAGCTTGGAGTCGACGCAAGACCCTTCGTCGTTGCGGTGATGTTCGCCTCTTCTGCAAGCTTCGTTACTCCGATCGGCTATCAGACTAATACATACGTCTACGGAGCGGGAGGCTATAAGTTCACTGACTTCAGCCGGGTCGGTCTTCCGCTTGCAATTGCGCTTTGGATCATGGCCAGCCTCTTGATCCCCCGACTTTGGCCGTTTTAGCCTTTATGGTGGAAACAGGGAATTCCTCTTGCGAGAGCGGACCGTTTGCTTTACAGATTCCGCCTTTCGGCGGGGCACATCAGACTTCGCCTCGTTAATTTAAACATTTCCTCACCCCCCAAGCCAACGGTCATGGCAAAGAAAGCGGCGAAAAAAAAGGTTACGAAGAAGGCGGCAGCCCCTTCCAAAAAAGCATCCAGCAAAAAGGCGATTCCAGCCAAAAAAGCAGTGAAAAAGAAAGCAGCACCAGCCAAGAAAGCAGCCACCAAGAAAGCCCCGGCTAAAAAAGCCGTCCCGGCGAAGAAGGCTCCAGCCAAGAAGGCAGCCCCGGCAAAGAAGGCTCCAGCCAAGAAAACGCCCGCCAAAAAGGAGGCCCCGGCTAAAAAAACTCCGGCGAAGAAGGCAACTAAAAAGGCTGCTTCAAAGAAAAAGTATGACGCTAATGCGCCCGCTAATCAGACACCCCTGAGAAAGCGAATTTCCGCGAAGAAACGCCCGATGATGCCGCATCTCGCGCAGCGCAACCTCCCCACCCCGGCTCCGACTAAGGGCGGTAAGCCGCAGAAACTTTCGGCCACTTTCCTCAAGCATCAGCGCCAGAAACTTCTCGATCTTCGTGATACCCTCGTCGATCAGATGAACGGCGTTGCTCGTGACACACTGGGTCGCGGTGACGACAACGCGGATTCCTCAGCTTTTGGCATGCACCAGGCCGATGCAGGCTCAGATTCCTACGACCGCGACTTTGCCTTGAATATTCTTTCTCAGGAGCAGGACGCGGTAAACGAAATCGAAGAAGCACTTCTTCGTCTCGATGCCGGCGACTATGGCGTCTGCGAGGGTTCCGGCGAGCCTATTCCTCAGGCCCGCCTTGAAGCAATGCCCTTCGCTCGTTGCACGGTCGATTATCAGGAAAAGCTCGATGAAGAGCACGCTCAAGGCATCCATCGATCGCCTGTGACGTCCCTCTTTGGCCTCGACGAAAAAGACGTCGCAAAGCCCGCTTCAGACGACGAATAAAATTTCGGTTGAGAAATTTGGTAATCCGACTAATTTTCCCGCCCTCGCGAAACACACGTAAACTCGCCCAGTCATGCCCAGAGACGTTATTATCCTTGAATGCACGGAAGCCAAAGAAGAAGGCGCCCGTCCCTCGATCTATGTTTCCACACGAAACAAGAAGAGTCTTCGCACTCCGGGCCGACTGGAAAAAGTGAAGTTTAATCCCTACCTCAAGCGACGCACCCTGCATCGCGAGAAGCGCTAGTCCCTTAACCGGTAGACTCAACCAGACTATTTTATGATTGGACCGAAAACAGAAGAGCGCGCGATGAACTTTCGCCGCGCCAACCGCAAGATGCCACGCCGACGTCTCGACGTGCCTCTTTCCAAGGTGAACTACCTGAACCCTGACTTTTTGAAGAAGTTCACCACGGAGTCCGGAAAGATTTACCCACGTCGCACGACAGGTGTTTCCGCGAAGCTTCATCGTAAGATCACTCGCGAAATCAAGCGAGCTCGCGCGATGAACCTGATGTAAGAGCTTGTCTCGATCAGTTCGAATTTTCCCAACAGGGTTAGGTCATTGGCCTAACCCTGTTTTGTTTTCCGAAGTCATCGGCCAGTGTATGATCGTGATTAAGAACACGGGATGATCCATGTGCAATCTTTACGACATAGGAAGAGCTCTCCGTCACCGTTCCCGAAATGATTGGGAAGAAGCAGTCGCCGAAGCTCTGAGGGACTCGCAAAAAAACTTCGGGATTCGGAAGACAGACTCCGGGCTTATTGTCGCCCTGAAAGGCGGTGCGGCAAAAGCAACAGCGATGCGCTGGGGATTCGAGCGGGCATTCAATCCTTCGATAAACAATGCCCGTTCCGAGAAACTGGATGGGATGTGGTCTCATGCATGGCAAACGCGCCAGCGCTGTCTTATTCCGATTGCGACATTCTATGAATGGACCGGAGCTACCGGAAATAAACAGACCTATGCGTTCGAACCGGGGAAGGATGAAAATTTTCTATGGGCTGCAGGACTCTGGGAATCCGCCCCGTCCTCCGCCTCCTTCGAAGATTCGTGTTACACCATGCTGACAACGCAGGCCAAAGGATCGATCAGAAAAATTCATGATCGAATGCCTGCGCTGCTTAAAGCGGATCAGTTTCTTGAGTTCCTCGAAGGCGCGGATCCTCGATCCTTACTGAGCTCTGGCGATGGTAATCTTGACTCGTTTCGCTGCGAAAACCCACTCAAGAGCGCAGACCGACACGAAGGCCCGGTCAAACAGGCGATGCTGCCCGGGTTCGATTGAATTTTAAGTCAGCTTATAGCCGACTCCATGAACCGTGAGAAGATGCTCAGCGGTTCGCCCGTGATCTCCGATCTTCTTCCGCACCTGAGCGACGCATTGATCCAGTGTCCGCGTCGTGCCAAAATACTTCACTCCCCAAACCGCCTCAAGGATTCGGTCGCGACTTAAAACCTGCCCCCGGTGCTGAAGCAGGAAAACTATCAGCTCCCGCTCTCGCGGGGTGAGCGCCACCTTTTCGCCGTCGAGACTCACCGAGTAGTTCTCAAGATCAATCTCGGCACGTCCAAGTGAGATCATGCCCGATTCGATGCTTAGCGCCTCTTCCCCACCCCAGTCGCACGAACGACGAAGCAGAGCATTTACCCGCGCGAGTAATTCACTGATCCCAAAAGGTTTTGTCACGTAGTCATCCGCTCCGCTGTTCAATCCTGCCACCTTGTCCATTTCCTGCCCCTTCGCCGTCAGCATGAGAATGGGGATTCGGCATCCCGTTTTGCGAAGCTCCCCTGCGATTTCATAACCACTCTTCCCGGGCAGCATCACATCTAAGATGACAAGATCCGGCAGCGCCTCGCCAATACCCTCAAGCGCAACGGCCCCATCTCCACACGAAATCGCAGCATAGCCTTCAGCTCTCAGAATCTCCTCAAGTCCGAAACGAATACTGTTGTCGTCTTCGACGATAAAGACGGTGATATCACTCTTTTTCATCTTATTCCCAAAGCGGTAGTTCTATCACGAAGGAACTTCCACGTCCGTCACGTGACTCACATCGAATTTCCCCTCCGTGTTTTTCAATAAGCTGCCGACTCAGCGCAAGGCCAATACCTGAACCTTCAACCCCTGCATGAATGGAATCATCAATTCGATAGAATTTTTCGAAGACTTTCTCGCGCAGATTACGCGGAATTCCGATCCCACGATCCTGGATCCTCAGCACGACCTTCTCTTTCGAAGGGGCCTCGAGAACGAGTCGAATCTCTTTCCCATCTGCGGCATATTTTCCTGCATTGCTAAGCAGATTCAGGATGACCTGCTCGAGCGCATCTGCATCGCCGGTGACAATCAAAGATCGATCAGTTCGATCTTCGATTTGGATATCCATCGTTCCCGGTTCCAGCTGCATTTCGAAGGTCGTAGCGCAATCCTTCACAAGGAGAGCTAAATCGACAGGCTCGGCCTTGAGAGTCATCTCATCTCGATCCAATCGTGAAAAATCAAGGAGTCGATTGATCAAGCGACTCAACCGCTCTGATTCCTTATGAATAATCCCCGAGTAGTCCCTTGTCTTCTCGTCGTCAGTCTCTTCCCCCCGCGAAAGCAGCTCTGAGAACATTCTGATCGATGTCAGCGGAGTCTTTAATTCATGGCTCACATTGCTCACAAAATCCGTCTTCCGGGTCGCAAGCTTCATCTCATATTGCACCGCCTTAAGAATTAGAAAACTTCCCACCGCAACTGCGACAAGCAGAGAAAAAACAATTAGTGAAAGAGTCCAACGAAGAGTCGTCGCCGATTCATTGAGCGCATCAGGGTCTAAGAAGTAGGTCGCAACTTCCCATCTCGGAAGAATCTGACCGACTTCAGAAGCCACAAATGGTCGGCTCCAGTCCGTTGCGAAACCGGGTTCCGTTTGAGTCACAAGTTCCCCATCGGAATCAAGCAAGGCCACAGATACTGCCTCACGCGATGAAAACGGCATTTCTGAGAAGAGGAGGTTGAGGTCCTCCCGAATCGTTCCCAAATCCAGTTCCGTCCAGAATGTATATCCGGAAAAACGTGGACTTTTCTCCCACAATAGAAGGTGGAGCCTCCCATCAATAAGACGGCTGACTGCTCCGGACTCAGCCTCAATAAGATCGGTTGATCTCACCTCGGCGGTATTCAGCCTTGAAAAATTTACCGTCGCCTGCGCCTCGATTCCCTGTTCGAACACAGGTGACAGCGCTTCGGCAAGCGGAGCTGATGTCTGGTCAGGCATCACGTTGCGCTGCCGCGCCTCACTTGGAAGAGCGAGCGGTGCCGGCGCTTCTTTCGCGATTTCAGCACGAACTGGTCCTCCGCGAGTTGAACCGAAGCGAAAATCCTCCAGCTTGTTTTGGACAACACTCACCTTGAGTTTTGATCGCGGTGCCTCAGAGTCCGCCTCCAATTCACTCTCATTCCCGGAACCCGGCGAGCTGAATTTAGAAAATGAACCTGATTTTTCGCGACTCGAAAAAGTGTCTTCGACGATTGAAACCTCACTATTGAGCACCGGAGGCGCCTGATAAACTTCCACGGTCCTTTCGTTCATGAGAAAGTCACGATGATTCGCGAGAAAGGAATCAGCGGACTCTGACTCGCCCGGGAGAGGGGAAATAATCTTCCCTTTGTCATTCACAACAGCACCAACCGCAGCTTGCGACCAGGAACTAGTGATCGCCTCATCAAAGGTTTCGACAAGCCTTGCGGTTTGAAGGCGTGCTAATTCGTTAATCAGTTTTCCGTGAAACACCCGAACCTCGTCCATGAACAGGTTAATCTCCGCAGCGACCGAATCGCAAGTCGACTGATAGAACATGGCCCGCTGGCTGTTCAGGATCAGTGACTGATCACTAACTGAACGAATCGCCATCACCGCCAGGAGGATTGATGGCAGCAGAATCGCAAGGAAGAAGACCAGGGCAATTCGTTTCATGATTGGGAAAGCCTACCACGCTTCAACAAAGAGCGCTTCACGGAAAAGGGCGGGCCTGATCAGGCCCGCCCAGTTTGCTCGATTCTCTTCAGAAGCGTACTTACTTAGCGTTACGCTTCAAGAAGGAGCCAATCGAAAGCCTTTTTCGCTGCTCTTTCGAGAGACTTTCAGACTCGAGGTCCTTTTCTGTTTCTTCAAGGGCGCTGATCTCTTCCCTCAAGGTCTCCTTTTGCGACGCGGGCGCCGCTGCAAAAACCGCGTTCAACTCAGCCTTCTGTCTAACGATGTTAGCTCGCGATGCATCGATGTCCCCGGCATCGGCATAAGCGATTGTCCTTTCGGTTTCGACCGCATTTGCATAGATGACGGATTCAGCCCGGATCGCCTGATTCACACTTTTTTCGGCGAGCCCTGAGTCGTCGGTGTAACCAACGACCACAGTCCGTTCATCCACCTTTGCCTTTTTACCTTGCTTGAGGTCTTCGAATTCAGCTGAGACCGTAGCAATTTCGCTAAGGGTTCCCTGCGCCTCTGGACTGACCGCGCACTCAAGATAGAGTTCACGCGTCTGACCGCCGGCGAGGGTTCCAAAAGTATGCGTGCCGGTCTGCGTCTTCAATTCTTCCGGTCGACCGAGAAAGCGAATTGGCCGCACACCGTCCGGACAACGAATCTCAATTTTGAAGTCACGGGCAACAAGACTCTTTAGTTCACCCAGCTCATTTCGGAAGACTTCAGGGAGTGTCTCAACATCGGCCACATAGTAATAGTTGGCATCGCTCGCTTCAGCGAGAGCGGTCATGAGAGTTTCGTTGTAATCACCTCCAAGACCAATCGTAGTCACTGACATGCCATCCTTGGCAAGGCGCGAACCCAGCCGTGCGATCTCACGATTGCTACTCGGACCGATATTTGCGATTCCATCGGAAAGCAGAATGACTCGATTAATGCGCTCCCTTGAAAGGAATTCACTGAGCTCTTTTCCACCCTTCTCCACCCCGCCATAAAGAGCAGTGCTGCCTCCTGTCTGAATTTTTCGAACGAGGCGTTTAATTTCAGCATGGCGATTTCCGATGCGCCGGGCTGAAAGAACTACCTCAACTTCGGTCTCATAGACCACCAGCGAAAGGACGTCGTCACTCTCAAGTTGATCGACGAGCATCTCGGCGGCCTGCTTCGCCTGCTCAAGCTTTCCACCCGACATCGAGCCACTCCGATCGAGAACGATAGCCAGATTAAGCGGCATTCGATCCCCAACTGAAATTTCTTCACCGGTGACTTCGATTTTAATAACGACCTTCTGCTCGTCGGTGCTCTCATGAATAAGCGGTCGGTCGACCTCAGTCTTCACTTTGAGAGGAAGATTTTCACCGTCTGCCGAGACGACAGGATTTATGCCCACGAGCATTGCTGCTCCGAGCGCCAACATTGATTTGATTCGGATCTTGTCCATGAGGAGAAGGTCGCCCGCTTTTCAAATCAGTTGTCATGGCCCTGTAAAAGGGTTGTCAGAAAATTGTAATGCCAGCTATCAAAACACCTCACGAAGCGCTTTTCCTAAACCCTCAACAACACTTTATTTTGCCTGATCATTCGTTTGCTTGGCAAAAGAAAAAGAGGCGTCTCGCATTCGCAAGACGCCTCTTTCAAGATTCCCTGTAAAACCAAGGGGAGGAAAAAATCAGGCCACGTATTCCTGAGAAACAGCCGCAGCAGGCTTTCGTTCGAGATCTTCGAATTCGCGGGAAGTCATGGTGCGCTCTTCAGTGACACAGCGGGCAATCCACTTTTCGAAGCGGGCAAAGTCCGTATTCTCAACCGATGAGGCAGAAATGTGATTCCAATCAAAGCTGGGCTGAGTCTGTGGAGTCGCGTAGCGGCGAATCTGAAGAAGCCCCTGAATCGAATCAAACTCTTCGGGTGAAAGATTCTCGATCGCAGCCGGCTCCGGCATGTCATCCAGAATATCAGCATCGAGTCCGAAGCTGATCACACCGACGCCATAACGTGAGGCAAAACGTCGAACCTCTTCGAGAAGACGGGCATCGTTAATCGGTGCCGCAATGAGAAGTTCTCCGGAGTTGGCCCACTCGGAAGTGGCGAGGCACTGATAAAGGTCTTCAAGATGCGAAGCATGGCTCAACTCAAGACGGAGCTTCACACTGGAAACACGGAAAGGTGCCTGACCAAGACGACGGTGAACCTCAAGCTTCTGCTGCTCCAGAATCACTTCCTCGTCGACCTCTGTCGAGGCAACCCAGTCGACCACCGCCATATCAGGGACACGCCAGCGATTGGCTCCGGCATCAGCGGAAAAAGACTCGTTAAAAGTAAACGGGAACTGCTGGACCGACTCAAGGTAGCGCTGAACCACGGCGCGAAATTTCTCTGCACGAGCCAATGCCACATCCACGTCGGTTGAGCCCATCGAACTCTCTTCACTGCCTCCACCATAGTTCTGGTGGAAGAGATTCCGTGCACTGTTGACGCTGTGAATCGTCGACGTTCTCAAATAGTATCCCTGCCCCTGCTCAACCTTAGCGATCGGCGAAGATGGATCACATGACATAATCGAAAAGTGATACCGCAAAGTTGCATCAGAGTAGTCCTGCTTCAGCCGGTGCTTCACCATCTCGATGAGCTCAGTACCCTTGATCGCCTGGGCGGGGTTTCTTGGCAGAATGTCAGGAAGGATTTCTTTTAACTGGTCGCGCAGGTTCATCTAGGTGGTAAAACTTGAGTTGAGGGTCATAAAAAAAATTGAGGGTAAAGCGGGAAGCGGGCCACAATTTTTAAATATCCAGACAGCATCTTGACACAGGGTCAAGCGATTCGTTCAAAAAGTTGATAATTAAGCCCTCCATAATTTTAATTTTTGACAATTTTATAATTTCCATGACGGAAGGCTGCCGAACTCCTACCTTACTCAGCTTCGGCAAGATTGCGCCAGACAATGTTTCGAAATTGTGACCGCGTCTGAAAACTGGCCAGTCCGATCGGAACCGAGAGTTCGATGTCACCGGGCAAAAGACTTATTTTTTTGTCTTTCAGCGCGAGATTGACCATCTGGTCATCGTCAAGCCACGCCTCCAGTCGGTCATCGGTGACCCGAACCTTGATTTGATACCACCGGTCGTTCTCAAACCCTTCGATGTTCATGGTCTCATTTTCGGAAGCATTAAGATCATCCACGCTCGAAATCCCCACGACTCCCCCACCCCATCCGCCGAGAACGTAGGTGGCGTGACTGTCTTTCACCGGGAAGGTGAGAGCGCAGAAGAAATCATATCCATCGAGTTTCATCGCCTCGAGGGTAATTTCATAATTACTCAGCGCCGGCACATCCCCGGTCCAGTGGACGCCGGTAATAACCGCGCCGAAGCCGAATTCGAGATTCCCCTCTTCGTCAACGAAGACGTCACCCTCACCTCCGTACTGCGTCGATTCCCATTCACCAAGCTCCTTGCCGTTAAACAGGGAAATTTCGCTGGGATCAGCATTCTGGGCAGGGATCGCCTCAGGAGCAGGCGCTGGATCAAGGGCGTCCTCACTCGCCGCCACCTTGGCATCGCCCGTTTCCGGCTCCATCCCTTCCGACGGAGTGGCAGGAATCATCGTCGTTCTCGCAATTGTCTTCGATCCCGTCTCAGGATTTTCCTGCAATGACCAAACAAAGATTCCAGGGCTGTTATAGAGCACCTGATGAATGAGAACGCCGGAAAGGGCGAAGACGACCAGAAATATAAAAAGTCCGCTAAATTTTTTCACATCTCAGCGTTCACCGTTTCCCGCTCTCACTGCAAGAAAAATCCCCTCCCCTGATCAAAGTGGATCAGCAGTTGAAACTACCCGCTGAAAAGCCGCTTTTTGACTTGCCTGTCACTCATCAAATACAAATACTCCACAGACTTCCGGAAGTTCCGGCGCAACACCAAGAGTCCTCTCTCCGAATCAGATTTTACTATGTCAGACACGATCGCTATCCTCAGTCACGTTGACGAATACCTTCGTCTCGCTCAGGAATACAAAGTCTCCGATGTCCACCTTGCCCCAAGCACGCAACCTAAGTGGCGACGCTTCGGACTTCTCCAGCCTATCTGGGAAAACGCGGACACGATATCTCCTGAACAAAGCGAAACGCTTGCTCGAAACTTTTTACCCGAGCAAGAGCTGAGACGCCTCGAAGAAAAAGGAGATGTCGACTTTGCCTACGACCCCGGATTCGGTCGTTTCCGTGCTTCCGTGGTGAAAACCCGCCTCGGATGGGAGATGGTTTTCCGCGTCATTGACACCTCACTCCGAACCATGGATGAGCTTGGCCTGCCCGATGCGATCAAGCCACTCCTCGAATATCACAACGGCCTTGTCCTCGTGACCGGGGCTGTCGGTTCCGGTAAATCAACGACCCTCGCGGCCCTCGTCGATGAGATCAATCGTCAGCGCACCGACCACATCATTACCCTGGAAGATCCGATCGAGTACGTCATCGAATCGAAAGACTGCCACGTCAACCAGCGGGAAGTCCACACTCATACCGAAAGTTTCTCCCATGCTCTCAGAGCCGCTCTTCGTGAAGATCCGGACGTAATCATGGTGGGTGAGATGCGTGACCTCGAGACGATCTCACTGGCGATTACTGCAGCGGAAACCGGTCACCTCGTCCTTGCGACGCTCCACACCGGTAGTGCCGCCCGTACCCTGGACCGGGTTCTCGACGTCTTCCCGACCGAACAGCGGGAGCAAATTCGAATCATGGTCGGCGAATCACTTCGCGGCATCATTTCTCAGCAACTGGTGCCCAATACCGAAGGAACAGGGCGCGAACTTGCTCTCGAACTCCTCGTGAACACTCCGGCGGTCTCCTCTCTCATTCGCGAAGGAAAAACGTTCATGTTGCCCGGCGTCATGCAAACCGGAAAGAAAATCGGCATGATCATGATGGATGACGCGCTCATCGAACTCTACAACGAAGGAAAGATCTCTAAAGAAGAGGCCATCGGTCGCGCTATTGATCCTCCAACCCTGAGAGCCGCAATCGGAGCGTAACCTTAAACAACCCAACCTTTTTTCCTATGGCTGTCATTGACCAATATTTCCAGCACCTCGTCGCGACCGGGGGCTCCGACCTTCACCTGAGCGAAGGCCAACCTCCCAAGCTGAGGGCGCAGGGAACGATTCAACCGATCTCCGAAGGCATTCTCGAGCATGCCACGATCAAGGCAATGCTCGCAGAAATCTGCGACGAAAAAGCCTTTGAACGCTTTCTCGAAGTCGGTGACCTCGACTTCGCCTACGAGATGGACAAGGAGTCCCGCTTTCGTTGCAACTACTTCAAACAAAAGAACGGCCTCGGAGCCGTCTTTCGTCTCATTCCGACCAAGATCAAGACTCTTCAGGACTTGAAAGTGCCCGACAGCATTGAGCGCTTTGGCGACATGCGAAGCGGACTCGTTCTCGTGACCGGCCCAACCGGTTCCGGAAAATCCACGACCCTGGCGGCTCTGATCGATTACATTAACCGAACCTATTCTCGCCACATCATCACGATCGAGGAACCGATTGAGTTCGTGCACAACAATAAGAAATCGACGATCAGTCAGCGGGAGGTGCCGGTTCATTCCCCGTCCTTCGCTGACGGCTTGCGTGCTTCACTTCGTGAAGATGCCGACATCGTTCTCGTGGGTGAGATGCGGGACCTCGAAACAATCTCACTCGCCCTGACCGCGGCTGAGACTGGACTCCTCGTCTTTGGCACACTTCACACGAACAATGCCCGTAAGACCGTCGATCGTCTTGTCGACGTTTTTCCTTCCGATCAACAGGCCCAAGTTCGGACCATGCTCGCCGGCTCACTTCGCGGAGTGGTCGCACAACTGCTTCTCAAGACCGAAGACGGTGGACGAACCGCGGTGAACGAAATTCTCGTCTCCACCCCGGCCGTTAGTTCCGTTATCCGGGAAGGCTCAACCCAGAAACTGTTCGACATCATCACCGGCGGAAAGGAATACGGCATGCAGTTCATGGATGACTCGATCTGGTCCAAGATGCTGGAAGGTCAGGTCTCCGGACTCGAAGCCTACATGAAAGCGATCGATAAGAGCCGCTTCAAAGCGGCCCTTCCTCCGGAACATGCTGAGCTGGGTAATTCCGGCGGAGGCACGACCGAAGATTGAGACTACCGACAGATGGTTTCAGCGAGATGGCTGAGGCAACACTCCCGTGGAAATCCTGACTGCCAGTTAGAAGCGCTCCGGCGTGTCGGGTGCTCCTCGGTTTCGGAACAGCTCAATGCTGGCGTCTGCTACTGTGAGCGCGGGTTGATTGTGAGTTGAAGTTTGGAATTAGAAAAGTCATTTCGACTCATGGCGGTCAGGGCTTGAGTAACTCGTCTTGTTCGGCAATTGGCGTCGGGTCTGGCTAGCTGATTTTGTAACCTCTCGACTCCAAATTGCGCCTGAGTGTCGCGAACCGAAAGGTCCAAAACACCAGTGGGTCCGGAGTTTCTTTTGTGAACGATTTTATTTGAATCCCGAGGGAAAATAAGCCTCGAAATTTGGATATGGAATCAATTTCCTCCCTCCGAAAAGAGTAAGGCCCTCCGACACTCTGAAGAGTAATCTTCTCGTCTGATACAATAAGTTTCGCAAATGGCCAAGATGCGTTCCAACAACCTATGCGCGAACCGCCGGTTTCTTCGTATATCTCAGTCATTTCTCAGTCATTTCTCAGCCGAACGTTCAAGACCTGGTAGCCTGATCCGGCGGCAGTCTCTCGCTTGGAGGTTGAAGGTTCGAATCACGGAAGTCAATCAACTCGAGGCGGGATCAGGCTTACCAGCGTCGGCTTGTTCGCCTCCTTGTTTGCGCTTGAATAGCATAGTTGCAATTAAGATGACAGAAAGAATTCCGAGAGCTGAGCACACGAACCAAACTCGATAATTGTGTAGGTCGGCTTGGGCTCTCGGCCCCATCGCGATTTTCAGTTGGTCCCGCTTTTCTGCGATGAGATTGCGTCGAGTGCGGACGATCTCGGGCTGAAATTCAGGGGATTGTTGAGCGAGGTGGTCATAGAGGGGCATGGCCTCGTCGAGCTTATTGATCGCCTCAAGAAACCTTCCCTGCGCTTCCATCTCCTTTGCCGACTGGACGAGGATAAAAGCCCGATACCATATGTCGGATGGATCGATTCCTTTCTGCGCCTTGGCAATGCCGGGGAGAACGCACAAACAAAGGAAGGCAGTTGCGACGATACCCGACATCAGCCGTGTAGAATGGAGAGGCGGTAGGAGTAAATTGTGCATCTCTATTCAGGCGAACGTCCGAGGCATCTCAGCCCGATCAGAGGGCGAGACCTCGACTGGATGTTACGGATTTGAATCACGGAAGTCAATCAACTCCGGACGTGATCGGGCTTGAGATCTCCGTCTTGTTCGCTCCCGAATCTGCCAAGATGCGTTCCTCAAGGCATTTCGCCAAGTCAGAGGGAATCGTTTTCTTTGAGAGGCTGATCTCGCCCTTTTTGAAGAACAAATGAAATGCAATTTGATCGTCGGTAACGGTAGTAACCGTTTTGGATGGGAATATCCGTTCGCCTCTTTCGCTGTGGACCGTGATCTCTTCTTCCTCGATCAAAATCACATCAGCAGTTCGAAACTGCCGAATTGCGAAAACCAGCCAAAAGATACCAGCCAGAATCCATAGTAAAAGGAACAAACCGGAATTGAGATCAGACTCTTCTCGAAATTTTGAGAAGCGATACAAAATGCTCGGAACTTGAATAAGCACGAGCAAGGGGAGCCAAATCAGCGACCACCGACTGACTGGAATCCTAAATCGTTGGTTCATTT
>JARGOD010000013.1:38570-70654 GCA_029210205.1 Verrucomicrobiales bacterium | reverse complement strand
TGGCTTCAGCGTAACCGGGGTTGGCACCGTCGAAGTGAAGTCGATGCGCGTCAGCAGCACGCGGATTCGCGAAGCCGTCGGGGCAGGGGATTTCGAAATTGCAAAATCACTTCTCGGACGTGATTACACGGTTTTCGGAACGGTGATCGAGGGACGTAAGCTCGGCCGGACCCTGGGATTCCCGACCGCAAACTTCACCGTCCATCGTGAGCAATTACCTCCCACCGGTGTCTACGCGGTCAAGGCAATCGGAGCCGGGGACGGCTGGAACGGCGTCGCGAATCTGGGGTATCGACCTACCGTCGAAGGGGGAGAAATGAAACGCCTCCTCGAAGTCCACCTTTTCGGCCTCGACCATGAAATTTACGGCGAGGATCTCGAGATTGAATTCGTGGAGTTTATTCGCCCGGAGAAAAGGTTCGATGGTCTCGAAGCTTTGAAGGCGCAGATTGCGATCGATGTCGAAGCGGCGCGGGGTGTTTTTGCCTGAACGCAAAACGGCCCTCCGAAGAGAGCCGTTCACGAAAATAATCTGATCGTTTAGATCAAGGCTGGAGCTGCGTCATCGCTCCTGAGCCACCAATGATGCCAGCGCCAACCATGTAGAGAACGATTGCGATGATCCAGTAGATCCCAAGCTTCTTGTGACCTTTCATAAAGAGCCAGATCAGTCCACAGATCGGGAGAAAAATCGAGAGAACGCCCCAGAGGGTATCCTTGGCTTTGAATGCCTTTACGATAGTCATGATCCAGATTACGAGTCCTGCGATTCCTCCAGCAGCGGCGAGAATTCCTCCAATAGCGGCCATAATAGTAGTGTTATAAGTTGTTACAGATTTTGATTAGGGTTCCGGGCAATGCATTCCGCGATGATGCAGGATGCGCCGCCCTTCCACTAGACGTATGAATTTCTCGGTTATGCGTCAATGTCTTAACTTTATTTGTCACGTCGTTGTCGTGACTGTTACTGCCTCGCTAACAATGGGTTTGTTCGCTGGCGAACAGGCGCGCATTGAGACGTTTTTTGCTGATTACTGCTACAAATGTCACGATGCCGATGTTCAGAAAGGTGATCTGAGGTTGGACACGGCGATGGATAATTTTGATATTATCGGAGATCGCGAGCTTTGGTTATCGGTGTTGGAGCAGATCGAAACGGAGGAAATGCCTCCGAAGAAGCCGCTTCCCAGCGCGGTGGAATACGAGGAGATTCTCGCTGTTCTTGAGGAGCAGGTGAATGACATCGATTGGGAAGCACTCAAGCATCCGGGACATGTCACGCTGCCGAGACTCACGCAGGTCGAGTATAACAACACGGTCCGGGATCTTCTCGGTCTCGACGTGCAAACCGGGCGGATCTTTTCTCCTGACGCCGAGGGAAGAACGGGATTTACGAATGACCGGGACAACCTTTTCGTGACGGGTGGGGATCTTGAGAAATACCTCGAGGCCGCAGAAGTCGCCGTTGAGTCGCTTCATTCTCTCGATGAGGAGCCGGGCCTCGTGAAGTTTGAAGCAGAGGACCTCATCATGACAGAGAGTCGCTCACAGCCGAATGCTTACCCCAACGGTGAGAAAGGTTACACTCTCACTTCCGGGCAGCGGACGCTCTATGAGAGTATCGATATTCCTGCCTACGGATTTTATCGTTTTAAGATGCGGGCAGGGAGTAGCGAGTTCGGGCCCGCAACGGGATTGATCCGGGTCGATGATGTTATCGTCGGCGAGATCGAGGTGGTCGGGAAAGACTTTACGATAGAGACGACGGAGGCTTTTCTTTCTCCGGGAATCCACCAGATGGCGCTGAATGTGATGTTGCCTCCTCGCGCGGGACGCGGAAGAAAAGATGAGAACCTGGAATACACGGTCCTTCCGGAGAACGCGAATGAGCTCGTCGGCATCGCCTCAAGAAAGAATCTCCCGGCCCTGAATCTCGACGAGGAGATGGTTCCCGGTTTGAAGCCACTCGTTTCGCGATGGAATGGTGTCGAGAGCTCAGTTCAGCGACCCTACGAATGGATTCGTCTTCTCGGGGAGCAGGGGAGCCCGACGGAACTGAAGAAGTTTCTGAATTTTATCATTGAGCGTGAAGAGCCCTTTGCGCAGTTGAGAACAGAAATTGCCTCATTGTTAGGGATATCCGTCGAGGCGTTTGATGAGATCTACCGGGAACAGAATCCTGAGAATGTGGTCGATCGCAGGACACTGCGCGACATCGCGGAGAAAGCTTTCCCGAAGAAGCGTGGATTCATCGCGATTGACTGGATTGAAATTGAAGGCCCGATCATGCCCGAGGTCGGGAGTAAGCCAAAAGTCGCTCGCGCGGCGAACGAAGCCCTGTCTGACGCGAAACGGTGGCGTCCATGGTTTCCGGATTTCCTGAGCCGTGCCTTTCGTCGACCGCTCGATGCCGATGAGGAGAAGCCCTATCTCGCGGTATATGAAGCAATCTTGGAGTCAGGCGAGTCGCATGCTTCGGCCGCTTCTCAGGTCGTTGCGGCGGTTTTGACGTCCCCGAAATTTCTCTACCGAAGCGAAGAACTACCGGCGGAGGGAGCGGGCGAGGTGATCTCGCTCAACAATCATCAATTGGCTTCGCGACTCTCCTACTTTCTGTGGAACAGCCTCCCCGATGAAGCACTGCGTGAGGCAGCTTCGAAAGGGGAACTTGAGACGGCGGAAGGATTGAAAGCCCAGGTCGCAAGGATGCTCAGCGATGAGCGGGCGGAAGAGTTCTACGAAATGTTCCCCGGGCAATGGCTCGGCTATGAATCGCTCGGCAAAAGTGTCGTTCCTGACGGCACGCTTTATCCTGAATTTGATCTCGATCTTTCCCGCTCAATGAAAGCGGAAACCATGATGCTGTTTCAGTCAGTGTTCGAGGAGAATCGCAGCATCGTCGATCTCATTTCGGCTGAGGATGCATTCATCAACAATCGACTCGCGAGGCATTACGGTCTTCCCGAGGTTGGGATGAATGGTTTTGTCAGGGTTTCCCTGACGGAGGCGCAACGTCGGGAGCGTGGAGGACTCCTCGGGATGGCGAGTGTTCTCACCGCAACCTCAACGCCGGTGCGGACGAGTCCGGTCCTGCGCGGTGTCTTTGTGATGGAGCGCCTCCTCGGTGATGAGCCGGGCGAGCCACCAGCCGATGCAGGCGAGCTCCCCGGAAATGCCGGTGCGCGCGGGAAGACGCTGAGGGAGGAACTGGAAATTCATCGCGACAAAGCAGATTGTGCGATCTGTCATGATAAGATTGATCCTCTCGGCTTCGGGCTTGAGAGTTTCGATGTGCTCGGTCGGATCAAACAGGGGAAAGAAATGCCCAAAGATACAATCGGCACGCTGCCGGATGGGAATTCATTCGAAGGTGTCGCCGGTCTCCGTGACTATCTCGCAGAGCATCGTGGTGACGACTTTGCCGAGTCCCTCGTCGAGCGTCTCCTTGCCTATGCCCTCGGTCGGGAACTTCAAGTTTATGACGAGCCGGTCGTCGCGGAGATTCTTGAGAAAACTGCCCCGGGCGGTTACCGTGGACGCGCCTTGGTTGAGGCGATCGTCCTGAGTTATCCTTTCACGCATCAGCATCGCAGTCCTGAATTGAATTTACCCACTATCGCCGCTCAGCCATGACTCGCCGACCACTCTCCCGCAGAACCTTGCTAAAAGGACTTGGAGCTTCTCTCGCGCTACCTCCCCTGGAAATGATGCAGGCCAGGGATGTCTCGACGGCTCCGCAGCGCATCTGCTCGATCTTCCAGCCGAACGGCGTTTATCCAAAGGCCTGGGATGTCACAGGGGTTGGAAGGGACTTTCAGCTTTCTCCGATTCTCTCTCCGCTTCAGGATCTGATGGGAGATTTTTCGGTTGTCTCGGGGCTCGATAATCTCGGACGAGGACATGTCCAGCTGACAGGGTCTTTCCTCACCGGAAAGCAAATCACGCATCAGCGAAACGGCGTCTCTCTGGATCAACAGATCGCGGCCAAGGTC
This sequence comes from Verrucomicrobiales bacterium, assembly GCA_029210205.1. Classification (GTDB taxonomy): domain Bacteria; phylum Verrucomicrobiota; class Verrucomicrobiia; order Verrucomicrobiales; family DEV007; genus Arctic95D-9. The sequence continues at coordinate 66,662 of JARGOD010000013.1, read as the reverse complement.
GGACATGCGACACCGCTTTCATCGGTTATCCTCGGAACGGAACCACCCCGCCAGGGCATCGCAAGCGGCGAGCCGATAGCCTATGCCAATACCGTGAGCTGGAGCAGTGAGACGACCAGAGTTTCCCCGGAAATCAATCCGCAGGTCGCCTTTGACCGTCTTTTCCGTGACCGCACCGGACCGGAGGCGAGAAAAGAAGCACTTCGTCGCCGCAGCGTCCTCGATCTTGTTCTTGATGATGCGAAGTCACTTCGTCGCAAGGCCGGCTCCGTTGATCAGGCGAAGCTCGATGAGTATCTCGATTCTGTTCGCGAGGTGGAAGTCCGTCTTGAGAAGACGATGAATCCGCCGGAGCCGGAGTGGACCCCAACAACCACTCCCGAGAAAATGAAGCGCCCCGGCCCCGGTCTTCCGCGTGACAAGCAGACGCACCTTCGGCTCATGATGGACCTGATGCTTCTCGCCTTCTGGACGGACACGACCCGCGTCGGGACCCTCATGACTGCACACGGGTTCAGTCGTCAAAATTTCAGCTTCCTCGATGGAGTCACGAGTGACCACCACGGGATGTCGCACCACAAAGAGAAAGATGATCTCGTCGCGGAATACACTCGGGTGAGCCAATGGTACGTCGAGAATGTCGCTTATCTTCTCGGTCGCATGAAGGCGGTCAAAGAGGGTGACGGCACGCTGCTTTCAAACTCCGTCGTCCTCTACGGTTCGGGAATGAAAGATGGTAACGGTCACATTAAAGACGACCTTCCTCTCGTTGTTGCCGGCCAGGCAGGTGGGAAGATTCGCACCGGCGAGCATGTCCGGTGTGAGAAGGGTACCCCGCACTCAAATCTCCTTCATACGCTTGGGCAGGCGCTCGGGCTCGAGAACGAAACTTTCAATGGCGTGAGCACCGGAGTGGTCGATCAGCTTGTTGTGTGATACCTTTTTCGCTCAGCCTTCCGGTTTCCCTTTGAGCTATTTGAGCTTCAGATCCCCGTGTTCCTTTTCTGCCGCCTTTCTGGTGGTAACGATCTGCCACGGTCCGCTCGAAAGCTTTTCCCAACTCTCGCCCTTTCCGGAAGTGGGGCTGCAGTCCACTGATGGTCGTGATCTCCCGGAGATCCTTCCGCCTGATTTGATCGAACCGGTTATCAATCCACGCCAGACGAGTGCGGATCGGATTGCCCGGCTCTTTAATCGTGATCTTCGTGATCTTGAAGAGGCGCAGGATGACATCGTTGCTCAACTTGATGCCTTGCCGAGGGTCGTTCGAGAGTCGCAGAGAGTGACAGGATTTGGCTACCATTCCGGCTCTGCAAAAAAGAGACCGAAGTGGCTTCAAATCGATATGGAGGAAGTCGTTTCTCCCGATGCAATTGCGCTGTTCCCGGTAACCGCTGAGCTCGATGACGAAACTGTGTATGGATACGGATTCCCTCGAAATTTCCGAGTCGATATCTCTGACGATGAAGATTTCCGAAACTACGAGACAATGGTCGAGGGGCGGGTCGATGAGCCAAGGGGCATCAGGAGATGGCCGTTTTTTCGAGAACTGAGTGGCTTTTCGGGACGGTATATTCGCATCACTGCAACCGGTCTCTGGCGTTCCCCTCAGTCGAACCAGGAGGTTTTTGCGCTTAGCGAAGTGATGGTTCTCAATGGAGGTCGCAACCTCGCGGTCGGTAAGGAAGTGTTAGCGCTCGATAGCGAAGAGAGATCGGATCAATGGTCTCGTCGTTTCGTGACCGATGGGATCACGACCCTCGGAATTCCTCATGGAGTGGAAGAAAGCCCGACTTTGGGCTTTCGAGCCAGGTCCGAGGAGCCGGTTCTCAACAGCTGGGTTCAGGTTGCGTTGCGTGAACCGATGAGGATAAATGAGGTGCAGCTCATTCTCGCCGATTCTCCGGAAACGGTGCCTGATCCAACGGTTCGTTTTCCTTACCCAATGAAGATCGAAGTTTCGACTTCGCCCGACATGCTCAAAGCGGAGACGATTGGACGTTTTAACCCCTCGCAGATTAGTATCATTGGATCGAACCCACTTATTGTTCCGACGGAGGATGCCTACGGAAAGTATATCAGGGTTACGGTGGTGGGTTCGAAAAAAATGTCTAAGCTCGGCTTTGAACTGGCTGAAATTAGAGTTTTTTCAGACACGGAGAACGTTGCCTTGGGGCAACCTGTGAATGCAGCGCACACTTTCAAAAATTCGCAGTGGGCTCCTGAATTTCTCGTCGACGGATACAGCAGTCGGAGAAATCTGGTTTCCTACGGTGAATGGCTATCAGATTTAGATAAACGGAACCGCCTGGTGCGCCGTTGGCTCGAAAAAGAGAACACTCGCCTCGACCTCGTTGATGCGACGGTGACAAGGGGGGTGACCTTGATTGGGACCGGAGTCGCGGGAATTCTGGGATTTGTCCTCGTCGCGCTTTCTCGCGGGCGGGTGAGGCGGCGGAAAGATCTGGAAGCTCTTCGCCAGCGAATCGCGAGTGACTTGCATGACGACATTGGAAGTAATTTGAGCAGTATTGCGCTGCTCGCTGAACTGGGAAAAACTGAGGCGGACGAACCTGATTTGGTGGAGGAGGAATTTACCGAGATCAAGTCGACCGCAGACAAAACGATCGAGTCGATGCGTGACATTGTCTGGCTGATTCGTCCCGGGGAAGAGACCTGGCAACAGATGTTGACTCGTTTTCGTGAGACCGCCGCGAAGTTACTTCGTGCTCACGAATATTCACTCGTGGTCAAAGGCGATACGAATGATGATCGGCTTCCCCTCGAATTTAAGCGGGACATTTTCCTGATCTACAAAGAGGTATTGAACAATATTGTCCGGCATGCTGAAGCGGAGAATGTCGACATTGAAATCGACTGCCGCCGCAATCGCTTACAGCTCTCGGTCAAAGATGATGGGATCGGGTTTAATAACCTCGACCAGGAATTCCGTGAGGGGAATGGCCTTCGAAATTTACGAATGCGCGCTCAGGCAATTGGAGCAAATCTGCGAGTTCGCAGTGCTTTAACAGAGGGAACTAGCGTCCAGTTGGTGATTCCGATGCCGTGATTCTTACCAACAATTTTAGATGCAAACTGCGGTAATCCCGCGAAACTAAAAAAAGCCAATTTACTGCCATGAGCGACGAAGCTGAAATCAAAGAAGCCCCGAAGAGCCCGACAAAAGTATGGGTTGTTGAGGACAACGAAACTCTGCGCCGCACCGTTGCTCGAGTCCTCGATCGGCAAAAAGACATGAAGTGCGTTCATCAGTATGAACGTTGTGAGGATGCGATCGAGTCTCTCGTTGCCGGTGAGCGCCCTGACGTGATGCTTTTTGACATTGGTCTTCCCGGGATGAGTGGTATCGAAGGAATTCGCCGGATCAAAACGGCCCTTCCCCAAATCGAGATTCTCGTTTTCTCTGTTTTCGATGACAACGAAAAAGTCTTTAATGCAATCTGCGCGGGGGCTTCAGGGTATCTTCTGAAGACTTCCAGCATGGGTGAAATTCCTGACGCGATTCGCGAGATTCTCTCCGGTGGAGCGCCGATCAATGCACTTATCGCCCGACGTGTCCTCGACATGTTCAGTGACCTTGCTCCGCAGAGCCGTGATTATGGTCTCACTGAGCGGGAGAAGGAGGTGCTCGAGCAGATGGTTGAAGGTCTCACGAAGAAGGAAATTGCAGATCAACTCGATCTCAGTTTCCATACCGTCGATAAGCACATTCGCGGCATCTATTCAAAGCTGCATGTGAATACGATGACTGGCGCGGTCGCTAAAGCTCTGAAAGAGGGACTCCTGCCAAAAGGTTAGACTGCCCGGGAGCCGATGGGGTTCTGGTAGTGCCTGTAAGCTTTTTGGGATCGCTTTCCAGACTTGATCCAGAGGGGATTAACCGCTAGCGGTAGGCCATGTTCTATCTTGGAATCGACAGCGGAACTCAGAGCACGAAATCCATCGTGCTCGATCTTGAGAGTGGTGAGATAGTCGCCCAGTCCAGTGAGGCCTACGGCCTTATCGAGGGGCTTCCCGCAGGCCACCTCGAACAGAATCCCGCCGATTGGATCAAGGCAGTCAAATCGACGATCAGTGACTGCCTCGATCAGTTAGGTGAGAGGAAGTCATCCTTGCGTGGGATCGGGGTGAGCGGACAGCAGCATGGGCTCGTTGTTCTGGATGCGAATGATGAAGTGGTTCGGCCTGCAAAACTTTGGTGCGATACTTCGACGACCGATCAGTGCGACCAGTTTGCAGCCGAATTCGGAGGTGCGGATGGACTCATCTCGAAAGCGGGAAACACAATGCTGCCGGGCTACACCATTCCAAAATTGCTATGGTTGAAGCAAAACGAACCTGAAAATTTTGCGAGGACAAAGAGCATTCTCCTCCCGCATGACTACATTAATTTCTTCCTCACGGGGGTGAAGCGAATGGAGTTTGGAGACGCCTCAGGCATGGGGATCTTGAATATCAGAGATAAGTCGTGGGAGACTGACCTGATTGATTTTGTGGATCCTGCCGTTCAGGAAATGCTGCCTGAGTTGGGATCCTCAAATGTCGTCCATGGAAGCTTGCGATCTGAACTGGCTTCAGAATGGTGCCTCAGCGATGAGCTTATCGTCAGTGCCGGAGGCGGGGATAACATGATGGGGGCGATCGGAACGGGGAACATTGCCGATGGTATTATCACGGCGAGTTTTGGAACGTCGGGAACGCTCTATGGCTGCGCTGAAAATCCGGTGATTGATCCGAATGGGGAAATTGCAGCCTTTTGTGACAGCACAGACCGATGGATGCCACTTGCCTGCACCATGAATGTGACGGTTGTTACGGAGCGGGTGCGGGACTGGTTCGGTTGGGATCTCGCCGAGCTCGAACGACAGGTCGACTCGGTTCCGCCCGGAGCGGAAGGCGTCAGTTTCCTTCCTTACCTTAACGGTGAGCGAACCCCGAATCTGCCAAACGGCACCGGAGTAATTCATGGTCTCGGAGGGACTTCGTCCTCTCCTGCTCACCTCGCAAGAGCAGCGATGGAGGGAGCCACGTTGGGATTGGCTTATGGTCTGCGTCGTTTCGCGGCACTCGGGCTCACTCCCGGAGAAATTCGTCTCACAGGTGGAGGTAGCAAGAGTTCTGTCTGGCGGCAAATTTCTGCGGATGTGTTCGGGGTTCCTGTGGTCGGGCTTGCAACTTCCGAGGGAGCCGGACTGGGTGGCGCAATCCAGGCAGCTCATGCGGACGGGCAGGGGAGTTACGAAGACCTCTGTGTTCGTCTTGTTTCACTGGACGAAACAACTCGCTGCGTGCCTGATGCCGAACGTGCCGCGCTTTACAGCAGCAAGCTAGATCGCCAGATTGAGATGACTTCTGTTCTCAAAGAGGCCGGTCTGCTCTAAATCGGATGAGCGAAGCATCCGTGAAGAGTTTTGATGTGAAGGGACTTTCGTCCAGATCCCGTCGCATAGCCTTTGTGCTTTCTTTGCTGATCGGGCTGATCTGCCGAACCGTTCGATGGCGCCTGCATGACCCCGGAAACTTGAGAGAGAAGAGTCCAGAGCATCCTTTGATTTGGGTTTTCTGGCACAATCGAATTTTTATTCTCACCTACTTCCGACTTAAATACATGGCTGAGCGGCGGGGAGCGATCCTCTCCAGTGCGAGTCGCGACGGTGAGATCATCGCAGCTCTTGTTTCACGGGCCGGATGTGCATCGGTCCGTGGTTCGACATCGAGGCGCGGTGCGGCCGCTTTGCTGGGTCTCCTTGATTGGATAAAATCCGGCTATGATGTCGGGGTCGTCCCTGATGGTCCCCGAGGCCCTGTTTACAAATTGGGTCCGGGAGTCATTAAGTTAGCTGGTATGACTGACGCAAAGATTCTCCCGGTGCGGGTAGAATATGGATCGTGTTGGAAGTTCAAAAGCTGGGATCGCTTTCGGGTTCCAAAGCCCTTCACGACCGTCGATATTTATTTGGATCCACTCTTTGACGTTCCGGCCAATCAGAACGACGAAGAATTGGAAGCTTCGAGAACTGCGCTGGAGCGCATTATGAATCCGAAAAATGAAACTGATTGAAGGAAAAAAAATAGCAGATGCTGTTTATGCGGAATGTGTTGCTTCGTTCCAACAGCTTGAGGCTGCGGGGCATCAGCCGGGATTGGCGGTTGTCCTCATTGGAGATGACCCTGCTTCGAAGGCATATGTGGGCTCAAAGGATCGAAAATGTCGTGAGCTGGGAATGCATTCGGTGAAGATCGAGAGGCCTGCCGATATTTCTCAGGAAGAATTACATGCCTTGATTGAGGAGTTGAATCAGGATGAGAAGATCCATGGGATTCTTGTTCAAATGCCACTGCCGAATCATCTCAGCGAGGACGAAGCTATTTTGCGCATTGACCCAACGAAGGATGTTGATGGCTTGCACCCGGTTAACCTCGGAAAACTCGCCATGGAAGATCCCGGCGGGTTTGCCCCGTGCACGCCATCGGGCTGTCAGCGGATGTTGATCGAGAGTGGTCTCGAGACTTCCGGAAAAAATGTGGTCATTGTGGGAAGAAGCCTTCTTGTCGGAAAGAGTCTCGCTTTACTTATGATGGGCAAGGGAGCAGGAGCAAACTCGACCGTGACAGTAGCTCATTCACGGACGAAGGATCTTGCCGCTGTTTGTCGTGAGGCGGATATTCTGGTTGCTGCAATTGGACGTCCGCATTTTATCGGACCTGAACATGTTAAAGACGGGGCGGTAGTTATCGACGTCGGTATTAACCGGATTGATGATCCGAGCGCGAAGAGAGGCAGCCGGCTTGTCGGCGATGTTGATTTTGATGCGGTGTCTGATCGCTGCGAGGCAATCACACCAGTCCCGGGTGGAGTCGGGCCAATGACGATTGCGATGCTGATGTCGAACACAATCCGTTCATGTCGCATGAAAGCAGGGCTCTAAACAGGCTTTGGTTATCGAGTTAACCCTCTCATTTTTATGATCATAGAGCGTTGTGAGTGAGGGGGGAGCCATCCTGATTTCTGACTGCTGCTAGCGGCGAAAAGTGAGAACGGAGGCAATCAACGCAGTTTAGGTTGCGTCTCAATCAAGCGATGAGGTTCCACGTTTCTCTACGGGCAGCATCGTTGTTTTCTCGAGCTCGAATTCCCGGCTTTGCTGTCATCATATTTCTACCTTCTCGCGCCTCTGGTTTTGCGAGGGAATTCAGGAAATTTTCCTAGCCAGTCAAGAGTATTGAAGCGAGTGTTTTAGATTACATCGCTAGTTCGACCTGCCATCTGATGAGCCACACCATACCCGCCCGCGCGAATGTCGATTTGATCGACCAGAAATACGCCGACTGGAAGCAAGATCCGAACTCGGTCGACGAGACCTGGGCAATGTTTTTTGAAGGATTTGAATTGGGCATGACCCAACCGGTTTCAGTTGGCAAAACCGGAAAGATTGATGACCCCGGGGCAGAGGTTGTGGGTGGACTTGATATGGCGACGCGCGCGCGCATCGTCTCAATGGTGCATCAATATCGGTCGCTCGGTCATACCGCAGCATGGCTGGATCCGCTCGAAGAAACCGCGCCGTCACAACCGCTGCTTAGTCTTGAAGAGTTAGGCTTCCTTCCGGAGCATCTCGAGGAAGAGGTTTCGACTCAGTTCTATGAAGGCGGTCGCCGTATGAAGTTGGGCGAGATGATTGACCGTCTCGAGCGGACTTATTGTTCCAAAATCGGCTTTGAGTTCATGCACATGCAGACGCCGGACGTTCGCGAGTGGATTCGTGAACGTGTCGAGTCCCGCATTGAGCAACCCGAGCCTGACATTGAATCGAAAAAGAGGGCGCTGGGTTGGCTTGCCGAGGCAGAGCTTTTCGAACGATTCTTGCATCGGAAGTATGTCGGACAGAAGCGCTTTTCACTTGAGGGCGGAGATTCACTGATGGTTGCACTCAACGGTATGGTGCAGTCTTTCCCTAAATATGGCGTTGAGGAAATGATGATGGGCATGGCTCATCGTGGACGACTCAACGTGCTTGCCAATTTGTTGAGGAAGCCACTTACCGTCATCCTTTACGAATTCTCTGAGAACTATGTTCCGAACCTAGTTGCCGGCGACGGAGATGTGAAATATCACCTTGGCTACGACTCCGAATTGGATGTTAATGGTCACCCCGTAAAGATTCATCTCGGGGCAAACCCAAGCCACCTTGAAGCCGTCAATGGTGTCATCGAAGGAAAAGCACGCGCCCGTCAGCGTGCGAGGGATGAGGGGCTTCGTGACTCGTTTGTTGATCGTGATCAAGTTCTTCCGGTTCTTATTCACGGAGACGCGGCTTTTGCTGGTCAGGGGAGCGTTGCTGAGACACTGAACCTCTCCCAACTTCTTGGTTATCGCACTGGTGGAACGGTGCACCTTGTTGTGAATAATCAAATCGGCTTCACAACGACTCCGAAAGACGCCCGCTCCTCTGTTTACTGCACCGACGTTGCTAAAATGATTGAGGCGCCCGTGTTTCATGTGAACGGGGATTCTCCCATGGATGTTCTTTTCGTGACGGAACTGGCTCTCGAGTTTCGTCAGCGTTTCGGGCGGGATGTCGTCGTCGATATTGTTTGTTATCGTCGTCATGGTCACAATGAAGGCGATGAGCCGGCTTTTACCCTGCCAAATACCTATAGGGATATTCAAAAGCAGGAAACGCCGCTGACAATTTTTCGACGGGAACTCGTGAACAAGAGCGACCTTTCGCATGAGGATGCGGATCAAATCGAACAAGCCTATCAGGACAAGCTTGATAGCGAACACAAGGAGCTGGAGTCCGCGATGGAGAAGGGCGAGGGCCACTCTATGGCCGAGGCGGTGACCGAACCCCAGCCTGAATATCATCACGATGCAGTGCCGACCGGAATCCCCGTGGATGAAGTTCGTGAGATTGGAATGCGTCTTTCAGGGATTCCTGACGGCGTCAATGTGAACAAGAAACTGGCGAAGCGTTTTCTTGGCCCGCGGCGGGAAGCGATTGAGGAGGGTGCTGGAATCAACTGGGCTTTTGGAGAAGCTCTGGCTTTCGGCTCTTTACTGAAAGAGAATATGGCGGTCCGCCTCTCTGGTCAGGATTGTCGTCGTGGAACCTTCAGCCAACGTCATGCGGTTCTCTACGATCCTGAAACACGGGAAAGATATACGCCGTTGAATCACATTGCAGACGGTCAGACGCAGAAGCTTTGGGTTTACAACAGTCACCTTTCTGAGTTTGCCGTTCTCGGTTTCGAGTATGGCTACTCATTGGTTGCTACAGATGCACTGGTGCTCTGGGAGGCTCAGTTTGGTGATTTTTCAAATGGAGCGCAGGTAATCATTGATCAGTTCATCGCTTCCTCTGAGTCCAAGTGGCAGCGCCCGAGCCACCTTGTTCTCCTGTTGCCTCACGGGTATGAAGGACAAGGTCCGGAGCACAGTAGTGCCCGTATGGAGCGTTTCCTCCAGCTCTGCGCTGAGCAGAATATGCAGGTCTGCAATCTCACGACGCCGGCTCAGTATTTCCACGCCTTGCGCCGTCAGATGCATCAGGACTATCGGAAGCCGCTTGTCATCATGACGCCGAAGAGTCTTCTTACCTTTCCCGGCTGCGTTTCGAAGATTGAAGATTTTGGTGAAGGAACCGCTTTTCGAGAGGTCATCGACGACGAGGATTGCGACGAGTCAGATCCAATCAGCCGCCTCATCTTATGCTCCGGTAAGGTCTACTACGATCTTATCGAATATCGTAAGAAACATGAGATCACAAACGTTGCGATCATCCGCCTTGAGCAGGTTTACCCATTCAGCAGTACGCGACTTGGTGAGGTCACGGACAAGTATCAGAATGCGACCAAGTGGGTATGGTGTCAGGAAGAACCTCTGAACATGGGTGCCTGGACATTCGTGGGCCCCCGCCTTCAGAAAATGACCGACCACCATGTGCGTTACGCAGGGCGCCCGGCAGCAGCAAGTCCGTCCAGTGGTTCAAAAGCCGTGCACAAGATGGAGCAAAAGCGTCTTGTCGAGGAAGCCTTTAATAAGTGAACGTGAGTAACTCGTTCCGCAGTCATTTTATCAGCAGTAGTATTTATTCCTATGTCCCACGAGATTAAGATCCCATCGGTTGGTGAGTCCATCACCTCCGCGACCCTTGGAACCTGGCACAAAAACGAAGGCGATTATGTCAAAGCCGGAGAGGTGATCCTCACCATCGAGACTGACAAAATTTCCACCGAACTGGAGAGCGATAAGTCCGGGATTTTGAAGCATCTCGCTGCGGAAGGCGATGAGCTGGACATCGGTTCGCCTGTCGCTGCGATTGAAGAAGGGGAGGCCCCGGCTGAGACCGAAGATTCCACGTCTGAGGAAAGTGAACCTGAAGAGAACGATTCGAGTCCCGACGCAGGAACTGCAGAGGAGTTGTCTCAAGACGAGGTAAAAGTGACCCCGGTGGCCCGCAAGGTCGCCGAAGATGAAGGGGTCGATCTTTCAACCGTGAATGGAACGGGTGCTGGTGGGAAAATTACAAAAGCAGATGTTTTGGAGGCCGTTTCCGAGTCGGATTCGACTCAAGCTGAGAGCCCGGCTGCGAAGTCTACTGCTCCGAAGGAGGAAAAGAGAACGACTCGGAAGAAGATGTCTCCTCTTCGCAAAAAGATTGCGACTCATCTCGTCAATGCGCAGCAGACGTCTGCCATTCTGACGACATTCAATGAGTGTGACATGACTGAGATCATGGAGCTTCGCAAGCGCGTTCAGGAAGACTTTGTAAAGCGCCACGGCGTAAAGCTCGGATTCATGTCATTCTTCATCAAAGCTGTCGTTGACGCACTCAAGGCTGTGCCTTCAGTCAATGCTCAGATCGAAGGTGATGAAATTGTTGAGAATCATTTTTTCGATATCGGTGTCGCTGTGGGGACGGATAAGGGACTCATGGTTCCAGTGGTTCGTGACTGTGACGAGAAAACTTTCGCTCAAATTGAGCAGGACATCATTGATTATGCCGGGAAGGCCCGGGAAGGCTCAATGGGGCTTGCTGATCTTCAGGGCGGAGTTTTTACGATCACTAATGGCGGAATCTATGGCTCACTTCTCAGTACGCCGATTCTCAACCCTCCTCAGTCGGGGATTCTCGGAATGCACAGTATTCAGCAGAGGCCTATCGCGCTGAACGGTGAAGTTGTGATTCGCCCCATGATGTATCTCGCGCTCAGTTATGATCATCGTATTGTCGACGGAAAAGAAGCAGTGACTTTCCTCGTTCGACTAAAAGAATGTCTTGAGCATCCCGACAGATTGCTGGTCGGGGCTTAGAGTAATTTGAAATAATAAAAAGATTTCTTATATTACAACAATCTAATTATTCATATTTGATAAATTATCAAAATTTGAGAATTAAATTTGGGAAATTTTAAATTTCAACTTTATCGAAGGGCTTGGGAATGGTATTTGTTCTCATGTTTCGTGGAAACTCAGTTCTAAGTCTTCTCAGCCTTCTTTTTGCCGCCACCTTTTCGGCTGGCTGCTTTAGCAACAAAAAAGAAGAAGTAGCCGTCGAAGCTGCCGCGCCTCCTCCTGCAGCCTATCCGACAACTCCGGACGGTTATGCGGAGACGAATTCCGGGGCGCCTGCACCGGTCTCCTCCCTGCCTGCCGCTCCTGAGCCGCCGCAGTTCAAGTTACGTGAAGGGGAGACTTTGGTGACCTATCGAATTGAGCTCGGAGATAACCTCAGTAAGATCGCGAACAAATATAACTCAAGTGTTACGAGGATTAAGGCCGCAAACGGCCTGACGAACGACAGAATCTTCGCTGGCAAAACGCTACAGATTCCGACGGCAGCGCCTCCGGGGCTGGCCATGAATGCTCCGGCTCCTCCTGCTGCGACTTCTAATTCCTACGGGTCTTCAGGAGGTCGCTATGGAAGTTCCTCGACAGCGTCTCCTCCAAGCGCAGGGGCTTACAGTTCGCCTGCACCTGCGCCTGCACCTGCGCCGGCTCCTTCCAGCTTCCCGTCCTACCCTGCGACAACTTCTGCGCCACCTGCTCCCGCTTCCACTTCCTACCCGCGGGTTGCTTCTCCCCCAATTCCTCCGCAGACTCAGCAGCCTGCAGGAGCGTTTCCAACGCCAAATTTTGGAAACGGAACGGGCGTGCAGTTCTCTGAGTAGAGTTCTTCATGAATGATACGATAACGGTGGGAATTATCACGATTTCTGATCGTGCTTCCGCAGGCGAATACGAAGATCACGGGGGCCCGGCTCTGCAAGACGCTTGTCAGGGGTATGGCTGGAGTGTCACCGCAGAAGCCGTCATTCCAGATGATAAAGAGCAGATCCAACGAACCGTTCGTGCTTTCTCAGATCAGGGGTGCGGCCTTATTCTGACAACAGGCGGCACGGGTGTGGCGCTCAGAGATGTCACTCCTGAGGCGATTCGTGGAATCATGCGGGTCGAGATTCCAGGCTTCGGCGAAGCAATGAGAATGCAATCATTGGAGATAACGCCGAACGCGATCCTTTCCCGCAGCCTTGCCGCGATCGTGGATCGCTCACTAGTGATCGCTCTTCCCGGTAAGCCGAGTGGAGCGGTTGAATGTCTGGGGTTCGTGAAAGCGGCCATTCCGCATTCGGTGAAACTTGCTCTACAGGTTCCGACTTCCTGCTAGACCCACAATTCAGTTTAGGTTTCGCCTCGGTCACTGCCCGAACAGCATTCCGTTGAGGCAAGTGCGCAGTGCCATTCCATCCGACGGGGTATGGTCGCGAGAAGGAATTGAGTCGATGCTACTCGGGGAGCCGTTCACTCCACTTTACGCTGAATCGATTGATAGAGCTTGCTGATCGTTAGGCCCTGCACCGCAATCGAGAAAATCACGACCATGTAGGTTAGCTTGAGGAAAAGACTTCGGTCAGTTTCAGCAGGGAGCGCAAGAGCCAAGGCGACAGAGATCCCTCCGCGGAGGCCACCCCACGTAAGCATGCGAATCGCCCCCTCGCTGAACGGTCTCGCCTTCGAGAGGGCGGCTACCGGTACGGAAACCGCGACAGCACGGCAGGCGAGGACGACGAGAATCATGATCAATCCGAGGATGAAAGTTTGCATCGAAAACTCATTCGCGACGATGAGTAGCTCTAGGCCAATGAGGGCGAAAAGAAGAGCATTCAAAATTTCGTCAATCATCTCCCAGAATAGATCAAGGTGCTTTCTGGTTGTGTCCGACATTGCAAGGAGACGGCCATGGTTTCCGATCATGAGTCCGGCTACGACGATGGCGAGTGGTCCAGAGAGATGGAAGTGGGACGCGAGAGTGTAGCCGCCGGTGACGAGGGCAAGGGTGATGAGGACCTCGACCTGATAATTGTCGATGCGTCTCAGCAAGTAGTAGCCAAGAAATCCGATACCAATTCCGAAGGCGATTCCGCCGAGAACCTCGACAGCAAAGAGTTCACCAATAAAGACCAGTGAAGGTTCGTGCTTTCCAGTTGCGATGGAGAGGAGGGCGAGGAAGACGACTACGCCGACTCCGTCATTGAAAAGCGACTCGCCGGTGATCTTGGTTTCGAGGCTTTTGCCAACTCCTGCTTTTTTGAGGATGCCGAGAACCGCGACAGGATCCGTCGGCGAAATCAAGGCGCCGAAGAGGAGGCAATAAATGTAAGGAGTTTCAAAACCGAAGAATGGCAGGAGATAGTAAGCCGCCGTTCCAACCAGTAGAGTGGAAATGATCACCCCGACGGTAGCCATCAGTGCGATTACCCATTTTTGCTTTGCGAGGTCAGAGAGATCGACGTGAAGAGCTCCGGCAAAGAGTAAATAGCTGAGCATGACATCGAGGAGGACATCTTCAAAATCGATTTGGCTGACAATGCCCTCGGCAAAGGCTTCGATTCCCGGAACAAAAAGTCCAACAATGACAAGGGCCAGCGACATCAGCAGGCTCAGAAGCATGATGCCGATCGTAGTTGGTAATTTCAGGTATCGGGTGTTGAGATACCCTAACAGGGCCGCAATGGTAAGAAGGACGGCAATAAGCTCAAAGAGGGACATAGAAAAAGCGCGGTGTTCTGAAGTATCGATACGGCGGGCAAGGATAGCGTCAAGAGTCCATCACTGAAACCGCTCGACCGGCCTTTCCCGGTTTGGAAAGTAAGGTCCAGATTCCGAGGACAAGAATCAAGAGGCTGATCACCCAAAGAGGCCACCATGGATCACTCACGGTTTGGCTTTCGAGAATCTTTTTGGTCATTCCTGAAAGCTCAGAACGACTTGTTGCATCTAAAAAATTTGCCTCGCGGGTGTCTGCGAAATTCGCGGCCCCATTGAGGAGGAGGGTCTCTCCCTGGTAGACTGAAAAGAAACCCGGTTCACGGGGGGCCCTAAGGCTTGCGACGCGATCTTCTGGAACGGTGATTTCACCGGAATTTCCCGCAAAGCGTATATCAGGTGCTTCGGCACCTCTTTCCACGGCGAGATGCAATGGCTGACGAAGGTCGAAGTTCTTAGCCGAGAGAGCGACTTTCTCCTGCCGCAGGTAGTCGACGTATCGATGAATGAGAATAACGAAGGCGGGAAGTCGCGTGGCATTGGACTGTGCCACATCGAAATTGAAGAGGAGCTGTTTCCGGTCGGGGAATAGGCGAAGGATAATGAGGGGGCGATCACCCTGCCAGAGGAGAACTGAGTCTTCATTCGATGGGGGAATCGAGGGAGTGTTTTTCGCAATGAGCCCCTGCCAATTGAGGTTTTCCATCAGTTCATGATTTTCCGCAGTGATAAGTCCCCGGAAGAAATCGCGGGGAACATTCTTTTGATGGAGAAAGACGACAGCCTGTGGCGGAAAAGGAGAAGGCTCGAGGGGATTGTATGTCGCAAAAACAAGATCAGGTGACGCCGCGGAGGATTCGACGGAGCCGAAAAGCGGGGCATTCTCAAGACTTCGGATTAGGTCGGCGATGAGCGATTCCGCATCCGCCTCCACCGAATGGGCGGTGAGGATCTGCTTCGGCAAAGGATGTTCAAGGAAGAGTTGGTCATCACGCGGAAATCCGTCGTCCTCAAGGAGGAGGCGAATCGCTGAGCCTGCTTCGGGAAATTTACCGGCGAGAGTGCGGGTTTCACCCGGGGCGAGAGTGATGGATCGAGGCGTCGTGATCTGGGCTCCTACCGCAAGTTTCCATTGTCTCGTTTGAGGTTCTTCTCCGTGATTAACCACCGTGACTTCCCACGCGGTCTCTCCATCGCGAACTTCGATTCGGTGGCCGGCAAAGCCGACGTTTTCAATTGGCTTGCCGACGCTGAGGAGCAGGGCTCCATAAGGAGGCTCAATTTCGTGATCGGTCACATAGATCAAAGTTCCCCGGGACCCGGCGAGACTTCGGCCAACCTGGAGGGATGCTTCCGGCGAGTGTGCGCTGTTAGAGGGTTCCCATTCCTTAATCGTTTCGAGCAAGTCGTTGATTGAATTGCCACGGTAAAGCGTCTCACCGTTATCATGAGATTCGAGCAGGGTGAGTGAAACCTCGTTCAGAGCTGTCGTGAGAGGCGGTAAGCCCGAGCTCAGTGCGGTTACGGTATCTTCTTTGAATGCCTTCATCGAAGCGGAACTGTCTATCACCAGAACAATGCGCTGAACGGTTGAGTCTCGACTCCATCGAGGCTCGACGAGCAACCAGGTCAGGATCAGAACTCCGAGTAGTTGAAGCCAGAGTGGAATTGAATTCCTGAGTTGGTCAATCTTCCGCCCCTGAATACTTTGCCGGTCAATTGCATCGAGAAGAAAAAGAGTGCTCGAGGGGAGAACCTGCGACTGTCTTTGCAGGAAGTGTATGAGAATCACGATCGGGATTCCGAGGAGGGCCCAGAGTCCGGCCGGGTTGGTGAAAAGCAGTGGCATCTCAGGAGAGTTGGATCGCGCCGGATGGCACTGCTTCTTTCCGCACGGCTTCGGCAAAACGGGCGGATGATTCGATACGGGCGAAAGGAATCTGCGCTCTCATTGCGGCTGCTTTCCAGCGATCAAAATGACGACGATAGGATTCGAGATAGCGTTTCAGGAGGGAAGCGTCGACGCGGCGATCATTTCGCGACTCATTTTCAGAATCGATGAATTCGTAGTTACCGTTCCAACCGGGATTCGACTCTGAACTCGCATAGGGGCAAAGCAAAACTGCCCGGCCATGATTCCGCTGAAGTGATTGCACTGAATTCTCGGGGGCTGCGGTGAAGAGCAGATCGCTGATTAGAACACGAAGTGAACGTTGCCGAAACGGGATCGCCCCCAGTGCGGGAGCGGTGGAGGATTCGGTCTCATTCATTTCTCCGGCTAGCTCCTGCCAGCGATGAGTGAGAAGAGCGTGAGGTTCGACCGGCTTCCAAAGAGGGCCTTTCGTGATGAAGATCTTTGCGGAAGCTCCGGCCCGCTCAGCAGAGAAGAAGGAAAAATAGAGCAGCTCCAGCGATCTCTCTGCTTTGTCCTCATCCGCGAACATGGAACCTGACACATCCATCACAATTTCCACGATCGGACGGACTTCTTCGCGATAGAGTTTCAAGGTGTAGTCGCCGGTCCGGGCGAAGGCCTGCCAGTTGATATGTCGAGGGTCATCTCCGGGCAGGTAGTTCCGGTGATCCTGAAAATCGAGGGAGCTGCCCACTCCGGTGCCAGCGTAGTCTCCCGGGTTGCCGCGCCAGTTCCGGTCATTGAGCGGAAGCGAAAAGCGATCAGCGAGGGCCTCTCCACGTGCCGCAGCCGGGCCGGCATCAATTTCCTTCAGCGGGGGAAGCATTTTTAAGAGGGGTGAACTTCAGTGTGGCATAGAATTCCCGCACCTTTTTTCTTTGGCGAAGGAGAGGAAAAGCCACGCAGAGAAGAGTCGTAACGATAGCGATGCCGAGATGGAGCAGGGTATCAGCCCCGGCTTCGTTTTCAGCATAAATGAGAACAGAGGGAAGCGGAGTGCAAAGGTAGATCAAGTCTTCGTGTTCGCTTAGAGCATTGCCTATGGCAACGATCATAAGGGTAAGAACGAAAAGACCACCCTGAATAAAAATATAAACTCCAAAAGTGAAATGGTGGGAGCCGTGCCCGGAAAAAAACAAGTGAATGATCAGCAGGGGAAAAAGGATGACATTGCACATAGAGAGAAAGAGAACCACGTCGCCCGTGTTACTAAAGTCGGGACCGGAGACCCCACTGTTTCCGAGGAGAAGAGACCCGAAAAGTAAGCCGGCAGAGATTGCAAAAAATGCGAGGCCGCTGATCCAGCCCGGGCTCAAAAAGAGTGCGGCAAGGTTCCCGAGAGGGCGTTCGCGGAACGGAGCAAGGACGCGGGAGAATATTGGAAGTGGTTCGGTCAGAGCATCAATAAGGGCGAGACCGAGAATGATGCAGGTCACGACAAAGACTTCCTCGCTCGCTCCGGCAAAGTGGAAGAGTTGGGCGATGAGAACAAAAGCAATCGCAATGACGCGCTTTCTCGTCGCGAGGTTTTCGGAGAGCGGCGAGATTCGGCTCGCTCCGAAGCTGAGAAAGAAGATGATTCCGTAAGTCGCGATGAGCGCGAAAAGTGCGGCCATCTCAGGCTGGAATCCCCGGCCGCGGGTTCCGAAAACAGTGAAGGTCAAGACGCTCGAGATCGAAGCGGCGAAGAAGAACAAGGTGGCAAGGAGAAGGCCACGCAGAACGATGTTTTTGAAAACTGAAGATCCTATCGTGATTGCAGTCATGAGCCCTGAACCGAGACCGATTGCTCCGAGAGCAAGGAGATCGCTCACGAAGTTCACATTGCCGAGGTAGTATCGGATCACGAGGTAGGGAAGAACTCCGGTGAGGAAGAGAAGGCCTTGAGCATTGAGCGCAGTCCATTTTCCGAGCGTGATGCGCCAACCGTTCAGCCTCGTTAATTGGATAAGATCCATCGTGTTCATCTGGTACTCGGAACTCAATGCCGCAAAGCCACGGAGTGGCTGGACGACGAGAAGTGTCGCGATGATAAAGAACCAGAAGAATCCGTCTGCATCGCGCGAGCCCGGGTCGGCAATGCCCGCAATGAGGCAGAGCATCATGAAGGTCTGCAGGAGGATGAAAGCGATGACAAAGAGGTTTGTTCTCATGCCCTGACGAAGCTCCTTCACAAGGACCGGGCTAAAGCGGGAGGAGAAGTCAGTGATCCTGTTTTCGAGTGGAGCTGGGGCGGCTGATTCGGCGGAGGACATGGAATGGGGATGCAAGAGGGTTAGGTGGCGAATTCAGCTGACGATGGGAACGCCGGTGGCTTCGATTTCCCCGAGGATTTCAATGAAAGCATCTTCAAGTTTTCGTTCTTCCTGCCGGAACTGGGTCACGGTGAGGCCGGCTTCGATCATGCGGCGAAGCGTCGTTCCGATTACTTCTGGATCGACCGATTCGATTTCGATGCGGCCTCCATTTTTTGACCCATCGAGGAAATTCACCTCCGGGTTGATGTCGGCCCATTCCCGCAGATCGTCGGTGGACCCGATGAGATCGACCGAGAATATGCTCGACCCCGAGGTGCCCCGGCGGAGGCTTTCCGAAGATCCATGGTGAATAATCTGCCCCTGATTGATGAAGAGCAGGGTATCGCACATTTCATCCAACTCAGAAAGAATGTGAGAGCTGATGAAGACGGTTTTTCCCTCTTCGGCGAGAATGCGGATAAGATGTTTCAGCTCGACGCGAGCCTTGGGGTCGAGGCCCGCGGCTGGCTCATCGAGAATCAGCACTTCAGGATCATGGAGGAGCGCGCGGCCGAGACAAAGCCTTTGTCCCATTCCTTTACTCAGCTTGTCGGTGAGCCGGTCGGCGAGTGGGACGAGGTCGGTGAATTCCATGACCTCTTTGATGCGCTCTACTCTCTCTTCCCCTTTGTAGCCGAGGGCGCGGGCGAAAAAATCGAGATACTCCAGCACGGTCATATGGTGGTAGGTGCCGTAGTGATCCGGCATCCAGCCAATGAGACTTCGCACTTCGGTAGGAAAATCGACGACATCGATGCCGCAGACTTTCATTGTACCTGCTGTCGGGTAATCGAGTGTGGAGAGAATCCGCATCGTGGTCGTCTTTCCGGCGCCGTTTGCCCCGACAAACCCCACGACCTGCCCGCGGCTCACCGTGAATGAAATACCCCTGACGGCGTGAAGATTGTGAAAGCTTCTCCAGAGATTCGTGACTTCGATGGCAGGGCTGTCTGCCTTTGGCTCGGGCGCGCTCATGGGGCAGTGTCAGGCTCGGATTCAGTTAAAGGCTCAAGTGTGCCGGTGAGGAACACGACGTCATCAGCCCAGCGGATTCCGGGGTGAGTTTCGATGAGGAAGGAGGACGGGTCTGTGGGCAAGGCGTAGAATCGACTCGTTCCTTTACCTATGCGCTTAATATTGTTTTCGAGGGCTGCGCTGAAGACGGTCGAATGCGTTCTCACAAAGTTAAAGAGATCTCGCTCAGTTCCGGATTCCAGCTGGAAAGTGCCACCCGGTTCGGTCGCAGAGTTAGCCTTTGATCTCCAGACTCGTTTCTTAGCATCGCGGAAGTAGAACTCTCCGACTCCTGCAGGAAGACTGGAAACCAACGAGGGGGGAGTATTTTCAGAGGCGGGACTCTGTATTTCAATTCGCGCCCGTGTTGGTGTAACGGCCTTCAAAGCAAACCCTTGTTCGGAGCGACTTCGGAAGAAGCCGCCACTAAAATTCCTCTCGCCAAAGTGAAACGTCGTGCTCCGGCCTGCCTGCCTGCTGAAGGCAGCGAAGACGCTGTCTCTGGGGCGAACCGGTTCGATGAGAAGGTCCTGATCTCCTTCAAAGCCGGTTTCAACAATCACTCCGGTGCGGCTCAATTGTTCCTGCGTCACATACATTTTTCGTTCTTCTTTGCCGGCCTGAAGATCGACGAATGCGGCCCGGTAACCTTTCCCGCCGAGACCATCGCCGATAAAAATGAGTGCCATGATAATGAGGCAGGCCCCAACGGAGATGATGGGGGTAGTATAGAAAAGCCGGTGTCGTTTTCCTTTTCCCGCCAGGTAAAACAGATTCACCGGGGCGACAAGAATCGCGAAAGTGAGGAGAATGCCGAAAATGAGGATAGAATTGAAGGGTTTCTCTCCGAGAAGGTCGGCGAGCTCCCAGCTGTTCAGATATTGGGTGTCGAGCTGGTCGCTGCGGACAAAAAGGTTTTCGTAGTCCCGAATAATAGAGGCGGGGAGCTCACGACCGTCCCACTCTTTGATCTCGATATTTCCGAGGCTGAGCTTTCCCCGGTCACGTTGCCCCGGATTCATCACAATTCCTTCGATGCTGAGGTCGCTGGCGGTGAAATCAGGGTTTTCCTTTGGGGAATAAAAAACGTGCAGATTGCCGCCAGTTCTGACCCATTCGAGAATCGCCCGCTTCGGACCGGCGGCGATGCTTTTCCAGGTTTTGAAATCGATCAGAAGGGCATCCAGCCCCGTGTAGGCCCTCCATTCGGAGGAGAGTTCTGCGCCATCGAAAGATTCTCCAAAGCGTTGATCGGAGGTTCCTCTTTTCTCGATAATATCGTCGAGTTTGGCAAGGCTGCGGGTCGCGAGGGCTTGACTCAGAGCCAGGTTAGGAAAGTCGCTGTTGATCTGATAGCCTGTGCTTCGGGAAATTTGATTCAGGCCGCTGGTGGTGAAGGTTGCTTCAACGTTCCGGTAGGGATAGGCGACAAAATTAGGGGCAAAGGGCAGAATCACTTCGCGGACTATTTCGGTCCCGTTCTCGACCGCGATGTCTCCGGACCAGCGGGTCACGAGGGTGCGATTGTAGCCGCCTTCATTGAGCTGGACGTTCCAGACCCGATCGATACCACTATTGTTACGAATCGTGATTTTGAATGGCAATGCACCTTGTTGCGCGGCGATTCCGAAGATGCTTTCAATTCGGACCTCTGTTTTGCGAGCGTCCCGATGAGACTCCCGAAGTAGTTGTGTGCCCGCTTGAAGCGGAAGACCTGCGCATAAGAGGGTAAGAAGAAGCAGAATTCGAGCAGGCATGGAGAAGGTAGAGAATACGACAGCGTGCAATGGCTCTTTCACGAGTCCTTCAGAGTGGAAGGGAGATCGAGCGCCTGTCGTGGGATTTCAGAGACTAGCATTCGAACGAGTTCGGCATTCGTTTTGCCTTCAAGTCGGGTTTCATACTCGGGAATGATGCGGTGCTGAAGCACGGGAATGGCCACCGCATCGACATCTTCAAAGCTGGCATTGATTCGTCCGGCCATGAGGCCTCTTGCTTTGGCTGCGGCGGCAAGAGCAAGAGCAGCGCGGGGGCTGGCGCCAAACTTGATCATGGCAGCCGTCGACGATTGACCCTGATGAGTGCCATCGACAAGGCGGGCAATGTAGTTCGCGACGACATCCGGGAGGTAGATCTCGCGAACCGCATTCACGATTTCCGAGAATCCGGCATGATCCAGGACTGGTTCTATCGTCGGCTCAATTCCAATTTCCCGGTTCTTCACGATTTTCTCCAAGGTTTCGACATCGTTGCGGTGAACTTCCAGTTTAAAAAGGAAGCGATCCAGTTGCGCCTCCGGGAGAGGGTAGGTTCCTTCCAACTCGATTGGATTTTGAGTGGCGAGAACAAAGAACGGACTCGGTAACTCATGCGCCTCACCGAGGACAGTGACCTGACGTTCCTGCATCGCTTCGAGAAGTGCTGATTGCGTTTTGGGCGAAGCGCGATTGATCTCATCGGCAAGGACGAGATTAGCAAAGAGTGGCCCTTTTTGAAACTCGAAGCTTCGGCCCGATTCGTTTTCCTGAAGGACTGGGTTGCCCGTGATATCTCCGGGAAGAAGATCGGGGGTGAATTGAATCCGCTTCGTTTCAAGTTCAAGGGCTTTGGCGAGCCCTTTCACGAGTTCCGTTTTACCAAGCCCCGGAAGACCTTCCAGAAGAATATGACCTTTTGCGAGAAGTCCGGTGACAACCAGGTCAATGAGATTTTCCTGGCCAAAGAGAACCCCGTTTAACGAATCGACGAACTGTTTGATCTGGGCGGAATGAGCGGCGACTTCTTCTTCACTGAGCGGCATGCACGCATTCAACGCGAGGTCACCGGCGCTTGCCAAGTGAATTCAGAGCATTCTCCTGATTTTCCGAATGATGCACTTTCGTTAAACAAACTCTTGATTTTCCCATATTTGAAGGTATCAGTCTCGCCCTTCCGCATCTTTTGCGCCTACGCCATGAACCGGTGAGGCTGGACGCGGAGACAAAACGTTTATTTTCGACATGGTCAAAATCAGATTGCGACGCGAAGGCTCGAAGGGCCGTCCTTACTACAAAATTGTGGTGGCCGATGGTCGCGCACGTCGTGAAGGTGCATTCATTGAAATGATTGGAAACTACGATCCTTTGAAAGAAGAAGGCGGAGCAAATATCGATCTTGAGAAGGCTGATGAGTGGATTAGCAAGGGTGCTCAGCCGTCCGACACGGTTCTCAGCATTATCAAGAAAGCTCGAAGAGCGACCGCGTAGTCGGGACCTGACGGTTTCCCGACTTAGTTTCTTTCAGCCTCTGGCTGGCAAACCGGGATTTTTCCCGGTTTTTTTGTGTCTGAACATCGGATTTTTCTAGTCAATTTCCTGAGATTTGCTCATTCTGCGCTAGATGAATTCTTCAGGGGTCAAGTGGGTTATCACTCTGGTAACAGGTTTAATTTGTGTTCTTCCGGTGTCGGCGAAAGCGGAGCGCTCTTTAAGTCGCGTGCAATTGGAGAAAGAAATAAGTCACCTTCGTGATTGTCTTCATGAAGCGCATCTCGAATTGGCCGACAAAGCAGATCGCATTGTGGAACTCGAGAGTCTCCTCAAGAAACGAGGAAGGTCAGTACGGGAATCGAGACAAGTAAAGGCTGTTCCGGTTCCTGATGAGGAGGTTTCGCTGTCGGTGGACGCGGAGCTAGTTGTTGCGAATGAGGCTGAAACTAAGTCTCGCGGGGAAGAAAACGCAGGAAAAATGGGGACTGAAGTTAGATCAGGCAAACCAGGCGTCACTCTTACAATTCCTTACGAGCCTAACTCCGCAGTCAACTATCAAGGCAGGGAAGAGGTGCTTCAATTTGTGACGACCCAATTGTCAGAACATCCCGTCTCACTTTTTTCAGTGACCGGATTTGCCAATGATTCGGCATTTGAGACCAAAGATCTTGATATCGCTCACAACAGAGCCCGTTTTCTGGTCGATTATTTGACAATCAAAGGAGTGTCGGAAGATGTTTTTACGGAGGTGAGTGGGAAAATATCAAATAGAGAAGGAGCCGCGGGGCGCTCGGTCATTGTCAAAGTAAGGCGATAAGATTGACATCTTCTTAGATAGGGTGAACGAGAAAGGATGGGCTGAGCCACTAAAGTTCTCTGGTATTTTTCACGTCTGAAGCGCCGCCGTATCAAGTCCTCGATAAGCCATCTGAAAAAAATTCGTGATTGATAGGATTTGGATCTTTACGTGAAAGAATTAACTGTCATAGACTCCGCATGTTAGGCTGAGGTGGCCTATCGTTTTTAAATAACTCCCCAATCACTCATGAAAGTCCCATTCATTTTTATTGCCCTATTTTTTATCGCGGTCTCTATCTCTACCGCTCAACAGCCGCTCCAGCTTAAGGTCGGAGATATTGCCGTTAAAAACGTGGAAACCGAAGTGCAGAAAACTCCGAATTTTCAGGCGGGTGATGTCAAAAATAAGAATGTCCCAAGTCCCAGGGATTGGCTTGAAGTAGAGGTCGAATTTACCGTAGCAGGGAGAGGCGATCAGGTTGTTCCGGAGTTGTTGTTCCGTTACTATATCTGGTTTAAGGATCAGACTGGTGCGAACCGCGTGCTTACCGGTGACGTGAAGCACATCAATGTCGTCGTGGGAGAAGAGTCCTATTCTGCGGTTTATGTGGCGCCAAGCACACTCGGTGAAATAACCGGCGACTTCAGAAATTTCCGCGAGGGCGCGATTCAGGGCATTGGTGTTGAGATCTATTATAACGGCGTCATTGTTGGCGGCGAGTCGTCGGAGTCAGGTAACCGCGCGAAATTTTGGGAGGCTTTAGGAACCCAACCAGGAGTTCTCGGCCGGAACGATACCCCCTTTGCTTTGCTTTGGATAGACCGCTACGCGGAATCTGCTAAAAAGCCTTAAAAGACTACTCAACAGCTAACGCTTTTCACTACCGCAATCGGATATGGCAGAAGATCGGATCATCACTCTCAATGTTGGATCGCAGCAAATTACCGGGGCTGTGTTCTCTAAAACCGCCGGAGGTGGGCTTCGTCTCGACCGATTGGAAAGACGCGAGTTTATTGGAGACCCTGCCGAATCAGAGGTCAGGGACTCTCAGGGGGCTGCCGCGCTAAAGGAAATTGTTTCCAGTCTGAAGATTAAAGGAGCGAAAACCACCTATGTTGTTTCTTCGTTTCCGGTCTTGATGAAGTTTGCGAGTTTGCCGGCACTCGACGGAGAGCAGGTCGATCAAATTGTCGAATTTGAGGCACAGCAGCAAGTCCCTTATCCGATCAATGAGGTTGTGTGGGGCTACCAGCTGATGGGAGAACCCGATGATATCGAGGTTGAGGTAGTTCTGGCCGCCGTTAAGTCCGACGAATTAAACGAGATTGACGAAATGGTCAATGCGTCGGGCGTGAGTTCTTTGGGGGCTGAGATCTCTCCAATAACGCTCTACAATGCGCTTCGGTTCAACTACTCTGATCTTGAGGGGGCGACGCTACTTGTAGACATCGGCGCTCGCACCACTGACATGATCTTCATGGAGGACGGGAAGGTCTTTATCCGGACCGTGAAGATAGGCGGTGCTGATATCACGCGTGCGATCGCGAAAGAATTTGGAAATGATTTCGGAGCTTCCGAGTTTAAGAAAGTCGCTGATGGCTTCGTCGCTTTAGGGGGGGCGTATGCGGATCATGAAGATCCCGAAATTGCTGGAATTTCCAAGGTGGTTAGGAACTCCCTAACCCGGCTCCACTCGGAAATTATGCGAACCATAAATTTCTATCGCAGTCAGCAGTCCGGTTCGGCCCCGTCATTTGTGCTTCTCTCGGGAGCCTCAGCAAGTCTGCCCTTTATACGTGAATTTTTCGCCGAAAAGTTAAGTCTGCCGGTTGATCATTTTAACGCTTTCAGAAATGTCACCGTCGACGGATCGGTTGATGCCGGAATGGTTCAGAGTAGTGCCCACTCTCTTGGCGAGCTCGTTGGAAGTGCTCTCGCTCAGATCGGTGACGTACCCGTTGATATTGAGCTAATTCCTGAATCAGTTCAGAGTTCGAAGGATTTGCAAAAGAAAAAACCTGCCCTGATTATTGCTGTTGCGGCCCTTGCCGTCTTCCTGGGTGGTCTAGGTTTCTATTTTCAGCAGGCTTCTAAGGTTGCTTTCTCAAAAGGGGACGCCATCGAGAGAAAGGCATCGGATCTGAAAAAATACAACGATGAGATCGATGATCTCAAAGACGGTATCGAAAAGGTCAACGCTCAGAAGAGCCCTTATGTTGATGCCGTGAAACACCGCGTTTATTGGGTCCAGGTTTTCAAAAAGCTGGCCGCGAAAATGGACGGAGATATTATCTTTATGACGGTGATTGAGCCTCTCGCTAATGGCGTTCCAGTGATCGCTGATCAGGATTCTGATTTGCTCGATGTGTCAGGTAGTGTCGATGCGACGATTGATGCCTTCTCGATTGAAGGATTGTGGAGAGAAAACGCAAGCGGAGGCTCAAAGGTGGTCACCGACTATTTCAATCGTCTCAAAGCAGATTCCGAGGACCCGGCCGGCAACGCGTTCTTTGCGCTCGAAGGAGTGGATATTGGTCAGATTATCGAAGTGGACGCTGGGACTAGTGATGATCGATATGCCTACCCGTTTAAAATGAAACTTCCTTTGCCGGATGAGAACAAAGTCAAGTTCACGAAATAAGGCTTTCTCGTAATATGAATTATAAAGTTTGGTTAATTACATTTGGTGTCGTCGCGGCACTCCTCATTGGCGGGAGTGGGTTTTATGCTTTTTCCAGTTTTGGGAAGTATTCAGAATCCCTGCAGAACTGGGATTCAAAGGTAGGGACGATAGAGAGCCTTGAGCGGCGTGTTCCTTATCCCAGCAAAGAAAACAGTGAAGCGCTTGCTTCAAAAGTATCCGATTACGAGAATATTGTTGGGGAACTGTTCACGAGTCTGAATACGTTTCAGCGTGAATTGAATTCCGCATTGCCAAGCACTGAATTCCAGCAACTTGTGAAAGAGCGTGTCCAGAAATTCCGGAAGTATGCGGACGATGGCGGACTCGAAATAACAGACGCTAGCGAATTTCAGCTTGGATTCGACGAATATAGCAATGTGATCCCTCCTCAGGAGTTGGTGGCCATACTCGACTATGAACTCGAGGCAATCGATTACCTGTTGAGAGCATTGGTCGATGTGGGCGTTTCGCAGCTTGAGTCTTTCGATCGCGATCCGATACTCGGAGAGACCGGAGCCTCGGGCGATCAGGCGAGTGATGTGGTTCACAAATATCCTGTGAGATTGCGATTTTCCGGAAGCCACGATTCGTTTCAGGAACTTATTAACAAGCTCGCTAACGATACTAACTTTTTCTACATCGTTAGAGTCTTGAAGGTTAGCAACGAGGTTACGGAAGGGCCTATGAAATTGTCGGAAGTTTCGCAGTCGAGTCTTCCTATTTTTGAAAATCCTGACACTAAGGAGATGGCTTCCTATGAGCGCCTCGAAGAGTGGGGCTACCCGGACGCCAGTGAGGCAGATCTAGCTGCGAACGCTAAAGAGGAGGGCTTTATCACTTCGAGCAAAGATGCGAGAGTTCTGATGGGGAAAGAATCCCTGAACGTTTTTATGGTCGTAGATATTGTGAGATTCATTGATCCGGAGGAAGTGGAGGCGAATAAGCAGGTCGAAAATGAAAAACGAGGAGGTAAGCGATGAAAAAAGAATGGCATAAATGGCTGCTGATTCTGGTCAGCGTGATTATAATCGGAGCCTCAAGCTTCGCAGCTCTCGGTGCTCTAGGCTTCGGGGAGAGGTTTGTGATGCCTCCAGCATCTCCGAATGATGAGTTGCCTCCAACTGACACGGCGGTGACAGGAATAGTGAGGCAATTGGTTGAGAGTACTCAGACCTGGGAAACGCCTGTGATTGGCAACCCTCCCAAGCCAGTACCCCTCTTTGTTTCGGTGCCGGTTGTTGAGTCTGGCGGTAATTTGATAAAAATGGGTGACCCCAATGCTATCCAGTTAAGACCTCCAGTTTCTAATGCCTGGCTTCTTGAGCATGGTTTGGACTTCTTGAACTCCGGCGTTCTGTCTCAGGATCCGGATGGAGATGGATTCACAAATTTGGCGGAATGGAACGACAAGACAGCTCCTACCGACTCATCCTCTCATCCACCATATGCTGACAAGCTCATCATGCATTC
This sequence comes from Verrucomicrobiales bacterium, assembly GCA_029210205.1. Classification (GTDB taxonomy): domain Bacteria; phylum Verrucomicrobiota; class Verrucomicrobiia; order Verrucomicrobiales; family DEV007; genus Arctic95D-9. The sequence goes on along the minus strand of JARGOD010000013.1, from coordinate 39,165 downwards.
CCGGCAGCAACAGGAATACATTCTCCGGTTTTCGGCACGTCCGGATTCAGAGCGGTTTCAGATTATGAAGGTGCCATCAGTGAAATGGCCCGGGAGAGACAATTTCTACCTTCGCGTGGGGGAAACTTCGGAAGACAAGCAATTCCGGGTGGATTCTTTCGAGGAAAAAAGGGCTCCGAACAATGTTGGTATTGAGGTTGATGCCTCGGTCGTGAAGATCACCTACCTGCCGGACGGTAAGTCTTATGACTTGACCCGTAACCTCGACACCGTAATTCCAACCTACTTCGCTGAACTTGAGTTCATGTTGGATCCGGGAAATCGCTTTTATGTGAAGGAAGGAGACGCATTTAACATCGTCAAAGATGCGGAAACAAAATACCGGCTTGAAAAAGTAAATGAGGACTCAGCTGTCATCACTTACGAGACGGGAACGGAACCTGAACAAACGGTAGAAATTAAGAAGAAGTAACGGTTGACAGTTGGGCCATATTCTGGTTTCGATGATGCTTCGCAAGGAGGCTTTCATCGCGAACCTCCTGAGTTGTAAAAATTTATGAAGATGACATTCATTGTTAGAGGGTTTGTGACAGGC
>JARGOD010000013.1:0-38470 GCA_029210205.1 Verrucomicrobiales bacterium | reverse complement strand
CCGGGGCATCTCGAGCGAGTTAGCCGCGTGAAGTTGGCTTTGAAAACAGCTCAAGGCTACGTCGACTTGGGCGATTACGACCGTGCAGACAGGGAATATCACAAGGCGCTAAATGACGACCCTTACAACAAAGCTGCGCGTCGCGGTCAGGAAAATAATGAGCGTCACAAGATGGATTATTACGATGTTGCCAGAGATCACACTCGGGCCAAGATGCTCCGTGAAGTTGCAGCAGGTTGGGAAAGCCCAGTTCCATCGGCGATTGATGGTGGTGAATTGATTAACATTCCGACCGACACTGCCAGTGGCGAAATTCGAAGAATTGAGGACAAGCTTAAGACGATCATCATGCCGAGCGTCGAATTTGTCGATACGCCTTTAAAGGACGCTCTTGATTTCATTCAGACGCGTTCGGTTGAGCTCGATGTGAACGAAACTGATCCTGCCCGAAAAGGTGTGAATATCGTTCTTGATTCCGGAATTCTCAGCGGTGGCGGCGGGGCTGCTCCAGCTGCACCGGCAGGAGATGATGGCGGATTTGGTTTCTCCGGCGGTGGCGGCGGAGTTGTTGATGCCGGGGGTGGCGGTGTCGCGGACACACGAATTACGCTGCGACTTTCCAATGTTCCACTCGCAGAAGCTTTGCGCTACACGACTGCTCTGGCCCAGTTGAAATATAAAGTCGAACAGAACGCAGTTCTCGTTGTTCCTTTGTCCACTCCGGATCAGGATCTCTTTACCGTGAATTACACCGTTCCCCCGACATTTCTGTCGACCGCGCAAGATGGCGGTGGCGGAGGAGGTGGCGCGGCGGCTGACCCATTTGCTGATCCAGTTGATGGAGCGGGTTCAGCTTTCAGTGCCCGGAAGTCTGCTAAGGAGGTGCTGGAGTCGTTTGGAATTACATTCGGCACTGGCGCTACTGCATTTTATGCACCTGCGTCGTCAACGCTTGTTGTGACAAATACGCAGGATCAGCTTGAGATTGTTGAGGCATACATCGAATCCATCCGGACTGGCGTTGAAAAGCAGATCTACATTACGTCGCGGTTCGTTGAGATTGCGGACGAGATCAATGACGAACTGGGATTCGATTGGTTGCTGGGGCCATTTGCCTTAGGCACAAACAATATTCTTGGGAGCGGAGGAACGGTGGGTAATGTAAATAACCCTTCTGTGGCTAACGATTTTTCCTTCGTCAACCCCGCTGTGGCGAATGGAAACCCGGGTAACATGCTCACCAATGGTCTCAGGTCGGGAACGAGGGCTATTTCCAACAACAGTATTGACGCTCTCATCGCTGCTGCCAATGGCACGCCGGCTGTTCTCGGATCATCACCCTCAGTTTTCGGTATTTCCGGAGTGTTAACTGATCCTCAGTTTCAGTTGGCGATACGGGCGATGAGCCAGAAGAAGGGGGTTGATCTCTTGTCAGCTCCTTCGGTGATGGCCCGGAGTGGTCAGCGCGCGAAAATTGAGGTGATCCGGGAATTTATTTACCCAACGGAATATGATCCTCCTGAAATTCCTAACCAGGTTGGTAACACAGCAGTGGGCGGCAGTTTCCCTGTCACTCCTTCAACGCCAACGGCATTCGAAACAAGAAATACGGGCGTGACTTTAGAGGTAGATCCGGTTTTGGGGGCTGACGAGTTTACGATCGACTTGAACTTGGCCCCTGAGGTGGTCGAATTCGACGGATTCATTAACTACGGAACGCCAATCACCAACGGTAATGCGGTTCTCACTGCGAATACGATCAACATGCCGATTTTCTCGACCCGTAAGGTGACGACTCAAGTTACCATTTGGGATGGCCAGACAATCGCTTTGGGTGGTCTGATTCGTGAAGATATTCAGGATGTCGAAGATAAGGTTCCTTTTCTCGGAGATCTCCCTGTTGTCGGTCGTTTATTCCGCTCAAGCGTCGAACAGCATCTTAAGCGGAACCTCACGATTTTTGTGAAAGCACAGTTGATGGATCCTGCGGGCGCTCCGATTCACGGTGGACTGAAGGATGAGCCGCTCCCTGAGCCTCTTCCGCGTCCGCCAATTACTCCTCCTCAGACCAATTTTGCGCCTGGAGCCGGAGCACTTCCCTATCAAAAGTGACGGATTGGCGTCATTAAATTTGAGAGTAGGCGCAGTGGTAATTTACTACTGCGCCTTTTTTGTCGGGTGGCCTGAATGAACACAATTGCGATAACGGGAGGAATAGCCTGTGGGAAAAGCAGGGTCGCAGAGTCTTTACAGTCAGGCTTGGAGGCGCCGCTTTTCAGCAGCGATGCCTGTGTTGCGGAGCTCTTATCAGATTCGGACATTCAGAGGCAGGTATTAGAGCTCTTCGCCCAAAATGGGGGACAGGACGGTGTTTTCGATAAAAGTGCGATCAGGAAACGCGCATTTGAAAATTCTGATTTTCGTGAGAAACTTGAGGCATTGATACACCCCTTGGTTTATGAACGGGTGGTGGACTTCCTTGGAAACAGGGCTGACCATACTGATTTTTTGCTTGTTGAAGTGCCTCTACTCTATGAGGTCAATTTCCCACTGGAACGTGATCTCGACCTTATTGTTGCCGCTTCTCCTGCTACTCAAGTCGAGCGACTAACCTCAATTCGGGGGCTCGACCTCCGGGTGGCCAATCAAATTCTAAGTGCCCAACTTTCAATAGATGAAAAAATTCGCCGTGCTGATGTCGTCGTGTGGAACGACGGGTCATTAGAGGCTCTAAATTTACAAGTCGAACATCTGGTTCGAAGATGTTTTTCATAGTTCTTAATGACAGATAACGCAGTTGCCCAAACCGACTCACCTGAACCTGAGAAGCAGGATCAAACTCCCGCAGTGAAAGTCCCCGAGCGGATTGTAATCAATGACTTTCAAACAAAGTCTTTGAATGATCTTCATCAGGCAGCACAGGAGGCTAATCTTCGCGTAGCCGGGATGCGCTCCAAGCATGCTCTCGTTTTCGAGCTTCTAAAGTTTTACGGAGAACGTGGGACTGTCATGGAGGCAACCGGCTTCCTCGATTATTCAGGTGACAGTTTTGGGTTCCTCCGCTGGCCCGCATTTAGTTTCGCTTCCAATGCTGACGATGTGTATGTCCCTGCTGCTTTTATCAAAAAGCACCAATTAAAGGTCGGGCAGGAACTTTTCTGTACGGTCAGAGCTCCGAGAGATCGTGAAAAGTTCCTCTCAGTTGATTCTATCATCTCGGTAGAAGGAACCCCGATCGAGGAGTGGGAGGATCCGGACGGTTTTGATCACCTCACCGCGATGTTTCCGGATGAACGTTTGATTCTCGAGATTATGGACTCTCCATGTGTTTCTTCGAGGGTTATTGATCTTATCGCCCCACTTGGCAAGGGTCAGCGAGGTTTAATTGTGGCCCCACCTCGTGGTGGAAAAACGATTCTTCTGAAAAATATTGCTGTCTCGATTCACAAAAATAATCCGGATGTCGAATTGATTGTTATGTTGTTGGACGAGAGGCCTGAGGAAGTGACGGATTTTCGAGAGACCGTTGAAGCCTCTGTTTATAGCTCAACTTTTGATGAATCCTCAAAGAGGCATATCGAAGTTGCTGACATGGTTCTCAATCGTGCAAAGCGTATTGTTGAGTCCGGTAAAGATGTTGTGGTGCTTCTTGATAGTTTAACTCGATTGGCTCGTGCCCATAACTCCTCTAATCAGTCCGGCGGTGGAGGAGGCGGACGTGGCAAAAAGCGGGGCGGCGGCGGTGGAGGGCCGATTGGTAGCGGGGGAATCTCACCCAAAGCACTCGAACGATCACGCCGCTTTTTTGGAGCCGCACGAAATGTGGAAGAGGGTGGAAGCCTCACCATTCTTGCAACTTGTTTGATTGAGACTGACAGCCGAATGGATGATGTCATTTTCGAAGAGTTCAAGGGAACTGGTAATATGGAAATCACTCTTGATCGTGAGATGGCAGAGTCCCGGATTTTTCCGGCGATACATCTCTTAAAGAGCGGAACACGCAAAGATGATCTTCTTTATCATCCTGAAGAGTTTCAGAGAATTAGTTCTTTGCGGAAGCAAATGGCTCAGCGTCCTGCTCCAGAGGCTATGGAAGTCTTGTTAAAGACCGTGAAATCGACCAGTTCAAATGCGGAGCTTCTACTTCGTGGTATTCAGTAGGTAACTTTCCGATGTCCTCCGCTACCCCGGACCGATTTGCGTCTTTTCCTGAGCGCTATATCGACACTCAGGAATCTTTTGAGTCTTACGTGGCCGAAGTTCTTGAACGGGATGACTTGGACGCCTGCTCAATCGACACTGAGGCAGACAGCATGCATTCGTACGAGACTAAGCTCTGTCTCGTGCAATTCTCAACGCCGACGGAGTTGGCTATTATTGATCCGCTCTCAATCGGGATCGATGGACTGAAGGCTTTTCCTGATTTTATTGATCGATTTCGGAAAGTCTGGATGCACGGAGCGGACTATGACATCTCGATGTTCAGTATGACATTTGACTGGGCTCCTCATCGCATCATGGACACCCAGATTGCAGCACGTCTTCTCGGGCAAACGAAGTTTGGTCTCGCAAATCTGCTGGAGACCGAATACAGCGTCAAAGTTTCCAAGCAGTCACAGAAGGCTGACTGGAGCCAGAGACCGTTGAGTGAAAAGATGTTGGCCTATGCTTTCAACGATGTCAGATACCTTCTCGATTTGGCTGGGAAATTTGAAACGAGGTTAGATGAAGCCGGGAGGTATGAGTGGTTCCTACAAAGCTGCGATTCAGCTCGTTCCTCTGTATTCGATCGTGGTGACCGCGTGCAGAAAGATGCGTGGCGAATTACAGGGTGGGGCAAACTCTCTCCGCGAGGATTGAACTATTTAAGATATTTCTGGGAGTGGCGAGACGATGAATGCAGACGGCTGGATCGGCCTGCTTTCAAATTTCTCAGCAACAGTGAGTTGTTTCGCCTTGTTGGAAACCTCGATGAAGGTCGCAAGTTGAAACCTCCACACTACATCAAGAAGCCATCATTGGAGCGATTGCATGAATTCATTGCCCGGGCTGATGCGGTTCCCACGTCTGATTACCCCAGCAAAAAGGTCCGTTCGAATGGTCCGCGCCTCGATATCGACGAAAAGCGATTTGATCGTATTCGTGGCATTCGGAACAAGAGGGCCACTGAACTTGGTCTCGAAGGTACAATGATCGCTACCCGCAGTCTTATGGAACGAATGGCATCAACTAACCTAACGGTTGAGGAGAGGCTGGAGGGATTACTCCCCTGGCAGCGTGATGTCTTGACCGAAGCGATTGATTAGCCTTCCGAAACGAGGTTAAGGCGCAGACGAAGCGAAGCAGCCCCTTGTGAATCATACTCGATCCTCAAGAGGCTGCTTAAAAGATTCGGGAACAAACGATCCCGCCGTGGCCAATCTACTTGGTGGTCATTTTGTCTTTTTCAAGCTTAAGGCCCATCTTGCGGTAGAGAGTTGCAATGCTGACGCCAAGCATGCTTGCCGCTTTCTCGCGGGATCCGCCGTTATACTTCAAGGTTTCACGAATAAACAGTTTTTCCTGCTTTCTTACATAGTCAGACAGCCCAGTGCCGATTGGAAGATGGTGAGTGGTTTTTTCGTCCTCGTCGGTAATTTCAACCTTCTGGGTCACTTTCGGTGGAAGATCGACCGGACGGATTCGGCCTCCTTCCGCAAAAGCGCAAGCACGCTCAATCGCATTTTGAAGTTCCCCGACATTTCCCGGCCAGCTGTATCCCTCAAGGAGACGCTTGGCATACTTGTCGATCTCAGGTGTGCCCGTCCCAGTGCGCTCGGAGCGCTGCTTGAGAAAGTGTTCGGCCAGTGGTTCAATGTCTTCGGTGCGGCTTCGGAGTGGAGGCACTTCAATCGGAATAATCGAGATCTTGTAGAAGAGGTCTTCGCGAAAGCTTCCTGATTCGATGAGCTCCTGGAGAGGTTTTGCAGAGGAGGCAATAAAACGAACGTCCATGTGACGGGGAAGATCAGACATCATTCGCCGTGTGTTTATCTCCTCAAGATAACTATCGAGTTTAGACTGCAACCGAAGGGGAAGAACGTGAATTTCTTCGAGAAGAACAGTTCCTCCCGCAGCTCGGGAAAATATCGTTTCACCGCGGCTTGAGGGAGATCCGAATAGTTCACTTTCGAGGAGTTCCTCAGGAAGAGCCGAGCATTGAAGAACTTTGAAAGGGGCGTCTTTTCGAACGCTGGTATTGTGAAGGCTCCGGGCAACCATCTGCTTTCCGGATCCGAACTCACCTTCGAGAAGAACCGGTGAGTCGTTGTCTGCGATCTTACTGATGACTTCAAGGATTTCTTTCACCTTTGAACTTTCTCCGATCATGCCTGTGCTCGGCATCGTAATCGCTGAGGTTTGGAAGCCTTGATCAAGCTTCGTCGGATCAGAGGGCTCTTGTAGAGCGAGCTGGACTGTTCTTTGAAGATCCGCCAGTTCGAAGGGTTTTGTGAGGTAGTCAAAAGCCCCCAGTCTCATTGCCTCGACTGCAGTTTCGACCGAGCCATTACCAGTTACCATGATAACCTGCGTCTTCGGATAGTGCTCTTCCGAGTATCGGATGATGTCGAGACCGTTCATGTCGCCGATAAGCAGATCGACGATCATGAGATCCGGTTGTGAAGCATCAAGCGCTTTCAGGCCGTCTCTCCCTGTTTGGACAGCGGTAACGTCGTGTCCCTGTTGTCGGCAGGACTTCGACATGAGGTTCAGAATTGCAGCTTCGTCGTCAATAATGAGAATATTGGCCATGGTCAATTTGAGTGGTGGTGAGCTAAAAAAGATTAAGTAACTCAAATACTACGGATTTCTTAACTAATGCAACTAAAAACTCTCATAAATGAAAATCTCAATTCTCATATCGTATTCTGTAAAAAACGAAGTTTGCTAAATGAGCCGGTGGTTTTTCGTTTCAAAAGGTCGGTATTGTGGGAATTCAAAAGTGGCTTAGATTGTTTAAGTAATTTTTTTCTAAGAACTCTTTTTTTGGAGCGTTTTAGACTGCGTAGTCATCGCGTCTATGTCCGCCCTTTTTATCCAACCCATGGAGGTTTCTCCCCGAGAGCTAGTCGAGTCCGCCCAAGCGGACTTTGAGGGGCCGTTGACAGGCTATGCCGCCGGGTTGCTTGGTGGAGACTGGGAGCGGGCCCGCGACGTCGTGCAGGACACGTTCGTGAAACTGCATCGGCAGGATCCCGAGATGATTCAGGGAAAGCTTAAAAGCTGGCTCTACACGGTATGCCGAAACCGTTCCATTGACGTTCTGAGAAAAGAGAACCCCATGCTCACTTCTTCCGGGGAAGCCTTTGAGAACATGGAGAATTCCACTCCCGACCCATCGAACGCGATGGAACAGAAGGAGAGCTTCGAAGAAGTGCTGCGCTTCCTTGAGCGGCTTCCTGACAATCAGCGTGAGGTGATTCGACTTAAGTTTCAGGGGGATCTCAGCTACAAAGAGATTTCCGAGGTGACCGGACTGAGCGTGAGCAACGTTGGTTTCCTCATTCACACCGGAATTAAACGTCTCCGAGCTTTGATGGGCGTTGAGCCGTCCTAAGAATTTCTGCCATCCAAACTGTCACCACTGCCCAAAATGAATCGCGAACCTGTCAATCCTGACGATCCACAACTCACTGCATACGCTCTTGGAGAGATGACTCTCGCAGAGCGCACTGAATTCGAAGCCAAAATGGATTCTTCTCCGACTGCTCAGATTGAGCTCGAGTCGATGGATGAGATTATGGGGTTGCTGTCGAAAGGCTTGAAGAACGAATGGTGTCGTGAAATGCATGAGCCAAATTTGGAGGTGCTTCCTTCGGTTGAGGCGGGCAAGGTGATTGCCCCGGTCCAGTTCAATCAGTCCAGGCGCGCTATCACTGCGGTGGCAGCCGCTTTAGTTGCCGCATGTTTGGTTGGTGCTGCGGTTTTTACCCAGAGCGGGAATGTGTCAGTGGCGGAGGCAGAGGTGCCTTCAACATCTGCTATCCTGAGTGCAGTTGATCCTCTCATGTTGGCTGCGGTCGAAGATAGTGTGCATGTCCCGCAGCTTTTTCTTGCCGAAGAAGTAGACGATTTAGACAGTCTTGACTTCGTTGAAAGCCTGGAAGATTTGAATGCTCCGGTCGATGCGAGTTATCTTGAGGCAAATTCGCTGATTCCGGCTTCTCTCGGTGATTCAATCAGCCGCCAAATTTCTGCTCCTTCTCGAACTGACCGTGTTGATTCATACCTTCCTCCTGTTGAAAATGGTGTCGTCCGGTATGGTATCGAGACGGGACTTATCGAGGGTAGAATGATGAATTCGATGGCCAGCGCAGGGCAGTCTGCCCGCGTGTTTGTAAGGGGATATGTTTCGATGGACTCCTCTGATTCCAGGAATCAGGGTCTTGCCGGATTCCGACCAGTCTCGATGAGTGGTAATCCGGTGATCGATTCTGAGAAAGACTTGGAGCTAATTTATAATTTTCAGTCAATTCAACGCGACTTGGGCGAGTTGACCAAATCGCTTCCTGAGGGGTCTGATGTTCGGATTCAGATGGAGCATCTCTATGAGCGCAATCGCACTGCGCTTTCAGACCTCAAGCAGGAATTCTTTCGATAATGACTTTGCGGTGGATTTAGTTCCATCGTGGACGTAAACCTGTGGAGCCGGGTGGAGAAATCCACCCGGCTCTTTTTCTATCCGGTGATGGGCAGTTTCTCTTCGAAGAAGTTGAATTTTTCTTTAGTTTGTTGATCATGGTGGCTCGCCGCTAACCGCCGATCTTTTTGAAGAAAATATCCTTAAACAGTCGTCCCCGTCTTGATGGAGACACGTCAGCCCCTTGCGGTGTCCTCGGAGGAATCATGCTCAATGAGTCTCCATTCTGTGGAGAGATTTTTTCAAGAGATGCTCTTAACAAGGGAAGGTGGCTGATCGACTCAGGGCTGGTTCGTCTTGTCACGGCGAACATTCAAGGCAACTTCGCGGGAATTTTTGGTCAGGTAACACCAGAGAAAGGCGAGGTTGCAGCGGAGGTTAGTATTGTGATTCACCACACCGCCGGGGGAGAGTGGAAAGTGGACGGTCGCAGCGATGCTGATGCGACTCCAAATAACGAGCACGTTGCCGCTTTGCTAATGATGGCGATGCTGGAAAAGGGAGCGGTCGCTGATAAAGAATTTGGCATGGGGGCGCTGACAACGCGGCTTGAGCTTTTTGCGACCGACGTGAGAGCCGGTATTCTCCATTGGGATGATTCGGAGGCTCGCGCCGTTCTCGAGCGAATGCCTCTGGCGAGAATCACAGGAGAGAATCCCAAGATCGAGACCCGTCTCAGGGAGATGGGTTTGAAGCGTCTTGTGGAACTCTACCCATGGGATGAAATCGAGGCCGATTGCCGACAGTGTTATGCCTACTCCGCCATCCGGAGGGGAATGCAGGAGGTCTTCTGGGCCGATTTCATCACGAACCGTCAGCAGGAACTGATCGAATTGGGCTGTGAGATTGTCATTGATGAAGGTTTTGGTCTCCAGGTCGTCGAACCCCTTGATTTCTACGGCGAGTTTAAGGAGGAAAAGGAAGATGTCGACTGGTTCGGATTTGAGTATGGAATGCAGGTGAATGGTGAGCGTATCAACCTGCTCCCGTATCTTGTGAGATACCTTGAGAGTCGTCCATCTAATGACTCCCTTGGGCTTTTAGAGCAGTGGCCATCGAAAAAAAAGATTCCAATTCCTGCCGGTGAATCAGGGAAATTCATCGCCTTTCCCGCCGCGCGGCTGAAGTCAATTCTCTCTACTTTGACCGAGCTCTTTGATCGGGAATCTATTGATGATGAGGGTACGCTTCGGCTCCATAAGGTTCGTGCGGCGCAGTTGCTTGGAATGCAGGGCGAAGAGGCGATTGTTAAAAAGGCACCGAAGAAACTGAGGCTTCATGCCGCAGAGTTGGAGTTGTTAAAGCCCAAAGAAATTCCCGATGCTCCCCAGGGGTTTCTTGCGACTCTACGGCCGTATCAGCAGGATGGATTCGAGTGGCTTCAGTTTTTACGAGAGCAAAAGATGGGAGGGATCCTCGCTGACGACATGGGTCTGGGGAAAACGATTCAGACTCTCTGCCACTTGCACCATGAGAAGGCGGCTGGCCGGGGTGATTTGCCCAGTTTGATCCTCGCCCCGAAAAGCGTTGTTCCGAACTGGGAGAAAGAGGCAAAGAAATTTGCGCCGTCCTTGAAAGTGATCGCGTTGCAGGGAGCTAACCGGAAGAAATATTACTCTGTGCTTGAGCATTGTGACCTTGTCGTGACGTCCTATCCTGTGCTCTTAAGGGACGCAGAGGAGCTGTTAAACCAGCCTTTTCACTATGTTGTGCTTGATGAGGCTCACACGATCAAGAACACCAATTCCCAGGTCACTAAGGTTGCCTATCGTATTGATGCACGCCATCGGCTCTGTCTTTCCGGAACTCCGATTGAAAATCATCTCGGAGAACTTTGGTCTCAGTTTCACTTCCTGATGCCCGGGTTTCTTGGCAGTGAAGAAAGTTTTAATCGTTGCTTCAGGGCTCCGATTGAGAATGATCGTGACGAGGGCTTGCGGAAGCGCCTCGCAGAGCGGGTTGCCCCTCTGATGCTGCGGCGCACAAAGCTGCTTGTGGCTAAAGATCTTCCGCCAAAAAGCGAAATCGTCCGATCATTAGAGTTGCTTCCCAAACAGGTCGAGCTGTATGAGGCGGTTCGCGCGGCCGTTAGCCGCGAGGTTCACGAAGAAATTGAACGCCTTGGTGTGGAGCGTTCGAGGCTCCTTGTTTTAGAGGCTTTAATGAAACTTCGGCAGGTATGCAATCATCCTCAGCTCTTAAATCTTCCCTCAGCGAAAAAACTGAAAGGGTCGGCAAAGATGGATCTGCTTATGGACATGGTGCCATCGATGGTGGAAGAGGGACGACGCATCCTCATCTTTTCGCAATTCACAGGGATGCTTTCGATTATCGAAGCGGCATTGCAAAAAGAGCGAATTAGGTATCTTCTCCTCACGGGGCAGTCGAAAGACCGCGGGAAGCTGTGCGATGATTTTCAAGCAGGGAAAGCACCGGTTTTCCTGATCAGCCTGAGAGCGGGAGGTACCGGTTTGAATCTTACCGCAGCCGACACCGTAATTCATTTTGATCCCTGGTGGAATCCGGCCCTTGAAGCGCAAGCAACAGATCGGGCCTACCGCATCGGTCAAAAGAGCCCCGTCTTTGTTTACAAACTAATCACGACGGGAACGATTGAGGAGAAAATTCTCATGCTCCAGCAGAAGAAAAGAGCACTTTTTGAAGGGATTCTTGAAGGGACACCGCAGAAGCTGAGTTTCTCTGACGGGGAGTTGGACGATCTTCTCGCACCTATGAAATAGGAGAGTCGCTTAGTATTGAAGGCCGGGGATCTTGCCGTGCGCGATGAGCCGTCCACGATCAGGATCGAGTTCGAAAATATCGACTCCGTTTCCGAGCATACCTTTAGAACTTTTCCCGCGAGCTCCGAAAATGTAGTGCTTGTCGGCGCTCGGGTCGTAGCCCAGGTAGAGCATAACATGTGAAACACGGTGCCCCGATTTCCATGTGCCTCCCCAGAAAATTAGATCACCCGGAGTAAGTTTTTTCAACATCTTCGAACTCGCTGATTTGCCGAAGACGTCATCGAGTAGTTTCTTTCGTTTCAGCCAGTAGTATTGGTCATAGGAAGTTCGTGGAACGTCTTCAACTCCGATCTTCGAGAGTAGATACTGCATTGCTCCGGAACAGTCGAGACCACCTGATGCGGGATCATCAGCTCCGAATCTATAGGTGAGACCCCGGTCTGCGAGTCGATGAGCTTCTTCGCGCAGTTTTGCTAGAGTAGGAGCGTCCGGATCGATCTCTTTTAGCGAGCTATCTTCCGAAGGATTTTGGTCGCCTGGCGAATCGGCCTCATCAGAGCTAGCCGGCTCAGGAGGAAGATTCACTTCGGGAACACTTCCTTCGGGAAATAGAGCCGACGAGGGAGCAGGAGTAGTGGGAATGGTCAACTTGACCGTTCGGGCGATCGCCTGATCTTCGTCAGGGCTAACGCTCTGCCTGATTGGAATGATCGGGCGGAAGGATCGAGTGGCCCGATCGCTCTTTTCCGCCAGAACCTGTTGGTTCAGGGTAAAAGACAGAAGGGAGAACGTGACTGACAGAACAAATGTCCGGGAGTGCATTAGCTAATTTATCCCAGAAATCAGGAAATATTAACTAATATTTTAAATTTTTGAACTTTTTTCTAAAAACTTAAGCGGCTAGTTCATGTTTCCAGCCTCGAATAAGAAAAATATGAGTCTTAATTAAGGTCCGCGCTTGCCTCCTGATTGCGGGATTCGAATCATTCCGGAACATCCACTGTTCCCGTATGATCTGTTGTGCAATTTCGTTCATTTATAGAGGAGTAGGCTTTTCCTACTTAACCTTGTCAGCGGTAGGGGGGGTGTGACGGATTTTCTTTCCGATGATAGGCTAAGTGCTTGATGGCTGTGATGGAGTCCACCCCACCATTTCCTTAGACGAACGACACGAACTGACTATGCGGGAAATTCTTCCTTCTATGCAGCGCGGCGACCTCCAAACTCGTCCATACCATTCCACTCGGAGTCGAGTTCTTCGCTGAGGGTTTGTTTGGCGCGATGGATCAGGACCCAGAGGTTGGCTTTGGAGATGCCAAGTTCGTCAGTGATTTCGTCGGTTGAGAGGCCAAGCAGTTCCCGCATTTCGTAGGCACGCCCCATTTTTGTCGGAAGATGTGTGACGGCTTTCTCAAGATCCTTGAGAAATTCATGTTTTTCGGTTTCCGCCTCTGGTCGATTTGTTAAACCCAGGTCAGGTTGCTGGTCGATCCATGAAAAGGTATCTCCTTCGTCCATTGATGTGGCGTCCAGATCGGTCGTTAGGACTGAAGGACGACGCCCTGTTTTGCGATAGTGGTCAATGATCTTGTTTCTGAGGATCCCGGTGAGCCAGGTCCGCTCTGTGCAATCACCGCGGAAGGATGTTTTCGCGTTCCAGCCGGAAAGAAAGGTGTCCTGAACGAGATCTTCTGCGATTCCATAGTCAGAGATGCGTTGCAGCGCAAAGCGGATTAGATATTCGCGGTAGGAGAGATTCCAATTTTCAGGATTGAGAGTGTGGGTAGTGATCATAGTATCAATTTGGTCTGAGATTAACAGAAAAGTCTGTCTGTTTTAATGGTCAAAAAAATGGTTTAGTTAATGAGTTCCAAAGCTGCGTCACGGGCAATTTCGATTGGCCAGATCTCTTTTAAGTTCTGGCTCTCAGTCGTCGCGCCGGAATAGAGGAGGAATATTCGGTCGCCCAGTGTGTCAGCCTTCTTCTTGTCGGAAACATGCTGAAAACAGACCTCACGCAGGAAGCCGCGAATCGATTCTTTGTGCCCCTGGATTTGCTCGATAATACCGGTGCACTCGCCTCCAGAGACAGCGCCTGTGTTCGAGTAGGGGCATCCACGAAATTCGCTTTGCTCCATGAAAGACTTTAGCTGGTCAAAGTAGATCTCGATTTTCCCTCTCGGTGTTGCATCGCTATCGAGAAGATCCGCACGGCTGACTTCAGAGCGATAATGAACGTCGGAAAGCCACGCCTCGCAAAGTGCTTTTTTCGAAGGGTAATGCTGATAGAAGCTCGCTTTGGCAGTTTCTGCTTTCGCGATGATCTCGTTGATGCCGACTTCAGAATACCCATGTCGGAAAAAGAGTTTTCCGGCGGTGTTCAGGATGCGTTCTTTGGCGTTGGCTTTTCTCATCTGGTGACAACATAAACAGACAGGTCGGTCTGTAAAGGCTTTTTTACAAAATATTGAAATTTTGTTCTGGAGAGCTTCTCAGCAAAGGCTGCTGAAATTGATTACTGATGGCTAATCGGAGTGCCCGCCGGGATTCGTAATCTCACTGAAATCGAAATGACACCACGTTCTTTGCGGTGCGGAGATAAAGGTCTTTTCCAACGATGGCTGGTGAAGCGCAATAGAGTGCGCCGACTTTCGCCCTACCAAGAGACGCATAGGTTTCCGGTGTTGCTTTGATGAGGTGGGCGAAACCTCCTCGGTTTTCGTAGACGAGCAGTTTTCCGTCGGCAAGAAGCGGGGAAGAGATAGCAGATTGAGCTTCGCGCTCCCATTGGATCTCACCGGTAGCGAGGGAAAGGCACAGGTGGCGATCGCTGCCCATGTAGTAGACGTTTTCGCCATAGATAATCGGGGTCGATCCGTAGCGACGTGCGAGAAACTGCTGTGACCATTTTTCTTTCGGACCATCTGCTCCGAGGGTGTAGGCAATTAGATTTTTTCCTTCGCTCTTGCTGCTGATCACGACCTCATCTCCTACCACGACCGGGGTTCCGTCACCGCCACCTGCGACGCTCCAGGTAGTGACTCCCGTTTCGCTGTCTACCCCGAGCAACGCCTTGCTTGTGTTGCAAATAATGAGATTTTTCCAAACGGCGGGGGAAGGATTTGAACCCGTTACCTCGGTGTTTTTCCAAATCTCTTCACCGGTAAGGCGATCAAAAGCGGAGAGGTGATTCTGCTGAAGGTAGACGTGATTATCGTGAACGAGTGGGGACGAAGCTGGACCTTTGCGACCAGTCAAGGGTGCTCGCCAAATCTCTTTCCCGGTCGCTACGTCGACACCGTAAACGTGTTCGCTGAGTGCAGCGTAAACCATTCCATCAGAATAGGCAGGCGTGCTTGAAGATCCTCGTCCGCTTGGGAAACCTTTGACGCGAAATTCCCAGACGACGGCACCTGATTCTGCGTCCAGGCAGAGGATGATGTCATCCGCCACTTTCTTGGTCGCGGGGACGGCTTTGATTATTTGTTCGCGGATGACTGGATCGAAATTTTGTTCATCGACCCAGGACACCATGGCTGCCTGATTCGAAAAGGTCTCTTTCGAGGCACCCCGCAAAGTCTCGAAAACACTTAAGGGAATTGCTGCTGATCCCTTTTTGAAGCGGCTGATAATCCAGCTGCCAAGACTTAGTTGAGTCTTTGGGTCAATATTTTCCTTCACCCAGGCGTCGGCCCACTCATCGAGCGCGGCCCCCCTGAGCCGTCTGCTGAGATTCATGCGGTCCTCCTCCATTTTGTTTCTCACTTCATCAGAAAGGTTTCCGGTGCCACGATAGCCAAGTGTCGAAAGAACACTGCCATCAATCTTTCTCGTCTCGGTGGGTTCATCGCGGTGCCATACGATCGACAGAAAGACTTTTCCTTCAGCCACGGCAATACTCCCATGACCTCCGTAGTGATCACTGGGGATTTCCAGTGACTCCCAGCGCTTTGTCAGGGTATAGTCTTCTGGAATAAGATCGGGGAGTTCAGCCGAAGCGCTCGCGATCCCGTTGCGATCCGGGCCCCGCCATTGCGGCCAGTCAGCGAAGGTAGTGGCAGCAGAGAGAAGAGTGATGAGAAGAACCGTGAGCACGTATGATTTCATGGAATAGAGAGGAAAGGTTCCGCTACCCTCTACCGATTTCCGGAAATCTCCCACTGGCGTTATGATGTCTCTGAATCCGTGGAAAGATTGTCCTGTCGACGTTTCAGTATGTTGGTCCAACCTTCCGATCTGATTTGAAAGATAAACCTCGAATTGTCTACATCACTGCCGGTGCCGGAGGCATGTATTGCGGCAGCTGTATCCGAGACAATGCACTCGTGACTGCACTCGAAGAGCTTGGATGGGATATTCTGCTTCTACCGCTCTATACGCCCATTCGGGTGGACGAGGAGGATCACTCCATGGATCAGGTCTTTTTTGGGGGGATCAATGTATATCTCCAGCAAAAGATCCCCCTGTTTCGCAATCTCCCGGCGTTTCTGGATCGTTGGCTGGACAATCCGCGATTGATCCGGCGCGTCTCTTCGAAAGCAATGTCGGTGAGCGCTGCTGATCTCGGTGACATGACACTTTCGATGGTGAAGGGGGAAAACGGCTTTCAGCGAAAAGAAGTCGCACGACTTGTCCACTGGTTGAAGGAAGTGGTGAAGCCTGATTTGATCTGCCTCACCAATCTTCTCGTGGGAGGTTCGATCCCCGCTCTGAAGCGTGAGCTTGATGTGCCAGTGTTAGTAACGATTCAGGGAGATGACGTTTTTCTCGATGAGCTGCAAGCACCCTGGCACGATAAAGTGCTCGTCGAGATGAAGAAGCTCGCCGTAGAGGCAGACGGATTTTTGACATTTTCCGCATTCTATCGGGAGCTTATGGCTGAAATGCTTGAGGTCGACCCCGGTAAGTTTCACCTCACTCCGCTAGGAGTTCACGTCGAGGAGTTCGATTCTGTTTGGACAGCGAATCGCGAAAAATCTGCGGGATCAGCGATTGGCTACTTTGCCCGACTTTCGCCGGAGAAGGGATTCGATCTTGCCGTTGATGCCTTTCTTGAACTGGCCTCTGATTTGCCCGCTGCCAGTTTAAAGGTAGCTGGCTGGCTCTCAGAGAAAGACCGTAAGTTTTATGCCGACCAGATCCAGAAGATCGAGAAGGCTGGGCTCGCAGACCGATTCGAACATGTCGAGGCACCCGATGTTCAGGCAAAGCTTAAGTTCTTCCGCGAAGTTGATCTTTTCTGTGTGCCGACCCGCTTTGAAGAGCCGAAAGGACTCTATGTGCTCGAGGCAATGGCTTGCGGACTGCCCGTTGTGGCGCCTTCGCATGGGCCGTTTCCGGAGATGATCCATGAAAGTAAGGGTGGCTCACTCTTTGAAGCGAAGAGTGTTCCACTTCTGAAAGAGGCACTTTTAGAGATGTTGAGAGAGCCTGATAGGATGAGGCAATTCGGTGACGCAGGTCGGGCCTGGGTCGAGACATCGGGGAGCCGTGAAACAATGGCGAAAGCAACCGCTGACGTTTTTCGTGAGACGCTTGAGGCGAAGATTCAACAGGGTTAGGTTGGTGACTTAACCCTGTTTAGTCAGCTGCTCCGGCGGTATTTCAATGGGGTGACACCCATGTGTGCGCGAAAGTGTTGTGTGAACGAACTCTGGTCGCAGAAGCCATAGTCGAGAGCGATTTCACTGATGGGTTTGTCACTGGAACGGAGCTCTTCGCAGGCAGCTTGAACGCGAGTCTTGATGAGAAAGGTTCGCGGATTCGTTCCGAACACTTCGCGAAAGCGGCGGTTGAACTGACGAACGGACATGCCGGTCCGTTTTGCGAGCTCCGTCATGTTGACCGGCTCACTAAAGTGCTCCCGAATGTAGTTCACTGCGCGGTCTAGTTGAAGATGCGGGGTCAGAGCGGACCGCCGACCGGAGTAGCTTTGGACGGTTCCGGTTACTCCAATGACGTCTCCATCGCGACCGAATACTGGAAATTTATTCGTGAAATACCAGTCGGGGAGACCCTGGCGATTAAAGAAAAGTTCAATGATCTTTAGCTTGGGCCGCCCTGTCATGATCACTATTTCATCGTCTTCACGAAACTTCGTTGCGAGTTGCTCGGGGAAAAGGTCAAAGTCCGTCTTTCCGATCACTTCTGATTCTGATTTACAATTGAGACGCTCCCAAAAGGCGCGGTTTGCCGAGACGATTTCGAAGTTTTGGTTCTTGGCAAAGAACGAAATTCCCGGAAGCTGGTCGAAGACGACTTCAAAATGAGACAGCGGCGACACCTCTTCCAGAAATTCGGATTTGAGCTGTAGCTTGGAGGAATTCATTTAACTGTGTCAGGTTAGACTAATACGTTCATTTTTGTATGTCAATTTAATACGTGCTTAAGTGAGCATATTTCGAGTTTATGGAAATTACGCTAAAAAAGGTGGGAACCCTTTCTATGATCGGGTTGATTTGGGGATTTGCTGCGCAACTTCAAGCAGATGAGTTGTCTTCTATTGCGGTGGGCTTTGAATTGATAGAGCCTGGAAAATTGTCGAAAGAGGAAATTAGCAGGGCGTTCGGAAAGATCGACTGGGAGGCGTTGGAAGAAAGGGCCATCGTTCGCAGGGACGGCGGGGGAAAGGTCCTCGAAGTGAACTATCCGAGGGGTGCGGTTGCATCGGGGAAGAGTGGTGCCCAGTTCGTGATCGAGCTGGAGCAGAGTCGCTACGCGACCTTGAGCTATCGCTTTCGTCCCGGCCCCGGCTTTCCTTTTGTGAAAGGTGGAAAATTACCTGGGATGACTTCAGGCGGGAGCCGATTCACAGGTGGAAGACCGCCGGGGAAGGCGGGAGGATGGAGTGCTCGCTACATGTGGAGGCGGGAAGGGGCGCTCGAGCTCTATTTTTACCATCCCGGAATGAAGAGCCAGTACGGGGAACGTCATGCACTAAAGACCACTTTAGTTCCCGGCAAGTGGGTGGAGTTGATCCAGCGCATTGATACCGGCGAGCCCGGCAAGAAGGATGGAGTCATCGAAATTGACGTCGACGGCGAAACTAAGCTGCGACTCGAGGAACTGGAACTCCACGGGACAAAGTATGGTCCCGTCGACAGTTTCTTCTTCAGCACTTTTTTCGGAGGGAATTCTTCGAGTTGGGCACCACCGGAGGACGCTTCGATTTGCTTTGATGACTTCTTGATATCGCCGGAGAAACCTGATTTCTCCAGCGATTGATCGAAGGTCATTCGCGGCAGGTTCTATTCCTTCACTGGAATGACCTGCACCGCGTCGATGTGGACGTTGCCTTTGGCTCCCTCGTTGGAAACGGTGACTACGCCGGGATTACTGGCTTCGAAGGAGAAAACACCGAGACCGAAGAAGCTGTTCGCGAGTGGAGGAGCAATGGTCTGGTTGATCTCGAAAGTCTTTTCACCGTCGGCAGATTGAACCGTGACCGGTGCATTTGTGGCCCGGTTTTCATGCGGTTGATGAGAAATTCTGACTTCGTATTCACCATCCTCAGGGACTGTGAATTCAAAGCGCGCTGTTTGAATGTTCGGAGTCCCCGCGGCGACTCCGCCGACATAGTGATAGCCATTGTTGACATGCTGTTTGAGTCCCGCTCCGTGCCTCCAGTTGGCGGAGAGCTCGATGTTATCATCATCGATAACGATACCAGTAAGCTTTTCTATTGGAATCCAGTCGAGCTTGAGCTCAGTCATCTCAGGGAGATTTGGATCTTCGAAAAATTCTGAATCAAGATCGACGCGGCGAACGTTTCCGGGAATTTGCATGAGATCGACGAGATCAGGGAGGTGCTGGTAGTAAACGTCGCGTGGAGTGACATCGTACTTCGTGCAGATCGCAGCGGCTTTTCCGACGACGACCCCCATCATGCCGCAAGTTTTCATAACGCGGACGGTTCCGAGGGCTTCATGGGTGACGCTGATGTTGCGGCCGGCCATGAAAAGGTTCTCAATATTTCGCGAGTAAAAGCAGCGATAGGGAACCGGGTAGCCTTTTTTGCGATCAACGCCTTTCCCATGCACGGCAATCGCGATGAAAGGATTGTCGGGGAACTTCTTTGCATATTGCTCGCGCGGATAGTGAAGATCGACCGACCATGTCGTGAGGACGCAGCCATCAGGAAAGGGGCGCTTGTTGACGATGTCTTTCTCGGTGAGGATGATATCTCCGAGAAGCTGAGCAGTTTCGCGGGTTCCGCCAATGTAGGCCATCCAGGTGAGGCGGGCATTCTTATGTTCGAGCATGTCGGGATCGCTGCGGCTGTGAGCCCCTTTGTTTTTGAGTGCGTTCCATGCGCTGAACGCAGCAAGGTTATTCCAGTCGCGGATCTGTTCTTTGTCGAGGAGTGGGTCTTTGTCGTAGCCACTCTCCCAGAACCACTCGGCGTGAAATTTCCGTGGATAAGGGAAGTCGCGCTCTTCGAGGGGAAGAGCCCAGGCGAGTTCCTGGAAATCAACTGGTTCGCTTGCATTCTCCCAGGCCCACATGTTTGACATTCCCATGCGACCGCCGTCGATCGTGGTGTAGTCGGCTCCGGCCATCATGCCAATGGTGCCATGGCCGGTTGCGTCACAGAAATTCTGCGAAGTGAATCGTCTGATCTCTCCGCTGCGGGTGTCGAAGGCCTGCACCGCTTCGATTTTAGTATCGGACGCCATCTCAACTTCGAAGGCGTGATGGTTGAGGAATAAAGCAATGTTAGGCTCGCCTGTCACGATTTCGTGCTTCTTGGCATCCTCGTATTCCTCGTAAGTGCCCGGGGACAACTCTGCGGTATCGGAAAATTCATTCACGATGTCGCCGATCGGGTAGAGACCGGGAGGCGTGTTTCCTTTCGCCCAGACGCGGACCTCCGATGAGCCGTTTCCGCCCAGAACGGGGCGGTTCTGGATGAGGGCGACTTTTAGGCCCATACGCGCTGCGGAGATAGCTCCGCAGGCGCCGGAGTAACCCCCTCCGATAAAGACGATATCAAAAGGGCCTTCCTCGATCATTGCGGTGTCGACACCGAGCATTTTGCGCCGCCATTCAGGGAGGGTCTCGTTCGTGTTGTCGGGCTCGAAATCAGGATTGCTGGAGAAAAGTATCGCGTCGACACGGCCGTTGAAGCCGGTCAGATCTTTGAGCGTCAAATCGACTTGAGTCGAGTCGATTGAAACACTGCCACCTTTCTCCCAGAACCAGTCGGACCCTTCTGTTCCGAAGACGGGCTCCAAAATTTCGTCACCAATCGCTAGTTGGAATTTTCCCGGAGCGGCGCTTGCATCGACATGATCCGCGAATTTCTCGACCCAGTTCTTGGTGCGGACCCAGTAGGTGTAGTCTCCGGTTTTTGGAAAAGTGACCGTTGTCGTAGCGTCCTCGACGGGTTGACCGAGGCCGTGGGCGAGCAAATAGGGGGAACCCATCACTTGAATAAACTGGGTGTCCAGCTTCCAGCCTCCCGCATTGTCGAATGACTCGGCTTCCACGAGGACTTCTTCTCCCTGGAGCAGAACAGGGAACAACGCCAACAATCCAAATAGTCGTAACTTCATGTCTTAACCTTGTTCCCTGAGGGCGTGAAATTCCACCGTGACCTTGACCCGTGGTTGCGCCGAAACATCGGGTGTCCAATGTGAATCAGGAGGTTATCACCCATGCTCCTCCCGGTCCCGTAGGAATGAGAGACGGGGGATGGGCTGGATTAGTCATTGACGGTCGAAGGGCGTCGTAGTATTCCTCTCGCCTTTCTAAAGAAGATATTCTCATGGCTGAAAACGCGAACTACTTTGCTGGACTTGATATTGGTGGCTCTACCGTAAAAACCGTCCTTGTTGATGAACTTGGCGAAGTGGCCGGTGAAATGGTTGAGGTCCGCAGCCACGTTAAAGATGGTTTCAATGCTACCTTCGGGCAACTCGAGTCTGCGCTCGATCAACTCACTTCCGCGATAGGTGTCGGACGGGAAGCCGTCAAAGGCATCGGAATGGATGTTCCTGCGCCATCGTGCGACGGAGTCATCTGGGGGCGGGCCAATCTTGCTGAAGACTGGGTCGGAACTAATGTGAGAGATCGATTGTCTGAGCGCCTCGGGGGGACTCCAATTTACATGACGAACGACGGAAACGCCGCTGCTCTTGGAGAGTATGCGGTTCGTCGCAAGCACCACGGAGGTCTTCTTCTTGTCTCACCTGGCACCGGCCTTGGCGGAGGGCTTGTTCTTCCCGGTGGTCGCGCTTATGAGGGCGCGAACGGCCTCGCTCTCGAAGTCGGGCACATTTCGGTGCCTCATCGTGAGGATGACGGTGAGCTTCCACAGTGCAGTTGCGGATTGCATGGCTGTCTCGAAGCCTGGGTTTCTCTTGTCGCTCTGCGTCGCCGCATCGGTATTGAACTCGCGAAAGACGAGAACAAAGGACATCCTTTAAACGATGGGACTTCGCTCGAAGAGAAGGCTTTCCGTCTTCGTGATTTTGCTCAGGAAGGTGACGAACTCGCGATTTGGCTTTTCCGTCAGCAGGCTCAAATTCTTGGCCACGGCATTGCCGATCTTGTTCGGGTCTTCGATCCGGGACTGGTTGTTCTTGGAGGAGGGCTCGCCGAAACTGAGGGCTTCCGCGACGACTACCTTGGATGGGTTATGGAAGGTTTTGAAGAGCGCGCCTGGCCAATTTATTTGCAGAGCCCGATTGATCCAGAGCAAAAAACGACCCGCTTCGAATGGGCTATTGGAGGTGATTCCTCGGCCGCTCTCGGTGTCGCTTTCTCAGCACGTGAGATGTTTCGTTAGATCGGAGCGACCACGGTTCAGCGCCTGTGCGTCTGAAGATCGGAGATCATATAGCTACCATCAACTTCCTGAAAGTAGACCTTGGCGAGTCCTCCGCTGTAGTAGAGGAACATCTTGTCGTCATAGTAGGGAATATTTCCCCGGTGCGGCTTGCTCCAATCCAGCTTCGAAACCGCTTTTGGCGTCGCATACTTGAGGGCCATGCTACGGTCGAGATGAATATAGGCGGTCAGAAAGCGCAGTGCTGTATCGTGCTTTGTAAGCTTTTCTTGCGGGGGAGCTGGAGTGGCAGTCTGAGCTGGAGATCCTGTCGTATCTGCCGACTCTGGAACGAGCGATGTCGATTCAACGCAGCCAGTTGTGATCAGGCCGGTGAGTAATACGGCAACCGCAGCAGAAAATAACCTCATAGCAGGAACTGTCTATCCTTGAGCGCCACGCGTCAAGATCGGGGGAAGGATGACCTTCCGCTTCAGAAGCCAGCAAACTCCAACGAGATCGTAGACTCCGCGGATCGCGCGATCGAGGTTGGTGTATTTGGATTCACCTGCTTTTCTCTCACGGTGGTTGACGTCGATTTCGTCGATCTTGAGACCGGCATTGGTGAAGATCGCGGGGAGGAAGCGATGCATTCCATTGAACGGGACAAGGAGATCGACATGGTCACGATGAATCGCCTTGAGAGAACAACCTGTGTCGCTAATCCCGTCATGGATGAACCAGCGGCGCACCGCGTTTGCAATCCGGGATGCCAGTTTGCGACTCAATGTGTCCTGACGTTTCGCCCGACGGCCGACCGCAATATCGCATTCACCTCCGATAACAAGGTCGACAAGTTTTTCAATGTCAGCAGGATCGTTTTGCCCGTCCCCGTCGAGCATCACGAGGATGTCTCCTTTGGCGAACGTCAGGCCGGCGAAGAGTGCGCCGCTTTGACCGCGATTTTCAGAGAGCTTTAACGGTGTGACACCTTCGATTCCCTGCATGATCTCCCAGGTCTTATCCGAGCTGCCGTCATCGACTGCGACGACTTCTGAATTGGGCTGGCACGCGACGATTTCTTTTAGGACGAATTCGACGCACTCCTCTTCATTGTAAAAAGGCACAACAACACTGACACGATCAAGCGACGGTGAAGAATTACGCAGTCCGGATGGACGTTCGAACGGGGATGTGTAACCTGGGGATTTCATCTTAGCGAGTTTCCTGAGAGCTTGGGTCGGAGGCTTCCGGCCAGCCTTGTAGAGAATGCCCGCGGAAGACGGAGTAACTGCGGATACGATTCCATCTAACTGAGACCTCAAAATCACCGAGCTTTTCTATTTCTTCGAAGTGTTCTGTTAAAGCTAGAGGTGCTGAAGCCGAGGATGGAGCCAAAATAATTCCGTCCCTACCGTCTAAACCAGCTTCTGAAGGGTTATCCCAAAGATCATATTGAGAATTGATCCCTGGTCGACTGTTGAAGTGATAAACGAATGGCTGATCAGGCAGACAGAACGCGAGATGACTGACCACATCACGATGTCCAATGGCGACGATAAAGTGCTCTTCTGATTCCGGAAGTTGATCTCGAAATTGTTGGAATCCGTCAGCAACGAGATCGTGCCCCAGAAGGCGCCGACTGGGATCAACGGTGTGTCCCTCCTTTCCGATGGATCGAAAAATGTGAGGACCGGCATAGAAGTGAGTGACAAAAATGAGGTTCATCGCAATCGCAACGGGGAAGAGTTTTCGCCAGCTCTTAGGAGGCCATCTCAGATCAATCTTACCACAATACCAAGCGGCGGTGAGTCCCATTCCTGAGACATAAAAAACGGCAGGCCAGTTGGGTTGGAGCCCCTGACGAAGGGCGAGAAGTAGCATCGCGGCGAGAGGAACCGCACCAAACACCAGCAGAAAACGATAAGAGCGGGGCGAGCGTCGAATTTGAGGCAGCATGCAGACGCAGATGGAAAGTAAGCAGACGCCAACGGCAGGTCCAATCACTCCAAGTTGTGTTCCAATGAATGTAAGAAAATCTACCGCCCGTTCAAGCACGACATTGCCGTCGTCCTTCTGCACTTCAAAATGATGGCTCGTGTGTTTGAAAGTGATCCATCCATTTTGCGCATTCCAGACGAGCGGAGGGATCAATGACAGATACGAACCAAGGAGCGCGATCCAGAGACCTGACCTCTTCAGTGAAGGACGAGTTTCACTATGGAGGGAGAGAAAAATAATCGCAAGAACGGGGAAAATCATCATCATCTGTTTGCTCAGATGACCAATGCTGAGGGCTACAAAAAGAAGCAATAGTGAACCTGTGCTGCCTTTCCCTGAAATGTATCGGTGAAATCCAAAGAGGGCTAACGTCCAACACATGATGAGTGGAGCGTCAATCGTCAGAAAGAAGCCGAGAGCTGAATTGGCAGGCGCTGTGATCCCAAGCAAGAGGGCGACCCAGGCAGTTTTCGCGTCGAAAAGATCGAACACCAGTCGATAGAGGACTAGAACCGAGAGTGTTCCAAGGACAGCGGCCATTGCACGGAAGGCAAAGAGGCTTCCGCCCCCGATCCAATCGACGAAGGCGTAAAGCCAGGCAATGAAAGGAGGCTTAGAATAGTATCCGTAGTCCAATTTTCGCCCCCAATCCCAGTAATAAGCTTCGTCTCCGACCGGATTAATAGCAAAGAGGGCCGAGTAGATGAGCCGAAAGATGAGAACCCCAGCGACGAGGAAAATCGCGCGGCGGTGAAAGAGAGAGTCGGAGACGGAGGACGACATGACCGGGTGAGCGCCCTATGCTGGCGCAAGGCGCCGGAATTTCCAGTTGATTTCGTCAGTAAATCTGGAGAAAGGCCACTGACTGAGGGAGCTCTACCGGATTTGATTGAGGATCTTGTCCGCAGCTGAGACTGAGCGCGCATCGACATCATCCCAGGAGGAATAAGTCTTCACCCCGTTCACGATTCTGGGTGGTTGGCGGTCTCCTTGATCCATCTCCACACGGTTGCTTTCGACAATGTCATCAGCAGCATCGACGATTTCACCGTTCTGGATGATTGTTTCGGCCCCGGTGAGATCGATAGTTTTTTCCTCTTTCTGACCCCGGATCTTAGCGAGAGGATTGGTCAGGCTGAAGCCTTGTTTTTCAGGCTTCGCCTGAGGCTCAACGGTGGCAACAAGCGGGACGGGATCTGCGACCACGGAAGCCTCAGCGGGCGCCGCTTCTACGATCGTCGCTGGGGCTTGGTAGGGATTTGCAGTGGGGATCGCCTCCTGAACCGCGACGACTTCGTCATCCATCGCAAACGCAGGGGTGTCAGGAATTTCCTCGGATTTTTTGCCGAAGAACGAGAAGAGACCTCCTGACTTCTTTTTCTCTTCAATCACAGGGGGAGTATTCACCGCTTCCATGATCGCTTCGGAAGATTCCTCAACGACATTCTCGACCACAGCAGGTGCTTCAGAAACCTCTGCCGGGACCGGGATAACATTAGTTGGCTGAGGGTAAGATTGAGCAGGAATTGGCTCGATGGCATCGGTGACTTCTTTTTCGGCCTTCTTCCCGAACGCGAAAAAGCCCTTCTTTTTCGGCTCCACTTTTTTCTCTACCTTTTCGCCGTTTTCAATGACGTAGGATACGGCGTCAATCTCAGCAGGTTCTCCGCCACGGAAGATCGTGTCATCTTCGTTCTTTACCGGAGTAAAAGTGACGTTTGGAGGGTCTGCCGTGACGCCGGGAGTCGTGGGAAAAAGATCACCTGAGATTTGGTCATCATCGGCTCCAAATCCGAACAGCCCCCCCTTTTTAACTTGTGCGTTTGCCGAGGTAAGAGCGATCGAAACGAGGATTGTAAGAAGAACTGAATATCTCATCCGGGGGTAGTTTAGCAGAAAGGGAGCGTCGGATCAAGGTGACGTCCCACCCATTCATACGGATGAGTTTAAGGTTTAATGGCCCTTTTTACCCTTTTTTTCTTTCAGGCTGGCGAGGTAGGCGACGAGATCCCGGATCTCCGATTTCTTCATCATGAGTCCCATTGGAGGCATCGCGGAAACAGGTGGCTGTCGCGAAGCGATCTCGGAAAGGGGGACTGCCTTTTCGATTTGCTTCGCAGAATCTTCGGGATCAGGGATTTTCAGGATCACCGCTTCGCCGGTTTCTTCGACAAAAGCGCCGCCAACGCTGTCGCCATTCTTGAGCGTCATCAGCATCATTCCGTATCCGGGAACGACATAGGCGCTTGGATCAACGAGTGACTCGAGAAGATATTTGTGGTCGTGGCGTGATCCAATTCCGGTCATGTCAGGGCCGGCGACGCCGCCGTCTCCATTCACCTTGTGGCACTTGGAGCACTGACCGATGGCATGCGTCGCAAAAATCTCGCGACCGCGGGCGACGTTCCCGCCTTTCATCGCAGGGCGAAATGCTGCGGACGGATCAGTGGGGTCGAGGGAAGCTTCGTAGTCGGCGAGGAGTGACGCGATTTTTTCGTCCTCAGCTTTTTTCAAGGCCGCGCCCTCAAGGAGATCAAGAAGCGCCCCCGGTTTTTCCGAAGTCATTGCCGCGAGACGTTCCTGAAAAAGGGTCGTTGCTTCGGGCGCGGAGACACCGCCGAGAAGTGCATATCCTTCCTGGCGTTCCTTGAGGTCGCCGGAGTTGGCAAGTTTCACCGCTTCCTTGACTCCACGATCCTTGTCGATGTCGAGAAGTTGTGCGACGACAGCGCCCTTGAAAACGGAGTCTTTGGATTTCAGGAGCTTGTCCCAGAGACCGCTCATGGCTCCGGCGTCCTGCCCGGCGAGCCCGTTCATTGATTTGATCCTCGCAGCGACCTCAGCCTTTTCATCTGTGATCTGCTGCGTGAGCAATTCGACAGGAGCTTCGACGCCGTATTCGAGCGCGATTTCGGTGGCGAGCCCGATGAGGTTTCCGTCCGCTATCTCAAAAACGGCGGGAAGGTTTGCCTCAACCGCCGCCGTGATGTCAACTCGTGAGGCGGGGTCGAGAGGACGGTAAAATCCATTGGTGGAATCGACGGACGTGGGCTCTTTCCACTCAAGAATCGCATGGAGAGCCTGCTCACGAAGAAGTGCTGGAAGCTTTGTTTGGGCTGCATACTTCAAAAGGCGTGCGGCATTCTCCGGCGCCCCGACACGGAAGTTTGCGTTGATGATCCGCGTTTGAATAATCCAATCACGATGTCCTTCAGGAAACACAGATCCCTCTGCCCCGGTGATGAGCGGATCGATGACTTTCGCTAAATCGGGAAGTGCCGTCGTGAGATCAAGATCGTTGATCGCCCGCACCGCTTCATCGCGAATGAAATTGTCGTCGTCATTGAGAAAATACTTCACCCGTGGATCTTCCAGCTTTCGCAGCGTCAGAAGAATACCGAGCCGAACCGCGGCGGATTCATTCTTCGTTTCTTTCAGCATCTTCTCGCGCTCGTTCAGCCCCCACATTCCCTGAACACAAGCGTGGCGAAGAAAGACGTCCGCGTTGCTATTTGTCGCGAGGATCTCGATAAGTTTCGGAAGAGCCGTTGCTTCGCCGCATTTTCCTACACCGATCGCAGCGAAGGACTGAACCCGAGCTGAGTCGTCATCAAGAGTCGCGAGAAGGGCGAGGCCTGCTTCCGGCGTCCGTGAGTCACCGAGAACTTTTGCGGCCTGAGAGCGGACCTCAATGTCGCCGTCGTTGAGTAAGTCGATATGGTGAGAAAGGAGCGCTTCATCGTTGCGGGAAAGCTGCCCAAGTCCCCAGACGCCGTGAAGTCTTTCGAGTTGTCCGTTCTCGACCTTGATAGCTTTTTCGAAAACAGCGACGGCGCTTCTTTTTACCAGTTCAAACTGAGCCCGCATCCGCACACGCATGTCAGCGTGCCCGAGAAGGGGAGCGACTTCGGTTTCGACCAAAGCAGAGAAGTCCTTTGCGATGATCTCTTCGGTCTCCTTGATGAGTTCAGTTCGCGCTGAGTTCTTATCTTCCAGCGCGTAGATGTTCCCGATGTCCTGCTTATACCATCCATTGTTGTTAAAGCAGCTCAGATACATGCGACCGTCCGGACCGAATTCCACATCGGTATTGCCGAGACCGACCATAAAGATTTCATGGTGGTCGAGCGAGAATCCGGCTCCCTCTGGGTTCACGGAAAAGGCTTCGAGGTCTCCTTTTGCCCCGCCGAAATTGCAGATCCAGAAGTGGTTGTCATATCGCTGCGGCATCGCGGTCGCGCCGTAATTGTAGACCATTCCGCTAGGGCCCCATGAAACGATGTCGACTGGAGGAAGCGCGTAGGCCGGACGCTCAGGATGAAGAGGTTCCCAGATAGCTTCTGTCATCCAGGGATTGAGCGGGATCTTCTTGTGGTCGGGATGTTCGTAGTCCGGAGTGCGGAGCTCGAGCTGGTTCCTGAAATTGAGAATCACCTGATGGCCGTGGTTCCATCCCGCATCTCCTCCTTCGAGAATATAGACGAGACGACCTTTGTCCCACTGGTCGGCGTCGTTGTCGCAGGTAAAAAGGTTACCGTATCGGTCAAAGGCAAGTTCTTGGGGATTTCGGAGTCCGCGATAGACCTCTTCCAGATTTGATCCGTCGGGGTCGCAGCGAAAGACGGCGCCCTCGTAGTTTCGATTGAGATTCCGGCCTTCCTTCGTCGTGAAATTGTATCCACGATCGCCGATTGACCAGTAGAGTTTTCCATCCGGTCCCCAGATGACGCCGTGCATGTCGTGGCCGGAAATGCTCATGCGAACGCCGAAACCATCCTGCAGGGACTCCTGCTTGTCGGCTTTGCCATCGTTGTCGGTGTCTTTCAGATACCAGAGGTGGGGAATATTTGTGTAGAAAATATCGTTATCGTATCCCGAGACGAGGCCGATCCCGGGTCCGTCGAGAACGTCATTGAATCCATCTGCCCAGACTGACGAATCGTCGGCCCGACCATCCTTGTCAGAATCACGAACCTTCACGATGCGATCTTCATAGTCGGTGTAGAAGGAGAGGGGGCGCGTCAGCTGATCGCGCTCATACATTTCGTATCGGTCCTGACTCGTTTCGTTGTTAATGTCGTCGAGGAGGATTTGCTGCTCGTTCCGAATGTCCTGCACCCCGGCGCGCCAGCGGTTGATCTCCGCGACAAAAAGATCGCCATTCTGGTCAAAACAGATCGCACTGGGATTCTTGATCTGACCGGGATCCGCATAAAGCGAAGCCGTCACATCGTCAGGGAGAGTGAAGCTACTGATCCGAACCGCTGCTTCTTTGTCATACTCCTCAGAGGTGAGAATGTTGGCTGCCTCGTCATCCTTTCCTCCGCCGGATAAATCAGCCGAGAGGCCAAAAGTGCTGAGGAGACCGGTCAAGGTGAGCATCAAAATCGGTGTTTTCATGAAATGGTGGTTAGGGAGGGGATGTCGCAGTAGGGGAGTTCGCGCGAGCGCGGGCGACTCATAAACCGAAAAGATGGCGCAATCACTGGCCCTGATCACGCTAAATCTGTGTCCGAACCCCATTCGCCGCCTTCGTGGTCTTGTCATTCGTAATAAATCCAAAGAGACTGCTAACCTGATGATGAAAAAGCCCCACCTCCTTTCATTCGTTCTTGGCTTTGCCGCGATTGCCCCAATTACCGGGACGCTCCTAGCTGACGAAACCGCGACCCTATCTCCGAAGTGGATTTGGACGAAAGCAAAAGCTGCCCCTGAAGAAACCATCTTCATTCGCAAGACGATTCCT
The DNA here is from genome assembly GCA_029210205.1 of Verrucomicrobiales bacterium. Classification (GTDB taxonomy): domain Bacteria; phylum Verrucomicrobiota; class Verrucomicrobiia; order Verrucomicrobiales; family DEV007; genus Arctic95D-9. Next base: position 8,531 of record JARGOD010000013.1, on the reverse strand, counting down.
GTTCCGGAAAACTTCACCCGCGCGCTTCTCGTCGCGGCGGGGGATAACGAGATTAAGGTCAATGTTAACGGCGCTCCCCGCGCCTTTGCATCAACCGATTGGGGAAAGCCTCTCATCGAAGATATTTCTGATCAGCTCGAGGCCGGAAAGACGCTCCTCATCGGAGCCTCGGCCAAGAATGCGGGAGGCATTGGCGGCGCCTTTGTTCTCGTTGAGTTTACTCACGAAGACGGATCGAAATCCCGGATCGTTTCCGACGAAACCTGGAGCAGCAGCGAGGCGGCACAGAAGGGGTGGTTTCGTCCTGGTTTCAAACCGAATGCTTCCTGGAAGAAGTCTGTTGTCGTGAACGACCTCGGCTCCGGCCCCTGGGCGAAAGTCTCCGAGGCTTTGCTTTCTGATCTCCTCGACATCCGCGTCCCTCAGGCGACCGCGGTAGAAGACATCAATCTCGCTGAAGGGTTCAACGCGGAGCTCCTTTACTCGGTTCCGAAGTCCGATCAGGGATCGTGGGTTGCGATGACGATCGATGACAAGGAGCGACTCATCGTTTCCGACCAATATGGATCGCTCTATCGCATTAAGATTCCGGCACTAGGAGAGACCGTGAAAGCAGGGGACGTCGAGAAAATCGAGGTCGACATCGGTGGCGCGCAGGGACTTCTCTATGCCTTCGATAGTCTCTATGCCGTTCTCAATACCGCGGAGCACGGTGGCCGCGGACTTTACCGAATCACCGATAGCGACGGCGACGACAAATTCGACAAAAAAGAGCAGCTTCGGAAGTTCGATGATGTCGGCGGCGAGCACGGACCGCATGCAGTTGTCCTTGGGCCGGATGGCGAATCAATCTACGTCGTCGTAGGCAACCAGACCCCGGTGACTGAGGTCGATGCATCCCGCATCCCGCAGATCTGGGGTGAGGACCTTCTTCTTGAGCGTCCCGTCGGAAAAGGATTCATGAAAGGCACCCTCGCTCCCGGTGGATGGGTCGCGAAGACGGATCCCGATGGGAAAAGCTGGGAGCTCATCTCAACCGGTTTCCGGAATCAGTATGACGTCGCGTTCAATCGCAATGGTGACATGTTCACTTTCGACGCTGACATGGAGTGGGACATCAACACGCCGTGGTATCGCCCGACTCGAATCAACCACATCACGAGCGGCTCTGAGTTCGGCTGGCGCAGCGGTGGAGGAAAATGGCCTGCTTACTACGCGGACAGCCTTCCGGCGATCGTCGACATTGGACCGGGATCACCGACCGGCGTTTCTTTCGGCTACGGTGCGAAATTCCCCGCCAAATATCAGAACGCCTTCTACGTTGCCGACTGGAGTTACGGCAAACTCTACGCGGTCCACATGGAGCCTTCCGGTTCCTCTTACAAAGCAACCTTCGAGGACTTCATGAGCGCTCAGCCGCTTCCCCTCACTGACTTGCTCGTGAATCCAAAAGACGGCGCGATGTATATAGCCGTTGGAGGCCGTCGCGTTCAGTCAGGGCTTTATCGTGTTACTTATCGGGGAGACGAATCCACGGAGCCAGCAACGAAGCCAGCCCCGAACGATCTTAACGAACTTCGCACCGAGCTGGAATCCTATCATTCGCCGAATCCGGGGGCTGTCGCTGCTGCCTGGCCGCATCTCGGACATGCGGACCGATACATCCGCTACGCTGCGAGAACCGCGATCGAGCATCAGCCTGTTTCAGAGTGGAAAGAAAAGGCGCTCGCAGCAGAAGAACCCGATACGGTGATCAATGCCATGATCGCCCTCGCTCGTTGCGGGGATCCCGAGGTGCAGGAAGACTTAATCGCTTCTCTCAATGAGCTTGAGATGTCCAAGCTCACGGTTCGCCAAAGGCTTGACCTCTCTCGTGCCTACAGCCTCGCCTTTACCCGACTTGGCGAAGGTTCGCCTGAGACACGCAAAGCGCTCGCAGACTCGCTCATCTCAAAGTTGCCCTTCGCGAGTTCGGCTCTCAACGCCGAGGTCCTACAGCTCGTTGTCTACCTCGAGCATCCCGAAGCAGCGACCGTCGGAATAGCGTTGCTGAAGAATGCTCCGTCTCAGGAGGAGCAAATGAACTACGCCAAATCGCTCCGTCTTTTGAAAGAGGGATGGACTCTGGATTTGCGCCGGGATTTCTTCGAGTGGTTCACCCGAGCCAAAGCCTACAAGGGAGGATCGAGCTTCGCTCTTTTCATCGACAACATGAAAAAGACGGCGCTTGAAAACACTCCGGAGGACCAGCAGCTTGCTCTCAAAGAGACCATCGAAGCAGAGCCGCCAACCGAGCAGCTTTATACCGCGGAGCCGCGTTCCTTTGTCCAAAACTGGACCGTCGCTGATTTTGACGATGTCATCAATGTCGGTCTCGAAGGAAATCGGGACTTCATGAACGGTCGAAAAATGTTTGGTGCCGGGACTTGTTTTGCTTGTCACCGTTTCGACCAGGAAGGCGGCTCGATCGGACCTGACCTCACGAGTGTGGCCGGCAAGTTCAGTCCTCGCGACCTCCTCGAATCGATCATCGAACCGAGTAAAGAAATCTCAGATCAATATGGTCAGATGATATTCGAAATGAAGGACGGCAGCATCGTCATGGGCCGTATTATGAACCTCAACGGCGATTCCGTGAGAGTAAATACGAACATGATGGACCCTAATATGACCACTAATGTCGACCGGAAGCAGCTCAAGTCGATGAAAGATTCACCGATGAGTATGATGCCTCCGGGCCTGCTCAATAGTTTGTCGATGGACGACGTCCTCGACCTCCTCGCTTACATGCTTTCACAGGGTGATTCCGAAGATCCCATGTTCGCTGAATGATGCGGAGTTAACAGGGTTAATTTAACGATCTAACCCTGTTTGATCTTTTGGCTGATAGAACCTCTCTCCTAGTTAGCTCGGAAAATGATGTCGACTCTCCGGAGCTCTTCCGCAGTGCCTCCGGTAGCTGCGGCCTGGGTCTCTCCGAATGAGACAATTGAAATTCGACTCGAAGAAACATTCTGTTCGAGAAGATAGTCTTTCACGATTTCGCATCGGGCTCGAGCAAGAATTCCATTATAGTCAGACGGGCCGACGGTGTCAGCATGACCACGGAGTTGAACTTGCAGCCCGTCTTCCTCTTTTAATTTGTTAACGACTTCGTTGCTGAGAATCTCTTTGCTCGTGTCATTGAGAAAGGTGGAGTCAAAACCGAAAGCGACAGATTTGGTCTCAGGCAACGTGACTGGTTTCGGAGTTGTTTTCTTCGGTGCCGGGTCAGGTTCCGGAACTGCGGTTTCGGCTGAAGCCAATTCGGTTTTCAGTTTGTTTGCTTCCGCCGTTGCCTTTTGAGCCGCTTTCGTGACTTCAGCGAGTTGCTTCACGGATTCCTGGATCTGAGTGACACTCTCTTTCTGAAGACGCGCCATCTCTTCCTGAGATTCTTTCAGCTCAGTTCTCGAAGCGGCTAGTGCCTCCTCTTTCGCCTTTGCACTGGAAAGGGCAGCTTTCATCGAGGTAATCGTCGCAGGATCAGCAACCTCGCCGAGTCGCGCTATCTCCGCTTCCGCGCTCGCAAAGTCTCCGGACTGAACCAAAGAAAAGAAAGTGACGACGGAAGTCGGATCGACTGGGGAGGAAGGTGCCTTCGCAGGTGCGGCGGCAACAGTCGGTTTCTCAGGGTCCGACCCTACCTTAAGCGGCGTGAGCTCCAATCTGACAACTGGATCGGCTTCTTCGGTTCCCATGGAAGCGACTGCTTTCTCCACTTCCATTGTCAATTGCTCGACAAGTTCGGGTTCGAGCTCTGGGGAAAGGCGGACGAGTTCATCACTCGAAGCTAGGAAATCTTCGCCATCAAGAGCTTCGTAGAATGCGGAAAGCCTATCATCCTCCCGAAGTGGATTGGCGTCTGAAGTCTTCACTTCAGGTGTTTCCTCAGTTTCCTCGATTTCAACAGCCGCCAGTGCAGCTGCAAGATCTTTTTCGGGCATGGGGGGCTCAGTTCGCTGAACAAACTTCGGCAATACAAAAGCTGCGAATAGCAGAACGAGCATTAATAACAGAACACCAATCTTTACCAAAATTTTCATGTTACATCTGTTAGCATAATTGTAAAAAATATCACATTTAATTTTTAAAAATGAAAAAATGTGATTCAGTGGCCACCTGTTAGGGTGTAATTCCTGCCAGAGAGGAGTAGAAGCAAAATTCATGACACATTTGGAATTTTCGTTAGTGGAAGTGCAAGGCGACCGGGTTCGCTCCGTCGCAGGAGATGACTCTGATTCAGTTCGAGAGAGGTTTGCGAGGGAGGCGGAGAGCCTTCAGGCGCGTGCAGCCCTGATTGGATCAACTCTGGGAATGTCTGCGGTATCCTCTGCCTCGGTCTCCAGTGAAAGAGGAGGTTTGGCATTTCGTTTCGCCAGTGACTCGAGTGACAATTTTGATGCAAAAGGCCTGAGTATTGAAAATCATCAGTTTTCGGCAAGCAGTCTGCTTGAAGCGGTTAAATAGGATGCCCGCCATTTTCATTTCCAATGAGTGAGACAACTGCTTCTTTTGATGCCGTGATCAAGGCACTCCGGATGTTGAAGAAGATTCGGCGTCTCGAGGGAACTGTGCTCATTCATGAGGGGGTCTTAGTTAGCGCAGATACACTTCTGCATGATTCTCAGAATGAGGCGTTTGTCAGGGAGGTTAATGTTCTGATCTCGCTCTACCGAAACAGTGACAATGGCCTTTCCCGTGCTCTTCTTGGATTCGATGGAGGAAGCGTCATGATCTTCCACGCGGCCCCGTTCACGCTTGCCCTTCTCTTCGGAGAGATTGATCACGCCAAAGCAGTCGAAAAGGCGGGTGAGGACTTTCTCCACCAATGGGCTGCCTCACTCAAGATTGCACCTGATGCAATCGGACGTCATGGCGCTCTTGATCAAAAAATACTTTTAAATGCTGAAAAATCTCAGGCAGTTCAAAGTGAAGCAGCCCCTGAGGAAAAGACTTCCGAGGCGGAAACTGCTCCCATCGCTCCTGTCTCTGCATTAGCTACGCCCTCGGATGAGGGAGGGTCCTCGAACGCCGGCGCTTTCAACGAGGAAAGTTTGGATGAGACCGAGCCGGAAAAGGATCGAGCTGAGGAACTTTTATTCGATGAAGTGAAATCCCAATCATCCAGCGAATCTAGTCCCATGGAAGAATCCCCTGAGAAACGTTGGAATGCCTACCGGGCAAGGGTTGAAACTCTGTTCTCGAAAGTTCTGGGCCGGGCCCAAGCCTCGCGATTACTTGAGAGAGAGCTGAGAGCAATGGGCATTGAAGATGGCGGCTATCTTGCTACATCCCAGTTTCGACCTTTCGGGCAGAAACTGATCAAGAAAGTAAAAGATCGGACTCTTCGCAAACAGCTTGAGATCGAACTTGTTTCGATTGTTGAATCTTTTATAGACTAACAGACCTACATCCTTCCTCTGATCTTACACGGAATTTATGAAAGCTGCCATTTGCCAGATCCTGATCCCCCTTATCCTGTTTGGAGCATTGCTACCGGGCGCCGCACAGGAAAGCGACGTCGATTTGAAGCGCCTGAACATGCTGATCGAGCAGGCGAACATCATGAAAGAGAAGATCGAGCTGGAGAAAGAGGCTGAACAACGTCTCGATGATCCTGAGTTTCAAAAGAAGAAGCTGAAAGAGTTCGATGCCAAGCTCCAGTCTTTGGAGTCTCCCCTCGGAGAGGACAAGCCTCAGATTCAGAAAAACATCGACTATGTCTGGACGGTCACCGCCGGCATTCTCGTTATGTTGATGCAATTGGGATTTTGCATGCTGGAGATTGGCCTCTCGCGCTCGCGGAACGCGATCAATGTTGCAATGAAGAACGTGCTCGACTTCTCTGCCGCGTCGCTCTCATTTCTTCTTTTTGGATTTACTTTCATGTTTGGAACCTCCGAGGCCGGTTGGATCGGAGCACAGGATTTTGCGATCTGGAACTTCGACGGCGACAGCCCAATTTGGACGTTCTTCTTTTTTCAAGTCGTCTTCGCGGCAACAGCCTGCACCATCGCATCCGGTGCCATGGCTGAGCGAACCAAATTCATCGGTTACATGGTCTACGCGGTGATTTTGTCAGGATTGATTTACCCCATCTTTGGTCACTGGGCCTGGGGAAGTCTTGGCGGTGGATTTGAGGCGGATTTCGGGGGTAGTCCCGGATGGCTTGAGGACCAGTTTGGCTTTCACGATTTCGCTGGATCTTCTGTCGTGCACGGCATTGGGGGAGCGAGTGCTCTTGCCGGGATTATGATTGTCGGTGCCCGGATCGGGAAGTTCGATAAGGACGGCAATCCTCGCTACCTACCGGGCCACAACTTGCCTTTTGTCGCTTTCGGAACGCTCATTCTCTGGGTCGGTTGGTTCGGATTCAATGCTGGCTCGCTCGTTGAGGGAAGCGCTGGGATCGGTCGCATATGCGTTAACACGGCGATCGCAGGAGCGGCGGGCTGTGTTGTCTCAATGTGTTACTTCTGGATTATCAGGGGGGTGCCCAACATTCTTGTAACTCTCAATGGTGTTCTCGGCGGTCTCGTCGGCATCACCGCCTGCTGTGATGTGGTCACTCCGGCAAGTGCGGTCGTGATTGGAGCTATCGCCGGGATCATTGCGACGGGTGGGGCGTTTGTTCTCGATCGGATCAAACTCGATGATGTCGTCGGTGCCGTTCCCGTTCACCTGTTCTGTGGAATCTGGGGGACGGTTGCAGTTGGTCTCTTCCACGAAGATGGATTTAAGCTTGAGCGGGTCGGAGTCCAGCTCTTCGGTTCACTCGCAATCTGTGTGGGAGCTTTCGCCGTGGCGCTCGTGCTTTTCAAAGTGATCGACGTATTCATTGGCCTTCGAGTCAGCGACGAAGAGCAGGAAGACGGACTCGACTTCACCGAACACTCCGTGAATTCCTATCCAGATTTCCAGACGACCGAGAACTGAGTCCGGCGGGACGGTTGTTTTGCTCTCCGAAATATTGGCATCTTCCGCTATCTCTACCGGAAGCAGAATTTGCCAACTATTTCGGTCAAAGCCAAAGGCCGATCTATTGATGGCGACTGGGTTGTGTCGGTTTCTCCATGCCAGCCGGAGATGCTAATCCAGCTTGAGAGGTGTCACCGTGAGCTTGCGAAAAGCGATGGGGCCATGGTCGCCCTGGATTTTCAGTGGGGCTGAGGAAACCTCTTTGCCGCCGATTCCGCCCCTCGTTGGTCCGGTCACTTCAGCGTCCTCATGGACGAGCGTTCCATTGTGTTCGACGCTGACAAAGCGGGCGTTCTCGGTTTTGTTGCCGTCACCATCGAAGCGCGGAGCACGGAAGATGATTTTGTAGGTCTGCCAGGTTCCGGGGGCGGTGGAGGCGTTTGTTGACGGAGGAGTTCCCTCAAAGCCTTTGTCTTCCTTCTTTTCCTTGGTATCGTCCCAACGCTGATAGATGCCGGCACAGTCGCCATGCTTTGGTTCTTCATCAGACTTCCCAAAGCTGTCGAGGATTTGCAGTTCGTAGCGATTCATGAAGTAGATGCCTGAATTGGAGGACTTTGGAATCATGAATTCCGCGACGAGCTCGACATCGCCATGAAGTGCGTTGCTGACAATGTTCGTCGTTTTCCCCGGGTCACCGTTGTAGAGAATCGCATCGCCTTCAGTCACCGATTTCCACTTCTTCTCGGTGGAACTGCCTTCGATCGCTGAAGCATGTGCCCATTCACCGATCTCCTTCCAACCGGAAAGAGGAAGTAAATCCAGTGGCTTTTGCGAAGGCTCCGCGACAGCGGGTAGGGGGAGAAGGCATAGAGCCAGAGCGATGAAGAGAGAGTGAGTTGTCATGCCTCGAGTAATTCATTTTCCCGGCGTCATGTCAACGGACGCGAGCTCGCATCGGTCAGAATCTGGAAGGTTCTGCTACGGTTTGAGCGGCGGGCGATTATGGGGTCCGGATCACTGATTGCGGCGACACCAAATCGTAGTTCGCGTTTTTATCGCCGATCCGTATTTCGTCAATGTAGAGGGTTCGCCGCGTTATCGTAGAGGGTGTTTTCTCCGGTGGCTCCTGCCAGGGCCATTTGTAAATGCCGAACTTAAAATAGTCGGCAAATTCGCCGGGCCCGCAGTTTTGGCCCTTGTCGGTGACGATCTTCTCCCCGTTTCTCCAGACTTCAATCAGACCATTTCTACCGGTAGACCATTTGATGCGGAAAACCCAAGCAACCCATTGACCCTTGTCGTCGGCCATTTTCCCCCGCCACAGATTCTTGTAGGATGTGTCATCTGCCGCCCAGCGTTTCTTGATGCAGTAATCCTCTCCGTAAACGTAAATGGCGAGCGAGGGGCCGTAATCTCTCCACCCAATCCATTGCACGAATAACTCCGACTGCGTGTCGGCTTGACAGGAGTCGGGCCAGAAGGTGCTGAACCCATACCAGTATTCCTCGTCCATCTGAAAACTCCTGGACATGCCCTTGATCCAAAAGTCCGTTCGATCGTTCTTCTTG
>JARGOD010000012.1:26087-71718 GCA_029210205.1 Verrucomicrobiales bacterium | reverse complement strand
CTAACTTTTTTCCTGACTCTCCTCTTCAAGAAAGCTCATAGTCACGGCAGCCTTCGGATGCGCAGGGATTTAAAATAGAAGATGCTGTCCTCATCGTGCGCCTGCAGGGCAATCGCCCCGCCTTCTTCGCGGAGGACGCGGCCTTTTCGTTTTTCAGAGCGTTCCGCGACGACATTGGCAGGCTCAGTGTAGTCGATTGTTTGTATGTCATTCAACCATACCTGAATCCTTTTGCCCTCGACGCGGACGCGCACGGTAAACCACTCGGTATCATCAATGACCTGCTCGGCTAAATCGATGACATCATAGAGACTGCCTGTTTTGCGACGCTCCTTCACTGTGGAATTGAGCTGTACCTCATAGCCGTTCGCGAGGTGAAGGACTTTGTCACGAGTTTCCCGATCCGTGTGGAAGAAGATGCCTGAATTTGAATTGGGCTCGCCACGTGTCACGACCTCAAGTTCGAAGTTTATGAAGAAATCCAGTTCCTCGTCGTCACCAACATAAAACAGGTGCCCCCGATTGCTTAGATGAGTGGCCTGCAATCGCAGCACTCCATCTTCAACCCGGTAAGCACCGCGATCCGCGTTCGGCTTCCAGCCCGCGGTGGATTCCCCATCGAAGAGCTCGGTCCATTCTCCAGCCGGCATCGAAAGTGGAGCAAGGGAACAAAAGAGAATAAGAACGATTCGATTCATCGCCTTCAATCTATCAGAGTGTCATGAGACGACGCAATACCAACTCGCCCCGGGAAGGTTGCCGCTTGTCGAGACCCATCCCGTGGCCGAAAGATAGGTTTCATGAATCCGTATTTTGAAAGACTGGGGCAGACTGTCCTCGAACGATGGCGAGAACAGAATTTCTCGCTCGATGTCTTTCCGGAGCTTGCCCGGATCGCGATCAATGAATCTCCACCGTCGCAGGAAGTGAATCTCGAAGAGCTGATTCACGAATTTCTTTGCAACGACAACCAACCCTTTCAAAGCCAGTCCGGATTCGGTCAGCCCGAATTGGTGGCCTTTAACGATCAGCGTTTTTACATTCAGATTCTTTTCTGGTTGGAAGGAACAACCGACATTCATCAGCACGAATTTTCCGGTGCGTTTCATGTCATGGAAGGGTCCAGCATTCATTCGGAATTCGAGTTTGAGAATGCCCGCTCAGTCACACCACATTTGCGAACCGGCGACCTCAAAATGCAGCAGGTCGAACTACTCGAGACGGGATGCACCATCCCTATCACCTCCGGCCGACGGTGCATACACTCTCTCTTCCACCTCGATACCCCCTCTGTCACCGTCGTCGTTCGAACTCATCACGATCCGGGTACCGGGCCACAATATAACTACCTGCCACCTCACCTCGCCATTGACCCGCTTCAAACGGACGCGCTCACGCTACGCCGCAAGCAACTCCTCAGCGTCCTCGAAACGCTCGACGATCCGGGTTATGTCTCGTTTGTCAGTGAAATGATAGAGGGGCTCGACTTTGAACGGGGCTTCCACATCCTCCTTCACACGATGGAGCGACTTCAGGATCTTGAGGAGTGGGAACCAGTTCTTGCCGTGTTTCAAGAAAGACACGGGGACCTCGCAGGAGGAATTCCTGCTACGCTCGCCGAATCCATGCGCCGCGATACGATATCCCGAATGCGCTATCACATTGAAGATCCCGATCATCGTTTCTTCCTCGCGCTCCTCATGAATGTCCCGACGCGCAAAGATATATTAGCATTCATCGAAGCGCGATTTCCCAACCAGTCCCCAATCGAGACGATCCTGGAATGGGCCGGAGAACTGATCGAGCCCACCGATTTTGGTCTCACCCTGCTGGATGCGACTTTTCCGGATAATGGAGAAATCGCGAGTGAAAGACAGTCCGTTCTCCTGATCGATGGGCTCAAAGAAGTGCTGGAGGCTGGTCCGGAGACTGGAAACTGGACGGAAGAATTCTCAGCGATTCACGATGCGTTGAAAAAATCATGTCTTGGGCGGCTTTTGGATCACAAATCCTGATCCTTACGACGGAAGAGCAAGATCAAGAGAAACCGAAAAGGTCAGGCCTCCTCCGCGATCAGAGTTGCACACTCGCCCCAACCCCCATTCGGCGCTAGACTTCCAAAATGCCCTTCTCAGATTTTCCACTGGCCGAGCCGCTCCTCCGCGCGGTGAGCCACTATCCTGATCCGACTCGCATTCAATCGGAAGCGATTCCGGTAATTCTGGATGGCCGAGAGGTTCTCGCGACAGCGCAGACAGGCTCCGGAAAGACAACGGCGTTTGTCCTGCCCTTGCTTCAACGCTGGTTCGTTGACGCACAACGCGTGACCCGCAATCGTCCGCTCAACGCCCTTATCCTCGTTCCAACGCGGGAGCTCGCGGCTCAGGTTCGGTCGGTCGTTCAGGAATGCTCGGCGCACCTTGCAGAACGACCCAAAATTGTCAGCGCGGTCGGCGGTGTCTCGATCAATCCGCAAATGATGGCTCTTCGCGGAGGCGCTGACTTTGTTGTTGCGACACCCGGGCGCCTTCTCGATCTCGTCAGTAAGAATGCATTGTCACTTTCCGGGGTGAAATCACTGGTGCTCGATGAAGCAGACCGTCTACTCGATCTTGGTTTTGCCGAGGAGCTCACGCAGATTCTCGAGCTCTTGCCTGACCGGAGACAGAACCTCCTTTTCTCGGCGACGTTTCCAAAGAAGGTGGAAGCGCTCGCCCGCGAGTGGCTCCGCGAACCGATCAGTATCCGCGTCGATGACGAACCGGAGAACACCCCGGATATTTCGCAGCGGGCGATCCGCGTCGATCAGGACAAACGCACTCCACTGCTACGTCATCTCATCGAACATGAGGATTGGAAGCGTGTCCTTGTCTTTGTCGGTTCACAATACACCGCAGATCATGTCGCGATGAAGTTGCGAAGAAACGGCATTCGGTCCTGGGCATTTCACGGAGATCTCGGACAAGGAGCAAGAAGTGAGGCCCTCGAGGATTTTAAAAACTCGCATTTCAAGGTCATGGTCGCGACCGATCTTGCCGCCCGCGGCCTCGACATTGAGCAGTTACCCGTCGTCGTGAACTACGACCTGCCCCGCTCACCTGATGACTACACGCATCGCATCGGAAGAACGGGACGTGCCGGCGAAAGTGGCGATGCCGTGAGTTTCGTGACCGCGGAAAATGAGGCCCACTTTCGTCTCATCGAAAAGCGAAATGATTTTCGTCTGGCCCGCGAAGAGATCGCAGGCTTCGAAACCTCCGAAGTCGCAGAAGCAAAACCTGCTTCGGCTGGAACTGGTGGCATCAAAGGCCGCCGCAAGAGCAAGAAAGATAAGCTTCGCGAAGCTGCTGCTCGCAAGGCCGCGGAATAGAGGTTCCCCATTCGCGACTTATTCGCTCTCATCTGCGACCATACGCGTTTCCCAAAACTATTTAACGCAGATGAGCCTGTTCGGCTCTCGCAGATGACCGCGAATCCTGAGCATCTAGCTACCCACGACCTAACAGGGTTGACTCTTTGGCTCAACCCTATTGAATCGCTGACCAAAAACCAATCATCATGTCAAAACTTACTATCGTTGCTAACATTTTCGCCAAACCGGATCAGATCGAACTCGTCAAATCCGAACTCCTGAAGATCATTGCCCCGACCCTCGCCGAGGAGGGTTGCCTCAATTACGATCTTCATCAGGACAACGAGAATCCAGCTCACTTTATGTTCTACGAGAACTGGGCTTCCCGCGAACTCTGGCTCGCCCACATGGAGCAGCCGCACCTCGCGGAGTACGCCGCGGCGACAGAAGGCGCAGTGGATCATTTCACGCTCCACGAAATGACTCCAGTGTCGTGATTTGCGGAGGTTTACGCCATTTTACCAAACCTCTCCGCAACTCTTTTCAGGAAACGGAGTTCTATTTTACCCATGAGAAGCTTCATTCTTTTCAGCCTTCTATCCGTCTTCCTGACAAACGCACAATCGGAAGAAGCGATCTCTCCTGAGCACCTCGACTACTTCGAGACTCATGTTCGCCCAAACCTGATCAAATACTGCTACGAGTGTCACTCGGTCGAGCAGGGGGAATCTCGCGGCGGTCTCTATCTCGACACGCGCGAAGGCATGCGCGAAGGCGGAAGCACTGGTTCTCTCTTTGACGACGAGAACTGGGAATACAGCCTCTTTGTTGATGCGGTGACCTGGAACGATCCTGACTTTGAAATGCCACCAAAGCAGAAGATGCCGGATGATGTCATCGCGAAGCTGACTGAGTGGGTCAAAATGGGTGCTCCTGATCCTCGCGAACGGGAAACCTTCGAGGTGGAGGACTCCGGCATCGACATCGAGAAAGGGAGGGAACACTGGTCCTACCAAAAGCCGGCCCGCCCCGCGGAAAAATCGATCGATGCCATTATCGGCGGCATGCAAACGGAGATGGGCGTGACGCCGGTCGGGTCTGCAGATGCCCTGACATTGTTGCGACGCATCACTTTCGACCTTACCGGACTCCCACCAACACCGCCCGAAGTCGTTGCCTTCACCAAAGCGTTCAAAGTAAATCGCGAGGCCGCCTTCACCGATAAAGTCGATCAGCTTCTCGCCTCCGAACATTACGGCGAGCGCTGGGGAAGGCATTGGCTCGACGTCGTTCGCTACGGCGAATCCAGCGGCACCCTGAACATTGTCTACCCCTATGCGTGGCGTTTCCGGAACTACGTAATCGACTCGTTCAACGAGGACAAGCCCTACGACCAGCTCCTCACCGAGCACCTCGCCGGGGATCTCCTCTCTGCTCCCAACGATGAGACCCGGCAGAAGAATCTTATCGCGACCGGATTTCTTGCGCTGGGACCGAAGAAGCAGAATGAGAAAAACCCGCAGGTCTTTGCGATGAATCTCATCGACGAACAGATCGACACGGTCACTAGGGGATTCCTCGGCACGACCGTATCCTGCGCCCGCTGCCACGATCACAAGTTCGACCCCATCCCGACCGCCGATTACTACGCCATGGCTGGCATTTTCCAAAGCACTGACACGCTGTGGGGCACAATCGCCGGCAATCAGAATCACCGCACCACGGAGTTGCTGGACTTGCCCATCGCTGACGCGGGATTAAGCGAGGACCAGAGCAATCTCTACGAAGAGAAGGTGCAGCACCTCGCTGATCTACGCGAGAAGAACCGCGAGATGCGGGGCATGACAGGCGGCAAGGGTGGTAAGGGTAAAGGAAAAGCCGAAGGAGCAGCGCCGGATAAGGACATGCTCGAGGAAAATGGAATCGAGCAGCGGGATCTCGTGCGAATCCGTCAACAAATCATGCGCACCGAGAGTGAACTGGAATTTCTCAATCCTGACGGCAGCGAGAAAACGTTCGCGATGGGCGCCCAGGAAGGCACCGTCGAAAATTCGAACATCCTCATTGCGGGAGACGTGAACAAGATCGCTCAGGAAGTCGATCGTGGTTTCCTGCAGGTGCTCGACTTAACTGATGCTCCGGAGCTGCCGACCGACGAGAGTGGACGGCTCGAGCTCGCGCAATGGATCACCTCGACGCAAAATCCGCTCACCGCCCGGGTCATGGTGAACCGCATCTGGCTGCATCTCACCGGATCACCCATTGTCGAAACAATGGACAACTTCGGAACGACCGGATTGCCTCCCACGAGCCTCGAGCTGCTCGACTTTCTCGCGATCCGATTTATGGAAAGCGGCTGGTCCATCAAGACCCTCATCCGCGAGATCGTGCTCAGCGAGACCTACCAACTCGCCTCGACCTACGACGAAGCGCACTACGCCAAGGATCCGGCCAACACGACTCACTGGCGTGCCAAGCCACGGCAACTGGATGCCGAAGCACTCCGTGATCAGATGTTACTTGTCAGCGGCCTTCTCGATCGCACCCGACCGGAAAGCTCGATGGCCTACGAAGCCGGGAACTCCCGTCTTGGGGGTCGCCGCGGGGAAGGGGAGGAAACATTCAACACGGCTTTGTTTCGTGGCCGCTCGCTCTACCTTCCGGTGCTTCGCGATGCGCTGCCGGACGAGCTCGGGCTCTTCGATTTTCCTGATCCTCAGGGAACGGTCGGACAACGCAGCACCACCAATGTCGCGCCTCAGTCGCTGCATCTCATGAATAGCGAGCTCGTGCAGGTTCAAGCAGAAGCGATGGCCAACTTGCTCCAAAACCGCTTCCCCGCGATGAAGGAACAGGTCAGCAATGCTTTCCTGCTTGCGTACAACAGGGCCGCGACAACGATGGAGATCGACCACAGCATGCAATTCCTCAGGGAATTCGATCCCGGGGAACCTCCGGTAATTGAACCGGCAGCGCTTCCGGGGCCCGGTCGCGACAGGGGTGCGATGAAAGGGAAGGGCAAAAAAGGGAAACGAAATGAACCCGCTCCAACCACTGAACCGACCGAACCACTTTCTCCGGAAACCGCCAAACTCGCCGCACTCTGCCAGGCCCTCATGATGAGCGCCGAGTTCCGCACGATCCATTAATCCTCCACCTTCGTCCTATCATGTTTCAAAACGCTTTCACCCGCCGCGGCGCTCTCCAGACCCTGACCAC
Source organism: Verrucomicrobiales bacterium (assembly GCA_029210205.1). Lineage (GTDB taxonomy): Bacteria > Verrucomicrobiota > Verrucomicrobiia > Verrucomicrobiales > DEV007 > Arctic95D-9. The sequence continues at coordinate 65,147 of JARGOD010000012.1, read as the reverse complement.
CGGACTGGGAGGCATCGCCATGACCGCCCTCACCGAGGAAAGAGCTCTCGCCGCGAAGACCGGTCCACTGGCTGCAAAGCAGCCGCACTTCGCTCCCCGCGCGAAGAACGTCATCTACCTCTCGATGCGTGGCGCCCCCTCACATGTCGACACGTTCGATTACAAACCACAGCTCACCAAAGACTCCGGCAAGCCCGGGAAATATGGCGGCCGCGATCTGATGGGATCCCCCTTCGAGTTCAACCAGCACGGCGAGAGCGGTCTCTGGATCTCCGAGCTCTTCCCAAACGTCGCGCAGCATGCCGATGACCTCTGCCTCATCAACAGCATGCACGGTGACTCGTCGAATCACCAGCCAGCTGTCACCGCGATGCATACTGGCAGCGTGAATTTTATCCGGCCCTCGATGGGCGCGTGGGCGCTCTACGGTCTCGGCACTGAGAATACCAACGTGCCCGGCTACGTCGTTCTCGGCGGCGGCCAAAAGGGCGATTACAGCAGTGCTTTTCTCCCTGCCTACTACCAGGCCACGATGATCGGCGGCGACAACCCCACCGCAGGACCTCCCCGCGTGCCGAACATCCGGAACACGAAGATGGACGCTGACGCGCAGCGGAAGCAGCTCGACTTCGTGCAGTGGCTGAACCGGAACCAGCTCGAGCGGGATGTGCACTCTCCTGAGACCGAGGGCATGATCCAGTCCACCGAGCTCGCCTATCACATGCAGACCTCGATGCCGGAGCTCCTCGACTACGAGTCCGAGACACCCGACACGCTCGAGTCTTACGGTATCGGCGGTGAGTCAGAATCATTCGGCAAGCATTGCCTCCTCGCCCGTCGCATGGTCGAACGCGGCGTGCGTTTCGTGGAAATCGTTCACGGCAACTGGGATCACCACGACAAGTTGAAGGAAAACCTCACCCAGACCTGCGGCGAGACCGACGGCCCCATCGCGGCTCTGCTCCAGGATCTGAAAGATCGCGACATGCTCAAGGACACCCTCATTCTCTGGGGAGGCGAATTCGGCCGCACCGCCACCGGAGAAGGTGACGGTCGCGGACACAACTCCAGAGGCTTCACCACCTGGATGGCCGGAGGCGGTGCCAAAGGAGGCATGCGCTACGGCGCGACCGACGAGCACGGCAACGAAGCCGTCGAAAACAAAATGCACATCCATGACTGGCACGCGACGATTATGCACCTGTTAGGGTTGAATCACAAAAAGCTGACCTACCGCTACGCCGGTCGTGACTTCCGACTCACGGATGTGCACGGAAATGTCGCCCAGGACATTGTGGCTTAGACTGCTTTGGGGTGCAGTGGTTAAATTCTGCGGAGCCCTGGCTTTGCATTTTTGGAACCACAGAAGGCACTGAATACACTGAAACTTGGTAGATAAAATTGAGGCGGATGGATATCAGGCATCATTGATGCCTTCAGTGTATTCTGAGTTTTCAGTGGTTAAACTCTGCGGTGCCTTGGCAACACGAAACGAAAACGAAGAAAATTTTCTCTTCCTTTTTTGAATGAAACGGCAGACATAGTCGTCACGACATCATGAAAACGACGCTTGCTCTCTCTTTCTTCGCCCTGATCGCCACGTTTTTCCTTCCTGCCACCTCGCTCGAGGCCAGCGACGGACAGGACTACTACGCTTCCTACTGGAAGTGCAGCGACGGCAACACTTACGGTCTCACCGCCAACGGAAACCAGCGTGCTCTCTACCTACCTACCGGCGCCTCTCCGATTTTCTTCTCCGGAATGAAAAAGGGCGAGACCTATGTTGGCACGGTATTTCAGGGCAATCAGCGGATCCCGGTCAGCGGACCAATTTCCAATAACCAGACACGCGTCACGCTCTGGGCCGCAGACGGACGCCACTGGGTGCTCGATTTCTCTCATAAGTAAGAGAGGAAAAAGTTTCAGAAACTTGTTAACCTTTTTCTGAAAAACAGCATTTGCGGGTGACCGGAGTTCTCCTCCGGAAATTTTCACCCCCATGAATGCTGTTTTTTTGTCTTCCTCTCGCGCCTTTTTCGCGGCAGCTCTTTTTCTCGCGGCTGCGGCAAGCAGCCATGCTGCCACGGACGGTGAAAAGCTGTTCACGCTCAAAATTCAGCCGCTTCTATCCGAGAAGTGCAACGGCTGCCACGGCGACGATCGCGAAAAGATCAAAGGCGACTTCGACATGGTCAGCCGCGAGGCCCTTCTCAAAGGCGGAGAGTATTTCGGAAAAGACGTGCTCATCCCCGGCGATGCCGCGGCGAGTGCGATCATCGAAACCGTGAAATGGGCCGACCCTGACTGGGAAATGCCTCCGAAGGAAAATGATCGACTTACCGAGGAGCAAATCGGATGGCTTCAGCAGTGGATCGACATGGGCGCTCCCTGGGCGGATGAAGAGCTCCAGCTCACGATCCGCGAGGAGGAAGCAAAACAGACCGTCAACGAAGACGGCATGATCGTCCAGACCAGCGGTGGTCTTGGCGATGAGTGGACCTTCCGCCGCTACAATCCGGAAGACATCTGGGCCTTCCTTCCGGTCAGCGCTCCCGAAGTTCCGGCCGGCGCCGGGAATCCCATTGATGGATTTGTGCAACGAAAGCTCGACGAATCCGGCTTCGCGCCTGCACCAGAGGCGGATCCTCTCACTCTGATTCGTCGTGCGACTTTTGATCTCACCGGTCTCCCACCGACCCCCGAGGAGATTACCAATTTCCACTCCGCCTCGGAAAAGAACACGGACGAGGCCTGGGAAGGCTTGATCGATCGCCTCCTCGCCAGCCCCCACTACGGCGAGCGCTGGGCGCAGCACTGGTTCGATATCGCCCGCTACGCCGACACCGGCGGCATGTCGAACGACTACGAGCGCTCCAATGCGTGGCGCTACCGCGACTATATCATTCGTGCCTTCAACGAAGACAAGCCCTACAACCGTTTCGTCCTTGAGCAGCTTGCCGGCGACGAACTTGCTGACATCTCCGTCGAGCATCGCCTCGGACCCGACCAGATCCACCCGACTCGTCTCAGCGGAGACTACACCGAGGTCGAAGCCGAGCAGATCGTCGCGACCGGTTTTCTCCGCATGGGCCCCTATGACAATGCGATGGTCAAAGAGGCAGAGGCGCGCAAGATCTACCTCGACGATGTCGTGAACTCCGTCGGCCAGACCTTCCTCGCGACGACGATGCGCTGCTTCCAGTGCCACGATCATAAGTTCGATCCACTACCCACCCGCGACTACTATCGGATGACCGCTGCCTTCGCGACGACGCAAATGGCAGAGCGTCCTGTCCCGTTTCTCGAAGAAGAGAACCTCGAACACATGGATGAAGGACGCGAGTTCGTGCAGGGCATGCTCGACTTCGCGACGAAGGAGAAAGACAAACTCGTAAACAAGCGCGAGGCCGCTGCAAAGGCCTGGTTCAAAGAGAATGGACTCGACTACATCGGACACGCGGAGCGCAAAGATCTTCCCGACGAGGTGAAGCCACCGCGCCACGTCGGACTCGACATCGTCGAGCAGGGACAACTCAAGGTCCGTGAGCAGGACGTCTGGATCTGGAAGCGCCGCCTTGACCGCTACGAGCCCATGGCCCAGAGCGTCTACTCCAGCGCGATCAAGAATAAGGGCAGCGCAAGGGAACTCCGGGTCAATCCGAAGCATGAAGAAAGCTGGAGCCCGGAGAGTTTCATCCTCACCGGAGGTGCGCTTGAAGCTCCCGGAGAAAAGGTCTCGCCCGGCGTGCTGAGCTCGCTTGGTGTCCCTGTCCCAAGTGCTAATCAGAAAGACCCTCACGCCCTTCCCGGATCGGTCAAAGGTCGTCGCCTTGCGCTTGCGCAGTGGATCGCCGATCCGAAGAACCCGCTCACGGCACGCTCATTCGTGAATCGCATCTGGCAGTATCACTTCGGCCAGGCCATTGCCGGCAACCCGAACAACTTTGGCGTGAAAGGGAAGAAGCCGTCTCACCCTGAGCTACTCGACTGGCTCGCATCCGACTTCGTCGAAAACGGCTGGACCATGAAGCGCCTGCATCGTCTCATCATGACGTCAGATGTTTATCGTCAAGCTGGCCATCACCCGAACCGGGAAGAGCTTGCGACAAAGGATCCTGACAATGCGCTACTCGCTTACTTTCCAACCCGCCGTCTCACCGCCGAGGAAATCCGCGATACGACACTGGAACTCACTGGCGAGCTCGCAACCGCCATGGGAGGTCTTCCCATCATGCCTGAGATCAACATGGAAGTCGCCCTGCAGCCACGCATGATCCAGTTCTCGCTCGCTCCGGCCTATCAACCCGATCCACTGCCTGAGCGCCGTAACCGTCGCACCGTCTATGCTTATAAGGTTCGCGGCATGGCGGATCCTTTCCTCGAGCTATTCAATCGCCCGAATCCGAACGATTCGTGCGAGATGCGGGACTCCGCCGCGGTTTCGCCTCAGGCATTCACCCTCCTGAACAGCGATCAGATCACCGACCGTTCGGTAGCCTTTGCCCATCGCCTCGAACAAGTGGCCAGCGATCCGAAAGAGCAAATTCGTCAGGCTTTCCTCAAGACCCTGGGTCGCGAGCCGGACCAGATCGAGCTCGATCGCCTCACCATCTATCTTGCCGACATGACGGAGTATCATCAAGGCATCAATCCAGATGGTCCCGAGTATCCGCAGGAGATCACCCGGACACTGGTGGAAGAATTCTCCGGAGAGCCTTTCGACTACACCGAAATTCTTCCTGCCTTTCAGGACTATCAGCCTGATTTGAAAGCGGCTGATGTCGGAGCAGAGACGAGAGCGTTGGCCGATGTTTGTCTGCTGCTGTTTAACTCGAATGAGTTTGTTTATCTGTATTGAGGTGAAGAAACCACTAATTGACACTGATCGAACACAAATTTGATGAAGCCAAAGAATCGATTTTCTGATGAAGGCTATGCGTTGATGGGGGCTGTGTTTGCCGTTCATCAGGAGCTTGGAGGTGGGCTTCTCGAAGAGATTTTTCAGGAGAGTCTGGAAATCGAATTGGAGCAGCGCACGATCGAGTTCCACGCTGAAGGTCTTCTACAAAGACATAGAGCTGAAAAAGCGATATATCCCCGATCTAATCACTCATCGCGAAATTGTAGTGGAGCTAAAAGCCGTCTCTAAACTCCTGCCCGAACATGAAGCACAACTTCTCAACTACATGCGAATCACGAAGAAACCCGTCGGATACCTCATCAACTTCGCCCCAATCGAATCCGTCGAATGGAAGCGCTTCATCATTTAAAACATCAGTGTCCCATTAGTGCCAATCAGTGGTTCCAACCTCCAGAAGCCAAGCCCCCATCCAAGCCATGAAGCATTCCATCTGTTCACGACCCCTCTCCACCGCCGGATCCCGCCGCGAGTTCCTCTACGGTCTCGGAGCCACCCTCGGCAGCGTTGCCATGAGCGACATGCTCGCGACCGATGCTCCTTCTCCTCTCTCAGTGAAGAAGCCGATGCACCCTGCGAAAGCTAAGAACGTCATCATGCTCTTCATGGAAGGTGGTCCGAGTCACGTCGACACGTTCGATCCGAAGCCTAAGCTTCAGGAGCTCCACAAAACCGAGTCCAAAAGCACGGCAGGACTCGCAAACGGCTTCCGCTTCTACGTCGGCAGTCCCTTCGGCTCCCGCAAGGTCGGTCAATCAGGAATCGAGATGAGCGACCAGTGGGTCCACATGGCAGATCCGGAAGTGGCCGACGAGCTCTGCAACTACCGCGGATGCCAGGCGGAATCACTCAACCACCCGGAAGCCCTCTTCCACATGAACACTGGAAGTCGCCTCGGAGCTGATCCGGCACTCGGCGCCTGGACCACCTACGGTCTCGGTTCATCGAACCAGAACCTTCCCGGCTTTGTCGTCATGACCGAAGCCGCGCTGCCTCAGGGCGGATCAACGAACTGGAGCAATGGCTTCCTTCCAGCACACTATCAGGGCACCCGCCTTCGTCCTGAAGGATCCCCGATTCTCGACCTGCAGTCCCAATCCTTCAAAAGCCGCGAGCATCAACGCCGCGCTCTCGATGAATTGGCCTTCCTCAATCAAAAGCACGCGGACGCGAATCCTCAGCACGATGCCCTCGCATCCCGGATCGAGAACTACGAGCTCGCTTACCGCATGCAGATGGAAGTGCCGGGAGTCGTCGATATTGAAAGTGAGCCGGAGCACGTCAAAGAAATGTACGGCCTCGATCACAAGGACACCGAAACCTTCGGTCGCCAGTGTCTCATGGCCCGTCGCATGGTCGAGAAAGGCGTTCGCTTTGTGCAGATTTTCTCGGGTGGATGGGACAGCCATGACTACCTCGAGCGCGGTCACAAATCACGAATCCGCAGTGTCGACAAGGGCATGGCTGGATTGATCAAAGATCTCAAGAACCGCGGCATGCTCGACGACACTCTCGTGATCTGGTGCGGTGAGTTTGGTCGCACACCCGACAACAACAAGCGAGGCGGAGTCTACTCCCTCGGACGCGGCCACAACGTCGACGCCATGTCGATGCTCTTCGCTGGAGGCGGCGTGAAGAAAGGAACCATCGTGGGAGCGACCGACGAAATCGGAGCTGAGGCCGTCGACTGCGTTCACCCGATCCGCGACGTGCACTGCACAATTCTGAATCTGTTAGGTCTCGATGACAACAAGCTGACCTACTTCCACGGCGGAAGGTACAAGCAGCTCTCGCAATTTGGCGGGCAGGTGATTCCGGAGATCATCGGATAATAGGCTGAAATGCTCGATGCCAAACTGTCCTCTATTTTTCCAAGCACCAGATGGCGGTCCAGACTTTGAGCCGGGGATGATATTTCTAGGAGTGGAGCCAACCGGCCACGCCTCGTGGACGGAGATAGAAACCTTCTTTAAACGACGTTTCCATTGGCTTAGTTGCCAGCAATTGCCGACACCAACCTGGCTCAACCAAGTCTCCCGTGGATAGCCTGCACCGCTTCGACCCACTCTCCACTCGAGGCATAGAGGACTCCGGCTTCATTCATGAATGTGGAGCCTTCAGGATTCAGGTTCAAAGCTTGGCCAAACATATCACTCACAGGAAGGTTGAGCGCTTCGTACAGGCAGGCAGAGGCGGCAAAATCCCAGACTGATCCCCCGCCGTCCTCCTTTTTCGGACACTTAAAATAGACCGCGGGAGAAGCCGTCACTGACCAGGAAGCATTGAGGGCTGCTCCGGCGTGGTTGATGATATCGACACCATCGAGTCCCTTTGCGTGAGCTACTTCGGTTAGAGCTTCGAGCCACTCACTGTAATTGCTCTGAGCAGCCATGCTCCTGTCCATGAACCAACTCAAACGATTCGGTGTCTCAGTCTTGCGGGGGTCAATGAGCCGGCCTTCCCGGAAAGCACCCTTCCCACGAAGTGCGTGGTAGCAAACATCGGCGGCGACATCCCAGATGACGCCCAGTTGCGACACACCCTCGCGGCTCACGAGGGCGATGACGACAGAGTACCCCGGTTCGCCTTTGATGAATGGCAGGGTTCCGTCAATCGGATCAATGCACCAGAAATAGTCAGCACGATGCCGGCTCGAATCGTCTTCGGTTTCCTCCGTGAGAATGCCGAGCTCGAAGCTTTTGGTCACGTCGTGGAGAGATTCTAGAATGATTTTCTCACTCGCGAGGTCTACTTCGGTGAGCGCTTGCGAGGCTTCAGTGTTACCACCCTCTTTATGAAAGACTTCAAATTTGCGCACGGACTCCAAACGAATATGGGACGCTGCCTCCCGGGCCGCCTTTTTCGCGGCGGAGAGGAGAGTCGTGAGATCGGGATCGGTCAATGCCATAGGACTACAGTTGGGAAATTACCTCTCGCGCGATTCGCTCGCTGTATCCATTGATTTTCCAATGGCCCGGGCACCAGCCTTTGAGAAAACGGTGAAAATCCGTCCACGCGACGGGAAAAAGTTCGCGCCATTCTGCTTCGACGGCTGCAGGATTGATTTTTGGTTGATGCTTTGTCAGGGAATCCCGGAGGGATTGGAAATAGGAATCAAGAAGCGCGCCTTCCTTTAGTTCGCAGGCTTCCTCGTCGAGGCAGCTTCCGATAAAGTAGGCGACATCTTTCATCCCGCAGCCGCGACCGACATACTGGAAGTCGAGGGCTGCGACCTCTGTGCAGTCCGCAGAAAAGCAGAAGTTGGCGAGTTTGGCGTCGCCGTGAACGAAGGTCTGGTAGGTGGCAGCGGAGAGTCGGCGGTCAATTGCAACGGCGGCTTGCTTGAGCTCGGGGTCGGTGAGCGCTTTGAATTCATCCGGTCGCGTCGCGAGATGCCAGTAGGTTCCAGTTTCCCAGAGTCCGGCGGGCTTTTCTCCGAAAAAGGTCGCGTGAAACTCAGCGAGCCATGCGAGACAGGATTCGAGTTGTGGGATCGTCAGGGTCGTGAGTCGTTTTGGGAAGCCGGAAGCGTTGAGATCTTCGAGGAGGAGGAACACATCGTCCCCGTTCTGCTCAGCGGCTAGAAACCGGGGAAGGCGGCTTCCCTCACGACAGCGCGAACTCCAGTTGCGATACCAGGCAAGTTCGACTTCATAAGACTTCACTTTCCGTTCATGGGAAAGATCGGTGACCCAGCCTCGGGGATGGCTGCGCTGCGTCGGAGCGGCGATGTGTTTGGCAATGACTGAAGTTTGTTCCGCGCCGACGAGATTCAGCCGCAGGATTTTTCCGTAGCCACTCCAGAGTTCCTGCACGACCCCCGCGAACTTGACCCGGCTCGCGCCTGTGGATGCTTTGACAAATGACTCCAGAGCAGGGTCGATCATTCCCCGTCTCCCGGCTTCTTTTTCTGTAGGACGCGATGCTCAACAATATGCATGAGGTAGTCAGCACCGGTTTTCAATAGCGAGAAAATAAGGACCGCGAATCGATTGGAATCGAAGATGCTCCCGACAAAGATCGTGAGGTGCATCGGAATGACCCGGGCATAGGGCATGAACATGAGGGCTCCGAGATTTGGACCATTGATGAGATCTGCCTTCACGTTCTGATAAAATGAGTAGCCGTGACCGAGAAAAAAGCCTGCGATGGAAAAGAGCATCCAGAGCCCCTCTTTTTTCGACTCTTCAGTAGTTGGGGCCGGGAGATCGTCAGGCGAAGCCTCGAAACCGAGGATAAAGAAAACGTAGATGAGGTGGAAGAATCCGTAGTGAACGGCAAAGAAAAGTGCTGTGCTCCACTTTCCTTTTGAGTTTGCAGGGACCGGCTTGCCATTGCTCGTGAAGCCATCGGTGCAAAATTTCCTCAGGCAGAGGATGCGGAAGAAATGGAAAAAACCAATGATGACGCTCTGGAACCAATAAATGAACATCATCGAGCTCAGATCCCAGTCTTCGATCATCGCAAAGATGATCACGACGAAATTGCTGAGGAGAATTCCGATGCCGGAATAGTCCTTCGAGCGAGTTTCGACTGAGGAGTTGTAGAGCTGCACGGGGCCAAGGTGACTTTTGCAGCGCGGGAGTCCAGAAAAAACATCGAGCTTGATGTTTAGCCAGATTCGACGAGAGATGCCGCGCAGAGCGACAGTTTGAACCCGCCCGGTTTTCAAGCCCATCAGGGCCTGCGCTGCTGCACGACGCCTCCGCGAAATGCGCGATTCGGCCCCGCCCGCGTTCGGGCATCCCAACCAGAAACTGACTATGTTTGAACTCTTTCGTAAAAAGAATGGTAACTATAAGGACGACATCCTCTCCGGATTGACCGTCGCTCTCGCACTTGTCCCCGAGGCGATTGCTTTCTCTTTCGCTGCTGGTGTCGATCCTCTCGTCGGTCTCTGGGCGGCGGTCTTTATGGGCTTCATCACCTCGGCCTTCGGGGGGCGTCCCGGTATGATTTCCGGTGCGACGGGAGCGATTGCGGTCGTTGCCGGTAAAGCCGTCGAACACGGCGATGCGATGGGCGCAGGGCTCGGCCTTCAGTATCTTTTCGCGGTCATCATGATCGCCGGTATCATTCAGATCACCTTCGGGGCGCTGAAGTTGGGGCGCTTTATCCGACTCGTCCCGCATCCGGTCATGATTGGTTTCGTGAACGGTCTCGCGATTGTCATTCTCATGGCGCAGTTCCCATCCTTCCGCGACACGCAGACAGGGGAATGGCTCACGGGGCAGAATCTCGGGGTCATGATCGGTCTTGTCGCTCTGACGATGGCGATCATTCACTTTTTTCCAAAGTTGACCCGGGCGGTGCCTTCCTCGCTCGTCGCGATTGTCTCGGTCGGTCTCATCGCTTTCTTCTTTTTCAAAGACTCTTCGACGGTTTCCAATGTCCTTGCCCAATCGGCGGACAATCCCGACGGAAAGCTCGCCGGTTCCTTTCCTCTTCCGGCCTTCCCGACAGACATTGCCTGGGCCTCGGAGTGGCAGTTCCTCCTCAAAACGGCTTTTATCGTCGCGATGGTTGGCATCATCGAATCGCTCATGACCCTCCAGTTGATCGATGAGATCACGGAGACTCGCGGTCAGGGCAATCGCGAGTGTCTCGCTCAAGGTAGCGCGAACTTTCTCTCGGGCCTCTTCGGCGGCATGGGTGGGTGCGCCATGATCGGACAATCGCTCATCAACCTGAAGTCGGGCGGACGCGGGAGAACCTCCGGGGTTGCCGCCGCTCTCGCTTTGATGTTTTTCATCATGGCCGGTGGCCCGATCATTGAGAAAATTCCGATTGCCGCCCTTGTCGGCGTCATGTTCATGGTCGTGATCGGGACCTTCGAATGGTCATCTTTGAAGACATTTGGCAAGGTTCCATTCAGCGAAATTGTGGTCATTCTCGCGGTGACTCTCGTGACCGTGTTTCTTCATGACCTCGCCACGGCGGTTTTTGTCGGCATCATTCTCTCAGCCCTTTTCTTTGCCTGGGAAAGCTCCAAGCACATCGTCGTCCGCGTCGAGAAAGAGACCGACGAAGAAAAGATCTACTCGCTCCAGGGGCTCCTTTACTTTGGTTCGGTCCGCGATTTCACAGACCGGTTTCAGGCCAAGTCCGACGTTAAAGAAATCGTGATCGATTTCGGCGAAGCTCGTGTTTGTGACATGTCAGGGCTGGAAGCGATCAACAGTCTCGCGCAACGCTATCGTGACGCCGGAAAACATCTCCGTCTCCGCCATCTCTCTTCCGATTGCCGCCGCATGCTCGAGCGTGCCGGCGCCATGGTCGATGTCGAAGTCCTGCCGGACGATCCTGCCTATACCGTCGCGAGATTACGGGCGGATGTTTAGGGGCAACCGTAGATGGGCAAATCTCACGGTAAAATTTACCGTGAATTCGTGATGGTAGCTTAGCCTCCAAGTTCTTACGGTGCGGCATATCCATGAGACAATTTGCCGCCCTCTTCTTTTCCCTCATCGCACTTACCACTCAAGCCGCGGAGAAACCCAACATCGTCTACATCATCTGCGATGACCTCGGCTATGGAGACATTCAATGCCTCGCGCCGGAGACGAGCAAGATCCCGACGCCTCATGCCGATCAGCTCGCGAGTGAGGGAATGATTTTCACTGATGCGCATTCGGGTTCATCCGTTTGCACGCCGACCCGCTACGGCATCATGACAGGGCGCTATGCGTGGAGGACAAAATTGCAGAAGGGTGTTGTGACGGGCTTTGCCCCCTGCCTTATCGATGCCGAAAGAGAGACGGTCGCCGGCTATCTCAAGGAACAAGGCTACGCGACGGCGATTGTCGGGAAGTGGCACTTGGACTTTCAATACACCAATGCCGAAACCGGTGAAGCCTACACGAAGAAAACCCACAAGAAACCGCCGGTCGGGGCAAAGATTCCGGACGGGCCACTGCATCGCGGCTTCGACTATTTCCATGGGTTCCACCACGCCCGCGACATGGAGGCGGTAATCGAAAACGATGAGGTGATCGAGATGGACGAAGTCGTAAACATGCTTCCGCGCCTCACCGAGAAGTCCGTCGAATACATCGATAGCCGTGCCGGAAAAGATGAGCCGTTCTTTCTCTACGTGCCGCTGGGTTCGCCGCACACCCCGATTGTGCCTTCACCTGAATGGCAGGGAAAAAGCGGGTTGGGTGACTACGGGGATTTCGTGATGCAGACCGATTTCGTCGTCGGTGAGGTTTCCAAAGCCCTCGAGCGAAACGGTTTTGCCGACAACACGCTCGTTATTTTCACGAGCGACAATGGTTGTTCGAAGGCAGCTGGAATCGATAAGCTTGCGAATCAGGGACACATCGTCAGTGCTCATCTTCGGGGCTCAAAGGCGGACATCTGGGAGGGAGGGCATCGCATTCCGTTTATTGTGCGCTGGCCCGGCAAAGTTGAGCAGGGCTCGACCAGTGATCAGCTCATCTGTCTGACGGATCTCTTTGCGACGACCGCAGATATCCTCGGGACCGAGTTGGCCGAAACCACCTGCGAGGATAGCGTGAGCTTTCTGCCGGCGCTTTCCGGAGAACCGATCGAGACGACGCGTCATGGCGTGGTGCATCACTCAGTCAGCGGCCATTTTGCCTACCGTCAGGGTCCCTGGAAATTGATCCTCGCGAAAGGGTCCGGCGGCTGGACTTCTCCGACAGAGAAAGAAATGCCCAAAGACGCCCTTCCCGCTCAATTGTACCATCTAGGCAAAGATCCAGGCGAGACCACAAACCTGTATCTCAAGAAGCCAGAGAAAGTCGACGACCTTCTCGCCCTGCTCATGGAAGACGTCCGACGTGGACGGAGCACGGCTGGATCGGCGGGGAGCAACGACGTTGATGACATCAATCTCTGGAAGAGCGGTCAGTAGCAACCGCCCAAAAGGGGCCGGAACTTTTGGCAAGTTCCGCTACAACTGCTTGCTTGCCACGGTGCTTGGGTCAACTTGGCGGGAACCCTGCTATCACTTACCCCGACGACTATGGACGCTATTCTTATCGCGATTGCCTTTCTCTTCGGTTTTGTGGCTCAGATGTTCAAGCTCCCGCCTTTGGTGGGATTTCTTGTCGCAGGCTTCGTTCTTCGCGCGCTCGGAAAAGAAGGGGGTGAGGCACTTGAGACCATTTCCAATCTCGGCGTCACCCTGCTGCTCTTCAGCATCGGCCTGAAGCTCCGCATTCGAAATCTGATGCGTCCTGAAATCTGGGCCGGCACCTCGATCCATGCCTCTCTCGTGGTTCTTCTCTTTGGACCGATTGTCTATGGAGCTTCGATCCTAATTGGCGGCGCAGCGGGCCTCGACTGGAAGACATCCTTTCTTCTCGCTTTCGCTCTCAGCTTCTCCAGCACTGTATTCGCGGTGAAATCGCTGACCGAAAATGGTGATCTCGGAGCGATGCACGGTCGAGTCGCGATCGGCATTCTTGTGATGCAGGACATTATCGCGGTGCTCTTCCTCACTTTCTCGACCGGGAAGCTCCCGACCTGGTGGGCCCTCATCGCGATTCCACTGCTCCTCCTTCTGCGACCGGCACTTGGATGGGTTCTTGGCCGTTCGGGCCAAGGTGAGTTGCTGGCGCTCTGCGGATTGTTTCTTGCCCTGGTAGTCGGTGCGGGAGCTTTTGAGGGGGTCGGGCTGAAGGCGGATCTCGGGGCCTTGTTCGTCGGAGTTCTCGTCGGGTGGCATCCCCGCTCCAGTGAATTGCGGAAATCCCTCAACCGCGTCACGGACCTGCTCCTTGTTGGATTCTTTCTACAAATCGGCCTCGAAGGCTCGGTCACGCTTTCCGCCTTAGGCTGGGCTGCGTTTTTCATCCTCTTGCTTCCGCTCAAGAGCATTGGATTTTTCGCCTTACTGACTCGTTTTCACCTCCGCGCCCGTACCTCGTGGATGTCTGCGGCCGCACTTTCGACCTACAGTGAGTTTGGACTCATTGTTATGGCACTGGGCGTCGCGCAAGGTTGGATCGGCGCGGAGTGGCTTGTCGCGATCGCGCTGGCCTTGTCCCTCAGTATCTTCGTTGCGGCTCCGCTCAACCGTCGTGCCGAGAAGCTCTATGATCCGATCAGTGATTTTCTGAAAAAGTGGGAAACGAAAGGGAGTCACCGCGATGACCTGCCTGCGATCGAGAATGGAGAGCGGGTCGCCATCTTCGGGATGGGACGCGTCGGCATGGCGGCATACCACTCTCTGGAAGGTAGATTTCCCGGGCGGATTATCGGTTTTGATCGAGACCCGGTCAAGGTTGCGGCCCACGTCGAGGCCGAGCGGAACGTGAAAGCGGCGGACGCGACCGACTCGGATTTTTGGGAAAGCGTCTGTCCGAGTGATGAGCTCGACTTAGTCGTCCTCGCGATGCCGACCCACAGCGCGAACATGCATGCGATCGAAACCTTACAGCGGCATAATTTCAGAGGAGTGGTCGCCGCGTCTGCAGTCTACGATCGCGAAATCAAACAACTGAGAGCTCTCGGAGTCGACACCGCCTTCAACCTCTACGCTCAGGCGGGTGGGACCTTCGCCCGTCATGTCATGGAAGTGTTTCATCAGCAGCGCCCCGACCTTTCCATCACCTGGATGAAAGAACGTGACGGTGAGGAGTAGACAACTGGGGCCGCCGTGCTGAATCCTTTTCCCACCCCTGAGTTTGCCTGGAGCCTGCGCATGCGCAGCGATTCACCGGAGGCTTTTTTCGCAAAGCGCGATTCCAGCGGAGCCCTGCTCAAGGAGAAAAATCATTGGCTCGACACGCAGAGGGAACACTGCCTGATCGAAACAGATAATAGTGATGCGTTCGCGACGGAGCTCTGGATGCTGGCGAAGCAATGGGGGCAACTGGAGATTCGAAAGGATGAGACGCTCGAATCACTTTCACGAGCTTGGGAAGCTGATCTGATCTTCCTGAATGCTGAGACCTTTACGGTGGCGGGAGGCTGCGTCTGTTTCCCTTCTTCCTGGAGCCTTGAAGAAGCGACAGGTAAAACATTGGAAACCGTTCACGGTGTCGTTCCTGAATTAAATCAAACTCTGAGCGATAAGATTCATCAATTTCTGAAGAAACTTCCGTCGGGGAAAGCTTTTCATCGCGCGAACTGGGGAATGACGCGAAGTGATGAGCTGAACTACCATCCGGCGCTGGAACACCGGAAACTCGATGAAACGGTCACGTGGGAGGACTTGTTTCTGAGGATTGAGCATCAGGCCTTCCTTCGCGTCGACCCGGGCATCGTCCTCGCGGTGAGGATCGAACCGGTCGCGCTGGAGACCCTGCGAAACAATCACCCAGAGGTGCTCTTACATCTTCGGGCGCAACTCGCGACAATGCCTCTTGCGGTCGCTGAATACAAAAACCTCGATGCGGCGATCCCGCGAGTACTTGAGTTGATTGATTCCGCGACGACATAGGTTCAAGCCAAGCCGAAAGCCCGATCCATGTTATCGGAAACCTCTTTCAGCCTGTCCTCATCTCCACCAGCGACTTCAGCAGCACACCAACCGTAAAAATTAATCTCAGTCAGAGCGGCGCGGACGTCGGCGAAGTCGATGTTCCCTTCGCCGATCTTGGTGAAAGAACCTTGTCCCTCCTTAGCAGCTCGATCGAACCCTTTGACGTCCAGCTTGTAAATTCGCTTCCCGAGAGTGCGAATCCAGTCTCCGGTCGAGCCGTATTTCCAATGGTTGCCGATGTCGAACTGCAGCCCGACAAAGGGGGACTGAAAGTCGTCAATGTAGCGAGCAAACTTATCAGCAGTCTGATTCGCATCTCCCTCGTGATCATAGCAAAAGTGATTCCAGACATTCTCGACGAGAATGGTGACTCCCAGCTCAGCTGCCAGTGGCAGGGCTTTGGATATGTTTTCGATCGAGCGATCCCAAATTTCCTCTTCGGGACCATCTTTGCCATGCCCAACGACAAGCAACACCGAGTGTCCTCCCACGGCTTTTGTTTCGCGGAGTGCACCCAGGAGATTCTCGAGTGCCTTAGCGCGAATGTTAGGGTCGGGATCGGTGTGTCTTACTTCCCAATGCTCCGCGCAGACTGAACCATCGACAAGGAGTCCTGAACCGGCGATCGCGCGTTTCACTTCGTCGATGTCGTTCCCCGGACAGCTTAGCTCGATCGCTCCAAATCCCGCCGCTTTAGCGGCTTTGAATCTGTCGGTCAGCGAGTCGCTCTTGATCTTCACCATGCCGAGCTTGAGCGTTTTATAGAGTCTGCCTTTGAGCGGAGCTTCGACCATGTTGATGGTTGCTCCACACAAGATGACGTCTTTCTCCTCAGCGGTTGAAATCACTGGAATTGCTCCGGCAAGCAGGGAGGTGTGTTGTAAAAAACGGCGGCGCGACGTCATGCTTAAAGTAATAGCCTGAAACGAACCCACCCGTCGAGCCCGCATACCCGTCAGCTATTGCGGAATGTAGAACCACTCATAGACATTGACTTACACTGACCAGGGCCTCTGTAGAAAACCTCATCCGTGCAAATTAGTGGTTCCCTTCCCCCTAAGCCCGAGCCACTCCCCAAAGCGGCGTCGAGCCGCCGCACTCCAAACCTTTCCACCTTTCACTTTCCCACCTTTTACAGCGCCTCCGGCGCTCCCCGTCACCGACTCAGATAAATAAACGGCCTCTCGCGCAACTCTTTCGTCTCGCCCTCCTGCGTTTCCGAAACCCAGAACGATACCGGACTGCGATTGAAGTTGCGCTCGTTGATCCCAAGGAAAACCGCCGTGCTGTCGCGGATAACAACTGCAGGATCAGCTTCATCCCAACCTGCGTTGGAGTAAAGAAAGAGCCCGTTGACCTCAGTATGACCTCCGCCGCTGAGTTCGAAAACTGTGCCCAGGTTCTCAGTCTTCATCCCGAGAATCCAGAGATTACCTCCGAGGTTGCGGCATTTGACGCCGCCCTTTCGCTCACTGTTGAGTTGGCGACACCAGACATTCTGCCCGGGAGCAACGCGATCGAGGTGCCCGGCAAGGTCATCGATAAAAAGATCACCGGTGCCATGACCCTCGATCGAGAAACCCATTGAAGAGCTGACGACCAGGGTGCGGTTGCTTTCCTGTCGGATCTTTAGTTCGAGACCACCATTGCGATGCGTGAGACGTTCGACGACAACGACCGGCGCATCGGGAAGGCCCGCCGGGTGCTTTCCGTCGACGAGTTTCCAGACTGGCTCGCCGTAGGCCGTGAAGCGCCCTTCGAGACCTATAATACGATGGACCGGCCCCCGGATTTCGACTGATCCTTCGAATTTAAAATCGGCGCCGGGTGGCAAATAGACGGTTTCTTTACCGGAATCAATCGCTCGCTGTAATGCCGGGCTGGCGTCTTCCTCTCCTTTCGGATCGGCACCGAACGACAGCAAATTCGCCCAATCGCTTGTTGGTTCGCCCCACGGAACCTTGGGTGTCTCTTTCACCGGAAGACGTTTGATCTCGTCAGGATTGGTAAACACTCCGTCTTTAATGCCGCGGAAGGGGCTGGTGACATTGCGATGAGAACTGTCGAGCTCGATAAAAGTCGATCCTTCGATGTCCCCTTTGTCGCGATTCTTGTCATCGTTGTCGACGGCCCGTCGATAGTCGAGAATCTCCACGTTCCGCATCACAAGCTGACGTTGATTGTGGATCGCCGCATTGCGCGGTGAATTTATTCCATGGAGATGTGAGTCTAACAAAGTCACTGCTCCCCATGAATTGCGCTCATTGTAGAGAACCGTAGAGTTGTTCTCACTGACAAGCCCACGGATGAAAACCATTTGGTGATAGTTCCACCAACCGTAGAGACGCTGATTGATCAGATTGATATGTTCGAAGGTGTTGGAGTTGACCGGCCACTTTGAGCTGATACCAATGTCGAATCCTTCGACCGTAAGATTTCTCACGAGCAAGGGGCCAATTTCATCGCTGTGTCCGAGATCGAGCCCAATCTTTCCTGAGCTTTGAGCGGCACGAATCGTGACATTGCGGATACCGCCCTGATTGCTCGCGTTGAACTGCAACCCGATTGCATTGCGATTGTTCTCACCGATTTCAATCGTGAGATCGCGAATTGCATTGCGGAAACGTTGCGCGGGCTTACTACCTGTCCAGATCAAAGGCCTCGGCTCGCTATCAGAGAATCCTCTCGCGCTATCGGGAAGGCGGAGAATACTGAGCGCCTCTCCAGCTCCTTGAAGAATAGTACGCTTCTGGTTTTGTCCGGCATGCTCCCCATCAGGCCAGCGTAGCGTATCTCTAACCCGATATTCTCCCGGAGGAAGGTAGACGATCCGGTTACCACTCGGGAACTGGTTGAGTGCTGTTTGAATTGCTTCAGTATCATCTGTGTCGTCATCCGGAATTGCCCCGAATGCGGTTACGTCTACAATTCCAGCGTCACCGGGAAAGGTGATCGGATCCACTGAGAAGGAAGATTCGCTCCAAAGCAGGGTTAAAACGAGAATCCAACGGGGTTGAATGAGTGACCTGACAGGGTTGATTCTCGCTTTGTCTACCATACCGCGACGAGCCTATCAGGAACCCTCTGAAAAATCAGGACGAGATTGAGCCGTTTTTGCTGATCCTTTCGAGTCGCAAGGGAAGGGTCACGGGGCACTTGGAAGAGAATATTTGAAGGCGGCGACGTAGTGGTCTTCCTCCACTTCAATATCCTCGTTTCCTGCCTTCGTTGCTTTCCGTCCCGTCATCTTATCAGCCTCCATCTCGAGGGTGTCGCTCATTTCCCTGATCTCAAGGCGGCGAACACGGTCTCCGCTTTCAAGTCGTGTCCTTCCTCCTGATTCGATTACATAGGTGCTTTCGGCACCGGCTGTCACCGTGCCATCGGCATTGAGGACAGGATCGATCATGGTACGAAAACCAGGTTGGTCGCTTTCGGGAACGTTATCGTCATTGATCCAGCCAATCATTTCAGCGCTGCTGCGCTGACCACTACGGCAGGGAAAGAGTGCCGAGGCGAGGAGGTCACGTCCGGAGCTGGCCGAGTTCACCGTCGGGTAAAAGGCGGACTCCATATAGATCAGTCCACTCACGAGAGGGGAAGAGTTGGCTGAGTTGGCAAACTCTGGCGTCCCGACAAGGAGGAGCCAATCCTTGTCCAACTGCCAACGACAAATCAGCATCGGAATACCACTCAAGCCGGCTGCCTGTGTCGTGATGACGCGTTCCATCGGGGAATCATTTTCCGCGCTCGTGTAGACACCTTGAATATTCATGTTCAGGGCACCACCCTCGATGAGCGGATCGATATCTATATCAAGACCGGCGGTCGACTCGTGAAATGGAAGGACGATCACCGCTTCACTCGACTTACCGCGCATTCTCGATCCGCTTTCGGTTTCGATTTCAACTGCCGCAACTTCCTCAATGCGACGCTGCCTGATGAACTCGGGCAGCTTTGCCATCGCGGCAGTGGCTCCTTCTCCACCCGCAATGAGGCGCCCTTCCAGAGCAAGCCCGATCGCCGGTTCAACCTTGTAGAGATCAAAGCGGACTTTGACCTCTTGCGCTCCAACAAGGTGGAAAGTTCCAATGAGAAGAATTAGGGCGGCCCTCATTCAATTACCATAGCTCCAAGTGAGATAAGATCGAGGGACAATCCTGTCACGGCTTTCGAAGAAGAGGCACCTCACTGGCATCTACGGTTGGAATCCATTTCCGATGTTCGGCAACGACATCAGAAAGCCCCGCCTCGTCGGCAAGATTTTCCCATTCATGGGGATCTTCTTTGTGATCGTAGAGCTCTTCAGTGCCATCGGCATACTGAATGTAGCGCCAACGATCAGTGCGGACGGCATGATTCCCTTTGAGGTAAGTCATGATTGCCGGTCGATCCCAATTCGCTGCTGGATTCTTGAGAAGCGGAACAATACTCACTCCGTCGCCGCGGTCATCCGCAGGGAGTCCAGCAAGATCGAGGAGCGTGGGATAAAGAACGGATAAATCAACAGGGCGATCACAGGTCGTACCGGGTTCGGTCACCCCTGGAGCAACGACGATGAAGGGAACGCGATTGGCTTTCTCCCAAAGGGTAAACTTCTCGATATGATTTTTCTCGCCGAGATGAAATCCGTGGTCGGACCAGAGAACGATAATCGTGTCGGAAGCGCGAGGGTTGTTGTCGAGCGCGTCGATTACTTCGCCGATCTTCGCATCCGCATATCGGCAGGCGGCCGCATAGCTGTTGATAAAACGCTGATAGGAACCGGGAGTTTTTTCCTCAAGCTCCATCATCCCCTTCCAAAACCAGGCCGGCCGCTCGAGGAGAGTCTCAGCGCCGGTTGGGAGATCGTCCCAGTCATCCTCTTTCCGCAGCGGCAACGGAGTTTCTTCATGCCATTCTTGCGGGGCGAAGAACGGAGAATGGGGTTTGAAAATTCCGCAGGCGAGAAAAAGAGGTCGGTCATCCGGGGCTTCGCGCAGGATGCGCTTCGCCGCTTCGACAGTGCCAAAATCGATGCTGTCTTTTTCATGCGGCGGCCAGACTCCCCAGTCGGTATTGGGCGAGCCATACTCGGGTGCTCCATTCAACTTTGTCTCTGGATAGAGTTGCTCCCGCATCGGCTCAAAGCTCTCGAACGAGGCGTCATCATGAAAGGCTCCGTCGAGGTGATGGTGAAAGATCTTCCCCGCTCCGGCGACGAAGTAGCCTACTTCACGGAACTGCTGAAAAAGAGTGAGCCTGTCAGGGAGCGCGCGACGCCAATCACTTTTATTTCCATAGACGCCGCTCGTCGAGGGGCGAAGTCCGGTGATGGTGGCAACCCGCGAAGGATTGCAGGCTGGTGAAACGCAATAGGCCCGGGTGAACGACATGCCGCGAGCGGCGAGGCGTTCGAGATTGGGCGTCTTGATCGGTGAATCCGGATCAAGCAAACTGATCCAGTCATTCATATCATCGACCGCGATGAAGAGAACATCGGGTCGCTCAACGGCCGCCGAAAAGCCTGACAAGGCAACAACAAAGACAGCCAGAAAACCAGTAAGAGCACGCGGGGGCCGCCCGACAGCACGCTCACGGCTACAGACTTTTGAGTAGCGCATCGGTTTCATCGATTTTAAAACGAGTCGTTACGACAGAGTGCTTTTCGGGACCTTCCTCGTATTTGATATAAGTCGTGATAACAAGGGTGCCGTCCGGCAGCAGTTCGACACCGGGGTAGCCACAGTCGCCGACCCGCTTGGCATGGCTGTGGAGCAACTTGATCCGATATTCGCCCGGCGTTCCGTTCTTGATGTCGTCGTAGCTTCCGACCCAGGCGACGAAGTGGTGTTTCGTCGGACTGTCAGGGGCCTGATCACGAAACGCGAAAACCCAACGTCCGTCTTCGAGCTGAACTCCGATGTGACGATCACCGCTCAGTCCCCAGGGCGTGTCGACCGGCGTGCTCCAGGTTTTGCCTTCGTCAGATGAAAACATGACGAGACTCCGTCCGGTGCGCTTGTTTTCCCGCAGAAGACAACAGAGCTCGTTGCCGTCAGGCGAACGAAAGACAAAGGGCTCACAGGGGTCTTTGCCTTCAACGGCCGCAACCATTCTTGGCTCCGACCAGGTCAGGCCGCCATCGGCGGTGATCATTTGATAGACTTCGAGAGGTGATTTGTCCTTTCCTTCGGGCCCTTTGTGATAGAGACCAAGATAGCGCCCGTCCTTGAGTTTCACGATGCTGCTGAACGTCATGACGCAGGGGAGGCCGAGAGGCGGCATCTCCGTCCAGGTTTTGCCCTCATCTTCACTCATGATACTCGGCATCCCGGGCCCCTGGCGTGTTCCCAGCGCCGCCGACCAAACCCAGAGCCGGGCCTGCCCTTCAGGATCGACGAGACGATAAATGCTCGGGCAGTTCTGGTGAGTGGAGTAACCGGGAGGCAGGGTATCGTCGAGCCGCGTCCAGTTGAGACCCCCGTCGTCACTGCGCGCCATCGGTCCGGCGGAGCCTCCGTGGTCGATGCACCAGACCGTGAAAATGGTTTTTTCGTCAGGCATCAGCAGTGTCGTCGGGTGCCCCTGATACACGTCCTCCGTCCCGGCGGCGATAATGGTGTGGCGCTTGGTGTCGCCGGACAGGTCGACGAAGGGCAGGTCAGGCCCATCCTCACTGAAAGCGTGGGTTAGGAGCACAAGACTGGTAATGACTTGAAGAATCAGGGTGGTTTTCATTTTGGAATGATCAGAGATGGTGAGTTTAATTGTCTTTGATCCGGATGAGTTGCAGGCCGTCGACGGTGACGATTCCATCGCTTCCTTCGTTGGACACGACGAATCGGGCTGGAGAGGTCGGGGAAAGCGAAACTTTGCAGACCGCGCGAGGAACCCCTTCGGCGAGAAGTGGCTCACGCTGGTTGATTGTGATAGTGGGCCCGCCGGTGGGCAAGTGAACCCTAAATTTTACCCGACTGGAACGATTTTCATGCGGGGAATAGAGCAGGCTAACCGCGTAGAGTCCGGCCTCTGGAACCGTCGTTTCGAAGACGGCGGTCTGGATCGGGTCCCGACGATTTCCATCGTGTCTGTATGATGATCCGATGACGGGCTCCTCTGCGTTGCTTTGTGTCCACTCTCCAGAGAAGGCGGCATCTTTATCATCCAGTATAATACCCTTCAACGCTGGTCGCGAGCCTCTCCCAATCCAGTCGAGGATCTGTCCATCGTCGAGAAGCCGGGTGCGCAGGTTCTCCTGATCCACGTCCTGAATGGCGAAGTCCGCGTCGATTGCCAGACAGGCAGCGGTCGCTGCCGACTGACTTGTGATCATGAAGGGAGGCTCCATGCGAATACTGGCGAAGGCGGAATGGCTGGCTGACAAAGCGAATGAAACCAACAGGTTTGTACATTCAGATTTCCTCGGAACTATGGCCCCGTATCCGATCTGATAGGGGCCGAACCCTCCCCGGCCGGTCGCGATTTTTCCCTCCCGGATCACCACCCCATCTTTAACGATTCGGCGAATCTCGTGGGCGTCGGTGCCATAGCTGCCAAGGCTCACCGGGTGAACTACGAATTCCCGCCCAAAGGTATGATGCTCAGTCATGACCACATCACTCACCATGCGCCTACCCTCCCTCACATAGACCTGATGTGGCCATCCACCGGTTTCCTGAAATTCGTCCCGGGGCAGACCAAAGCGCGCGAGGTCCATTTTGACCTGCTCTGGAACCCGGGGATCAGTCCGGAGAAAGTGGAAAAGGCCCCGGTGGTAATTTTCCAGTTCGCCCGCAAGCCGCTCGCGTTCCGCGTAAGAGGCCTCAGGCCATTCCCAGCTCAAGCCGGGAAGGTTGCCCCCGAAGGTTGCGGTATTGAAATCCCATTTTGAGTTCGGAAGTGCATCGTGCTTGGAAAACCAGCGAAGATCCATCTCATCTCCGTTTTTGATGCAGGCTTCGATGAAGCGCGCAACGATTTCGTAGCGGGCCGGATCGTAGTTTTCGGGCGGATGAATAGGAATCATGTTAGACTCATCCGTCGTCAGGCAGAGGCGATAGCAATACGCCTGCACACCTGGAGCTGACTCTCCCGGGACACCTGTTGGACCTTCATTGATGAGGGGAAGCAATCCGCTTGAGGGATCGCCTTTCACCACATAGGGATCCAGCGGGAAATCGCGATCCCAAACCCCATATCCACTCGGAAGGCGCCCGTTCTCTCCCGGCTGAGCAAGGGATTTCTGCGGTAGAAACTTCTCATTGTAATGAATCCCGTTGTAGGTTTCGCCATATTGGTCGTTCCCTTCGCGCATCAGGGTGTAGCTGACTCCGGCCGCAGCCATAAGATCGCCTTCGTAGGTGGCATCGATGAACTGTTTTGCTCCAACGACACGACCGTCGTCACAGCGCAATGACCTGATCTCAGCTCCACTTTTCTCTACAGAAACAAGTCTGGCCTCTTTCCAAATGATGATCCCGGCTTCGCGGGCCATTTCATCGAAAACCTCTTCTGCGACATGAGGCTCGATCGAGTAGGCGCCACCGGTAGCCGGACCTCCTTTGCCCTCTTTGTGGAAGCCGTCCTCCCACATCAACCGCTTTCCGTAGCGGCCCACGAGTCGGGTGAAATACTCACGAGTCAGGCCGCCGACGCTGCGCGGCTCACCAATGTCAACGGCACTGAGACCACCTGATGTCATCCCTCCGAGGTGAAGCCCGGGATGGACGATGATTACGCGTTTCCCCATGCGTGCACCCTGCACCGCCGCGATGACTCCTCCGCTGGTGCCCCCGTAGACGCAAAGGTCTACCGTTTCGGTTTCGGCACCCACCGAACCAGTACGGAGGGTCAACATCGCCAGAGACCCGATCAAAACAGTGAGGGAAAGACCCTTCATGGGGTTTTGTCAGGATTGAATTGAGGATTTGGGCGCATAGGTTCAGCACCAACCGAGAGACGCCATCGATCCAGCATTGATTTCATCGTGAGATGTCGCTCGGTTTCGGAATCGACGAGGTTGATACTTTCTCCGGGATCCTCCGCGAGATGATAAAGTTCGAGGCGTTCTTCATCAAGGAACTCGATCAGTTTCCAATCGGATTGCAGCACAATCGACACGGGAGCACTTTGAGGATGGCGGTTGTAATGCGGGTAGTGCCAGAAAAGCGGGCGGTCTGGAAGAGTTCCACTGCCGTCCAATATTGGAGAAAGATCCATGCCATCGGATTCCTGCCAAGTCGGAGCTTCAACGTCGGCCTGTGAGAGAATCGTTTGATAGAGATCGTTGGTGATCACCGGTAGATCGCATGTCTGATCTGGTTGAATGCCGGGTCCACTGACAATCAGAGGAATGCGGATCCCTCCTTCATAGTGGGATCCTTTGTTAGCGCGCAGAGGCGCATTGCTCGTTGCTCCAGCGAAGCCACCATTGTCCGAAGTGAGAATGATGAGCGTGTTCTCCAGCTTTCCTGTTTCGGTGAGGTGATTCAAGATTCGCCCGACGCTGTCATCGACACTCTCGACCATCGCGGCGTAGGCAGGCTTTCCCTGTTGCTTGGCTTCCGGAATCGCCTCGTAGCGTTCAATCTTTTCTTCCTTAGCCTGCAGAGGGGTGTGCACTGCGTAGTAGGGAAAATAGAGAAAGAACGGTTCTTCATCCAGATACTGAATGGCCTCTTCAGTAAGGCGGTCGGTC
Organism: Verrucomicrobiales bacterium; assembly: GCA_029210205.1. GTDB lineage: Bacteria > Verrucomicrobiota > Verrucomicrobiia > Verrucomicrobiales > DEV007 > Arctic95D-9. Next base: position 40,094 of record JARGOD010000012.1, on the reverse strand, counting down.
AAATACTCTCCAGGTTCTCCGTCGGGCAGGGTTTGTTTCACGACTTTGCTCTCGGTCGTGGGGATGGTCCACATGCCCTTATAAGGAAAGAAGTAGCTGCCCGGAGCTCCATGCTCCTGCCCCGCGACATTGACGTCAAAACCGTGTTGCTCTGGCAGCGAGAACGGCGGACCTCCGAGGTGCCACTTCCCAACGTGAATCGTCCGATAGCCGCTATCCCGCAGGGCTTCAGCCATCGTCCACTCCTCCAGCGGCAATCCCCTGAGGAAGCGACCTTCCTGCTTGCGGTGCTCAGCAGGATCCCACCGTCCCGCCGGAAGCCATTGCGTCATGAGAAGGCGAGCCGGGTATTTGCCGGTGAGGATACTGGCGCGGGTGGGTGAACAGATCGCCGCCGCCGCATAGGCCCGGGTGAAGCGGACGCCGGACTCAGCGAGGCGATCGATGTGGGGCGTGTCGTAGTAATCGCTGCCCTGACACCCGAGGTCCTTCCAGCCGAGATCATCGACGACGAAGAGAACGACATTCAGTCTCTCTTCACCAGAAACCATCAGGGCAAAGGCGCTGTGTACAATGAGGATTGCCAGTTGGCGGGGGAGCATGTGGAGAGAGTGTCCTGACCGGGAGGAAACATCAATCAATGCCTGCCAGTGGTAAATCGTTCACAGATCGAAAATCCGGATCACGACCCCAGGATTCGAAGACCTGCATTGGAACCGTCGATCTCGAAGCGCTGGACCCGAATACCATTTCGAAGAGGTCTCAGACCTACTTTCCCAACAGCTCGGCCGGATTCGTCGGCCACTGAGAAAATTTGGCGGCCATTTACTTCCATGGACAGCGACTTGCCCCGACGCCGAAGCGCGAAAGGGAAATACTCACCTTCACGAATCAGGTCCGCCGAGCGATCAAAAAAAGTAGCTTCTCCAAACGTTCCTCCTTCAACGAAGAAGCGGCCTTCTCTTCCATCGAACCCAAACCGGTCTGCCCCGAACTCGAGAGAAGCTGCCGTATCGCCGAGGCGATCCAGCATGATTTCTCCCGTGATCTCAAAGTCACCTGCTCCCACTTCGACCTTCGCAAAAGCGGCATTCTTCGCAGAGTTTCCCTTCAAGTATTTGACGCCGCGCACACGACTCACTTCCTGCGCAAGTCGTCGGTAGTGAGTTGGTTCGTGTCCCTGAAAGCGCCGGAAGGTTTTGGCGAAATATTGGCTGGAAGAGAATCCGCATTCAAAGGCAATGTCGGTCACGCTGAGATCTGTTTCTGCTAGAAGCTTTCGACTCTTCCGGATGCGCAAACGATTCAGATAAACGGCCGGGCTTTCACCCGTTAGTTTCCGGCAAAAAAATCCGAAACGAGAGCGCTTCAGGCCAGCGCCCGCAGCCATGGATTCGAGTGTCCATAGCTCCTCGCATTGACTTTCGAGTTCACTAAGAAAAAGCGCCACATCGGACTCAGCGTCAGTGCGAACAGCCATGTCGGAGCTCGGCTCAGAAAGATCCTCAGCGCTCAATCCGACAAGGATCTGTAACATTGAAGTGCGAAGGAAAATATCTGAGGCGGCATTGCCATCGGTCGCAAGCTGCTGAAAAGATCGAGACAGAAGTTCTTTTGGCCGAAGGATCGGAGGATCGAAAGCAAGGATCCGTTGAACGAGGAGGCGGGCGTCCCCGGAATCACACTTAAGCGCGCGCGCCAGGGCGCTGCCAGTGAGTCGCTTCGAGCCTTCGCAAAGACGAACCTCGATCCACTCGAGTTCCAGAAGGGCTGACTCAGAGGATTCGACACCGCCAAATATCTGACCCGGCAGAAGGATCAGAATATCTCCTTCGCGAAGCAGATAAGAATCACCCTCGATTGACCAGCGGGTGCGTCCCTTGGCAATGCGGTAAAGCACCAAGCTGCTCATCCTTCGCGGTTGAGAGCCACTCTGCCGGGTCGTGGACGTGCCCGTCTGGATGAAACTTGAATTCATGAAGATGGTTATTATTTACCACTCTTCGCAAAAACGAAGTGGAAACTCCTTTCCAGCTGTATGGCTCTCAGTTCTAATCAAAGAATGTTACCTCGAGATCCAAGATTTCTCCTCTTCATGACAGCGGCGACACTGATCGCACTCTTTACGGGACAAGTAGTCGCCTTCACCTATGTCACAGCAAAGAGCGATGCTGAAATAATCGTCCATCCAGCCGGCTACGAAGGTCGTGGAGGAGAACTCGTCGTCACGTTGGGACTCCACCCTGATTTCGCAGATCTGGAGGACGAGATCGCTTTCTCCGCTGAACACGTCGCGGCAATCTGGGATTCGCTTCTCGTCTGGGAAGAGAACCTCGGACCCTCGATCGAAATTCCAAAGATTGGAGGCACTGACTTCTTCGGAACTCTCATTCACGAGTTTGGTCATACCCTTGGGATTGCCCATCCGACTCTGATGGCGAACGAAGTGAATGCCTCAAGAGGTCGCGGCAAATTCTCGATGGCAGAGCCTGGCCCAAACGGCAAATTCGACATCGACGAAGGTCCCGACGGTATTCGTGGCTCATCCGATGATGATCGGGGCGATGACATCAATACCGTCTACTTCAAGAAATCGGATAACAATCCCTTCAGCTTGCCGGAAGACGACGTCATCGACTCGACAACCTACTCGAGAAATTTAGAGGATCTCCCATCGGGAAGCACATCGCCGAACGTCGCCTCCCGCGAGGTTGCGGCCGACCTTTTTTCACTTCCCAACACCGAGGCGATGATCGTCGGTGGAGGAAGTCTTGTCCCAGCCCAGATAAGACGCGGACTAGGCGCTGATGATGTTGCTGCGATTCGCTACGCGATGAGCGGAGTCGACGAACTACAGGGAACCCCCGATGACTATTCCCTGAAGATTAAATGGGTTGGATTATCTGATAGCTCTGACGTCATTATTCGTTTCGATAGGCCAGATGGTTATGCCGCGGCGTTTGTCGGGGTGAGAGCGATCTCTGGAAATCACAAAGCCATGGGAAAGAACCGCATCATCAACTACAACCCCAATCTGCCGGGCAACCGCGCCTGGTATTTCCCTCAGCCATCACCAGTGGAATCTAATGCTAGAGCGATCAATGAGCGAGCACTCGAATTCGACGTCGTGACAAAGCCGGGCGTACGATATGGCTTGTCGTGGCCCGACTCAGCTCTGGAGAAAGAGGAAAAAGCCTCCAGCATCATCATTCAGCATGACGGGAAGAATCAAGGGGCCATGAGCGGGCGACTGTTTCTTTTCGTGGCAAAGGGGAGCTCGACGAATATTAAGATCGCTTTTCCATCCATGGCCCCGGACCTCAGTGAAGTCGAAACGTTTGAGCTTACCGCGAGAAAGGCGAACTGATTTTCTTGGGAACGAAGTAACCCTTTGCGAGTTGTATCGTCTAATTCTTGGATGATGCGTTACTCTTTAGCCATAGTCTTGATTCTACTGATCTGTCTTCTCCCCGAGGGTTCTGCGCAGACTGCTAGCCCGACCGGACTCAAGAAGAGCTTCGACCACAGTGGCGCCGTCCGGAACTACCGAATTCACCTACCGAAGGCGGTGAAAGATTCCAAAACGAAAGTTCCCATCGTTATATGTCTTCACGGAGGCGGGAGCGACGCAGCGACGATGTCGAAAGCAGGGTGGTCTGAATTAGCTGACAGGCGAGGCTTTATCGTGGTCTATCCCGAAGGCCTCAATGGTCATTGGAACGATGGTCGAAATGTACGAAAGCATACTGCTCAAAATGCGGTGACAAATGATGTCGATTTTTTATTGCAGCTGCTCGACGAGCTCATCGAGAAAGAGCCGGTCGATCCAACGAGAGTGTATGTCGTTGGGATTTCCAACGGCGGCTTCATGACTCAACGCCTCGCGGTAGAACAGACGGAACGCTTCGCTGCTGTCGCCATTCAAATCGCCTCCTTGCCTGACACCTACCTGGAAGGACCCCTGAAATTTGAGCCAACGGCTCCCTTGTCTGTCTTATTCATGAATGGAACGGAGGATCCCTTTATGCCATACGAGGGCGGAAAATTGACGCCCAACATGGCACCGCGGCTGATCGATAGTGAGTCATTCGACTTTGGTCAGGGAACAGCGATTCACACCGAGCTCGCAATGGAATTGTGGACCAAGCACAACAATCTCCAGCCCGAAGCTGTCATTTCCATTCTACCTGACAAAGACCCAGACGATGGCTGCGAGATACATCATTCACGATGGTCGAACGACGATGATACCCTTGCCGTGGAACTCTACAAAATTGAGGGTGGCGGACACACTATTCCCGGCGGCACTCAATACCTCCCGGAACGAATCATCGGAAAAGTGTGCGGAGACATCAATGGAATCGAAGTGACCTGGGATTTCTTTGAATCAAAGCGTCGTTAACCTTCCACTGTTTTCAGGGTGTCGATGATTCCGCGCATGTAACCAACCGCCCAGAGTCGACCAAGCATGTGGTAGCCTGGAAACTCATTCCTCTCTCCTACCAGAGTTGGGACATGATCCGGCCTGATCGGACAATCGACGCCACTATCGAGATAGGCTTTCATCGAAGCTGCCATGTCCGTCTTCCCGGTGTCGTGAAAGGCTTCCGTAAAATGCGGCACCGCGCCGACGACATCGCGAAAATGAGCGAATGTGATGTACGGGGCGAGGCGCTTGATGAGTGAGGGGATATCATACTCGTTCGCATGCGACGCAAACGATCCCTGACAGAAGCAGATCCCATTGCTTGGAGAATCGACGATGGAAACAAGTCGCTCGAAGGCTTCCGGAGTGGAAAGGATTCTTTCCTGTCCCCGAAGCATCGCGATCGGAGGATCGTCCGGGTGCATCGCCAGCTTCACCCCTGCATCCTCCGCAACCGGGATGACTTCGTTGAGAAAGTACTCGAGGTTATCCCAGAGTGTCGCTGCCGAAGTTGGATTACCGGATTGAAAATCGAATCCAGTCACGCTTTGAACGGTATCAGGATCGCGCATGTCGAACTCGGTGACAAGAGCTCCACCGCGTTCCCTTGCCTCCAGGCTGGTGCGTTGCCAATCGTCGTCGGGCATCCAGCTGTAGCAAAGGACAGGAACTTCGGCTTCTCCCAAATTTCGAATCAGCGTTTTAAAATCTTCGATTTGTTGATCACGCTGCCCCGTTCCATGAATGAAGTCGAGAGTCGGAACGTAGCGCTCAATCACACTGAGCTTGAGACCAAAGGACTTTACCTTATTCCTGATCTTGAGAAGCGAATCGAGTTCGAGACCCGGAAAGATCGAAACGACATCTGTCGTCCCGACCTGAGCGGCGAGCTGGAGATTTTCGTCCGAAAACGGAGTCACTAAGAGCGCAGTATCCATAAAAACGGAGAGTCCTAACAGGGTCTGACAAACGATGCAAGAGGGTGAATCAAGGCTCGTAGGCTTTGGGCTTTCCAACAATCGGTCGTTCGGGAGCGGATGGGGGAGCGAAGCCATTCGCTTTCATAACAAAAGCGATGGCCTCCTCAGTCGCGGCGGAAGGTTTGAAATTCCCGGGGCGGAAACCTTGCGCAATAAGGAGAGGCGTCCAGCGGCGTTTGTTTGACTGATTCCAGATTTCAATGTCGGCACCAGCCTCCGCAAGAAGGTTGACCATCTTCGGCCAGTTACGGTAGGCGGCGCCATGCATCGCAGTTTCGCGATTTCGATTCACCGCGTTGACCCCGGCACCTCGCTCAAGGAGCCAGCGAACCATTTCAATCGCTTCTGATTCAACGCCCGCCTCTTCCTCCGGATTCCGACTCCCGACTCCTGCAGCCGTAAGAAGGGCAGTGGATCCTTCCTGATCCGTCGCCTCGAGATTCGCTCCCAGTTCGTGAAGTAACTTCAAATAGGGCAAGTCGACCGTTCGACAGGCGAGCAACAGTGGGGTTGCCCCTCGCGTTCCAAACTTTGGACCAGCAGTTGAACGGTTCGAGATCGGTTGATCCACCTCAGCATCGTATTTCTTTACGAGAAGACGGGCAAAATCGAGGGTGGTGAGATCCCCTTTGATGGCTGGAGGAGGGAGGCCGTCTTCTCCATCACCTCGATTTGGTTTCCTCACCCAGGATAAAACATGAAGAGGTGAATGACCGGATTGCTCATCGCCTGGATCAACTCCGGCGTCGAGAAGAGTGATTGCCGTCTCGAAGTGCCCGTTCTCAACGGCGAGTCGAAGAGCGGTAGTACCCTTTGAGATTCCTTTTCGTGCCTTTGTCTCGTTGGCAGAGGCGATCGTCGGATCAACACCAAAACTCAAGAGCAGCTCCACGACCTCGCGGTGTCCATTTCGAGCGGCAAAGAACAGAGGAGTGAACCCCGATTTCAAGGTTCGTTCAGGATCAGCTCCCGCTTTGAGGAGAATTCCTGCGACTTCTTTGTGACCTTCAGCAACCGCCCACATGAGAGCACACTGTTGCTTCCAGTCTTTCGCCTCGACTTCTGCTCCATGAGATAGCAAAAGTGCCACCGGTTCGGGGCGACCGGTTCGGGCGGCCGTCATGAGCGCAGTCTCCCCGCCTTTTAAGCTTGTGTCAGGATCAGCCCCCGCTTCGAGGAGCATCTTCACGATTTTTGCGTTCCCGTTCTGACACGCGAGTGAAAGAGCAGCGACCCCATAGTCGTTAGTCTGGTTCACATCGGAGCCATCCTCGATGAGTTGAGCGACCAACTCCGTTTGATCCTCGTAAGCTGCCTGAATGAATGGCGGCTCGGAACCTTTAACCGTGAGGCCGAAAACAGCGAGCACGAATACGACGAGGAGAAGTCGGGTCATTCTAAAGGCTTACCATTCCATCACTGTCACCAAACTTGTCGATTCTCACGCCTGCCTTGTGAAGCATCGTCAGATGGAGATTGGCAAGTGGAACCGGCTTGTCGTAACTGAGGTGACGATTGCCTTTCACGCCAGCAGCCTGACCCCCGGCAACGAGAATCGGAAGATTCGTATGATCATGCACGTTGGGATTTCCAATTCCGCTGCCATAAAGAATCAGCGACTGATCAAGAAGTGAGCCATTACCCTCGGGAGTCGCGGCAAGCTTCTCAAGATACTCGGCAAAGAGCGAAACGTGGAAAGCATTGATCTTCGACATTCGCTCGATCTTGCCTGGATCATTACCATGGTGAGACAGCGGGTGGTGTGGATCTGATATGCCAATCTCCGTGTAGGTTCGGTTGCTTGTCTCGCGGGCAAGCTGAAAGCTGATAATGCGGGTCATGTCCCCCTGAAGGGCAAGGAGTTGAAGATCGAACATAAGTCGGGCATGATCCCGATAGGAATCGGGGACGCCGACGGGGCGGTCGAGATCAGGCTCAGGATTTTCCCTGACACTGACCTCTGCCTTTTGAATGCGGCGCTCAACTTCCCGGATCGAGTCGAGGTAGTGATCAACCTTCTCGCGGTCAGCGGAGCCGAGTTCACGCTTCAGGCTCGCCATGTCCTCTTTGACAAAATCGAGAAGGCTGGACCTTTTCCGCAAAGCGGCCTGACGATCCGCTTTGGAACCACCTTCTCCGAAGAGCTTCTCGAAGACGAGTCGCGGGTGAGCTTCAGCGGACAGTGGAGTTGTCGGCGACGACCAGCTCAGATTGTTTTGATAGACACAGGCATAACCATTGTCGCACTGACCAACGGTTTGCATCATGTCCATCGCGAGCTCAAGAGATGGAAGCTGAGTCTCGTGTCCAATTTCTTTCGCGGCGATCTGGTCGGCGGTCGTTCCGAGATAGTAGTCCGTGCTTTCAGTGAGCTTAGCCCGGGCAGCACTCAGAAAAGCTGAGTTCGAAGTTGCATGGCTCCCGGGGTAAGCGGGCTGAAGCTCAAGATTGGTGAAAGCGGTCACCTGATTCTTTACTGATGCGAGCGATTCAAGAATCGGTGAAAGGGTGTCCAGATTATCCTCTGATCCGGGAGTCCAGCGACTGAGATCTGCACCCATTGGCATGAAGACATAGCCGAGTCGTTTCACTGGTTTCGCCGCAGTCGCACCAAGCGCGGTCGCGGCAGGAATCATGGCGTCGAGAAGCGGCAGCGAAAGCGAAGCTCCAAGTCCGCGTAAAACGGTCCGGCGTTGCAGGGACTTTCGAGTCAGGAAATTCATAATAGGTTGGAGGATAAATCAGAGAGAGGGTGATCGTCAATTCTACAGCTGGTGACATTAGTGAGACTCGGAAGCACTCATTCGCATCGTGAAGGGGCTACTCGTGACAAGTGATTGGATCACCGATTCAAAGGCATAGCCGGTCTCGGCAGACTCGCGAACCACTCGACGAATTGCAGGAGCGTCAGTTGGCTCGATACCGCGACCAAGAGCATAAGTGAGAAGCTTTTCGGTGAAGGTGCGGACAAACAGTTCCGGTCGCGCGAGGACTTGTCCCTCGAGCCCGGAGATGCCTTCGAACTCAGCTCCACTTGGGGAAGTTCCGGTGGCATCGACGGGGAGACCGTTCTCGTGCGCCCGCCACTGCCCAACCGCATCATAGTTCTCGAGAGCAAAACCGATTGGGTCCATGACGTTGTGACAGCTAGCGCAGGCGGCCTTCTCACGGTGGGCTGCAAGTCGCTCGCGAATCGGCAGATCAGCAGAAACAGCCGCATCTTCGAGGGCGGGAATGTTAGGCGGGGGAGGCGGAGGCGGGGTGCCAAGGATGTTCTCCAATATCCAGTGCCCACGGATCACTGGCGAGGTTCGGTTCGCGTAAGAAGTGACCGTGAGGATACTCCCCTGTCGAAAAAGACCGCCTCTCTTCCACTCCGGATTGAGGTCGACGCTCCTGAACCGTGTCCCATAAATGTGGGGGACGCCGTAATGCTTCGCGAGTCGCTCGTTCAAAAACGTATCGTCGGTTTCGAGCAAATCGAGCACGCTCATGTTTTCGAGTATGAGACGCTCGACGTGGCGACTTGTTTCCTCGCGGAAGGCCTGCCTCAGATTCTCGTCGAACCCCGGAAAAAGACGTCCGTCCGGGGTGATCGAATCGAGATTCCGAAGATAGAGCCACTGATCGGCGAAGTTTGTGACGAGTGCTTTCGATCGCGGGTCTTCGAGCATACGGCGGACCTGTTCCCGAAGTTTACCGGACTGGTGCAAAACTCCCTGCTCAGCAAGAAGCAGAAGCTCTTCATCGGGGAGGCTGCTCCAAAGGAAAAAAGCAAGGCGGGAAGCAAGCTCCAGATTGTTGATCCGGTAGGGTGTCTCTGCCGCCATTTCTTCGGGATCTTTCTCCAGCTTAAAAAGGAAGTCTCGACTCACGAGAATGGCGCTGAGGGCAAGTTCGACGCCGTCTTCAAAGTTTCCCGCCTTTCGCCCCTCCTCAAAGAAAGCCATGATCTCGTCGAAGTCGTCCTCTGTAATCGGACGCCGGTAGGCGATTCGCATAAGAGCACCGAGGTTTTTGCGGGCAGCTTCAATCTCGTCATCGGTTCCTTCGGGAAGATATGAGAAGACTCGGCGTCTGCTCGCGGTATCTCCTGCTCCCGTCGTTTCAAAAGGACCCGTGATCGAAACCTGGTAAACGGCCGGCGAAATCCTCGGATGACGATGGAAGTTAAAGTGCGCATCATAAGGCTGGCGTAACGTTTCCTCGACCGAAGAGGGATTTTTTACGAAAGTGACGCCCAGATCCTGAGAGCCGGCTTTGACCTTGATTCGAGCTTTGAGCCTGGCATCGAAGGTCGTGTGATCTTGCTTATTCTTCGGTGGCGCCACTCTCAAGCTTGCCTGCCGTTCCCGGTTCACCAAAATCTGGAGCTCGTGCTCACGGGAGAGCCCCTCGATCAGCTCATTTCGGTCGCGCGTCAGTAAGACATGGACCTCGTATTCCCCATCGACGGGGAAAAGGTGTGGTATCACCGCACCACCCCGGGTTCCGAGAGGCAGCCCGGGGACGTGTTCCTCTTGCGTGAGATCAGGAGCCAGTCTCACCGTTCTTTCCTCAATGCGCTCTCCGCTGTGCCCCGTAGCAAGGCGGCTGATTTTCTGAGCGGCAGTCAAGTAGCGCTCTAGAAGGCCCGGAGAGAGAGTACCTACGGTGATGTTATCAAAGCCGTGGCTCGATTCGTCAGCAGGGAGCAGTTCGGTCGCATCAATCTCAAGAGCAAGAAGATCACGAATCGCATTTTGATATTCAAATCGAGTCAGACGCCTTAAAGTGTCTGTTCGGCCCGGATTCGGACGAATCTCGGCCGCTCGATCCAACCTGCTTTCGAAACCGGCGACGAGAGAAGTATAGGTCGCTTCGTCAGGACGGTTCTCCCCGACTGGCGGCATTTGACGGGCGTCGAGTTGGCGTAGGACCCGCTCCCAGTTCCCGGCATGATCGACAAAGTCTCCATCGAGCCACAACTCCATGTTGATACCACCCTTTTCACTGTTCCCGTCATGACAATCGAGACAGTAGTTTGCGATGACGTGATCCCACTTCTCTTCTGCGAAAGCGGCAGTGCTCACTAAGAAGAAAATGGCAACAACGCCAAATCGCAAAGGGTTCCCGAACATTGAGATACTAAACCTTGATATACTCCGACTGGTAAACTGTTCCCGGCTACGAGATCGCGGGAAATAATCTCGACAAAACAAGGCTGATTTAGAAAAACAGGATAGAAATGATGGTGAACTGCGACCTCCGTCTCCTCCTGAAATTCACTATCAGACCATGACGCTGGTAACCATTTGCCATTGGCGATGTATCAAAGCAGAGGACGATAATTCCATTCAATCTCTGTCATGATCGACTCCCCACCGTTGACCGGGCTTATCGCCGCGACTTTCACCCCTTTTCAACCCGACGGTAGGATCTGCTTTGAAAAGATCCCTGACTGCACCGAATTTTTAATCCGAAATGGAGTCGCCGGAGCCTACCTTTGCGGGAGCACCGGAGAAGGGCCCTCTTTAACGATCGCAGAACGAAAAGCCGTCGCTGAAGCCTACGTGAAAGCCGCCGCGGGGCGGTTACATACTATCGTTCACATCGGGCATACCTGCCTCGCTGACGTGAGAGATTTGGCAGCTCATGCTGAATCGATCGGTGCCGACGCGATCTCTTCGGTTTCGCCTTATTATTTTAAGCCGGAAAACACAAAGTCTCTCGTTCACTTCCTCAGAGATGCTGCTCGATCAGCACCGACGCTGCCCTTCTACTATTACCACATTCCTTCACTAACCGGTGTGGCGGTGAATCCAGTGCAGTTTCTCGAAGAGGGCGGGAAATCCATTCCGACTCTGCGTGGAATCAAATTCACGGACTCTGATCTCAGTCTCATGAACGAATGCCAGCAAGTTGATGGGGGGAAATTCGATGTCCTCTTTGGTCGCGATGAAATGCTCCTCGCCGGTCTCAGCTCCGGAGCTGCGGGTGCCGTCGGAAGCACCTACAATCTTGCCCCAAAACTCTATCAAAACATTATTCAAGCCTTTAGCTCCGGTGACATGAAGACGGCACGTGAGTGTCAGCTACGTTCGGTTGCCATGATCAAAGCGATCGTCGAAGTCGGAGGAGAAGCGGCGATCAAGTATCCGATGCATCGTCACGGGATAGACTGCGGATCGCGTCGTCTTCCGATGAGACAACTTAAACAAACGGAGAGAGATGAGATTGACCGTCGACTCGATGCGATCGGTTTTGATGAATGGGCCGCACTTTCAGTTTCACAAGAGTCGGTCGCATGAAAAAAAGACAACTGATCCTCCTTAGCGTCTTTCTCCTGGGTCAAGGGGTCAGCGCCGAAGAGTTCCTCGAGTGGGAAGCGATTCCTCCGATCCCGAATGAAACGGGAGTCGCCGGTCCGTTCACAGGAATCCACAATGAGGCTCTTATCGTCGCCGGCGGGGCGAATTTCCCGGGAGATGTCTGGGAAGCAGACAAAATCTGGCACGATAACATTTTCGTTCTCCCTCTCGATATAGAGAAACCTGAATGGAAGGAGGCCGGGAAGCTGCCGAAAGCACTCGGCTACGGAACAACCATTTCACTACCCGAAGGGGTGCTTTGCCTCGGGGGAAACGATGCGTCATCACTCAGTGATTCGGTTTTTCTCTTAAAATGGAACGGAGCCTTAGTCGATATCGAAATGTTGCCGAAGCTGCCGACTCCTCTCTGCTATGCCGCCGCTGTGAAATTGGGAGACTATATCTATCTCGCCGGTGGCCAGACCGGTCCCGGACTTGATTCCGCATCATCCGACTTCATGCGCCTTGACTGGTCTAAGCGATCCAATCCGGAGGCGTTTACCTGGGAGACATTGGAAGCAACCCCGGGAAGGGGCCGTGCTTTTCATTCCCTCGCGGTGCAGAGCAATGGTCGGCAGGACCTTATCTATCTCCTCGGTGGCCGTCGTCATGACGACAATGGAGAAGTAATATTTCTTCGCGAACTCTATCAGTTTGATCCGCTGGAAAAAGCGAATCCATGGACCCGGAAGGCTGATTTGCCGGCTCCAATGGCAGCAGGAACAGTCGCGGCGATTGGTCAAAGTCATCTCGTGACTCTCGGCGGTGCCGATGGCAGGCTTTTCGCCCGTTCGGATGAACTGAAGGATGAGCATCCCGGATTTCCAAAACTCTCCTTTGCCTATCATACCATCACGGACACCTGGATTGACGCGGGATCGCTTCCACAGAATCAAGTCACCACTGAAGTAATTTCACGAGGAGATGAACTGTTTCTCGTCAGTGGAGAAATCCGTCCGCGAGTTCGAACTCCCGCCGCCTGGAAGATCAAGCCGGCAGTCGGCGAAACTACCTTTGCGGCGGCGAACTGGGTCGCCATTGTACTCTACCTGAGCGGTGTCATTGGTATCGGCGTGTTCTTCTCGCGCCGGAACAAAAGCACCGATGACTTTTTCCGGGGAGGACAGCGAGTTCCTTCATGGGTCGCCGGCCTGAGCATTTTTGCGACGCTGCTCAGCTCTATCACGTTCATCGCATTGCCTGCCCGCGCCTTCGCAACTGACTGGGTCATGATCATAGTGAATGCTGGAATTCTCATCTGCGCGCCGCTTGTAGTTCTGGCGATCATTCCAAAGTTCCGAAGTTTCAACGTCACATCAGCCTACGAATATCTTGAGAGCCGGTTTCATCTCTCCCTGCGGCTTTTCGCCGGGGTTTCTTTCGTGTTGTTTCAGATCGGTCGCATGGCGATCGTGATGTTTCTACCGGCACTGGCGCTGGCGACGATCACTCCACTCACCGTCGAACAGTGCATTCTCGTGATGGGAGTGATGAGCATTCTCTATTGCTCAATCGGAGGATTGGAGGCGGTTGTCTGGACGGATGCCCTGCAATCTATTGTTCTACTGGGAGGTGCGTTCATCAGTTTTGGAATCATCCTGATGAATCTCGATGGAGGTTGGGCCGAATACGTCGAGGTCGCCCTCACCGATCACAAATTTCGATGGGCCGACTTCGACTTTGGTTCGTCCTCCTATCTCACGACCGCTTTCTGGGTGGTTTTGTTAGGTGGCATCGGAAGTTCGCTGATACCCTACAGTTCAGATCAAGCGGTGGTTCAGCGCTATGTTTCGACACCTTCAGAGAAGAATGCTCAATCTGCGATTTGGTTGAATGCGGCGATGTCTGCGGTTGCCACTCTGCTTTTCTTCGGCCTCGGCACGGGGCTCTACGTCTTTTACAAAGCGAATCCCGAAGGATTGGATCCGACATTCCCAACTGATTCAATCTTACCACTATTCATTTCCCGGGAGCTACCAGTTGGACTTGCGGGGATTGTTATCGCGGCAGTTTTTGCCGCAGCGCAGTCGACGATTTCATCGAGTATGAACAGCACCTCGACCGTGATCGTCACGGACTTCTTCCGACGGCTCGGCTGGGAGGCGAGCGAAAAGAGCTATCTGTGGCTTGCGAGAATTCTCACCGTAGTTCTCGGTGCCATCGGAACCTTGTTTGCGCTCGTTCTCGCCTGGAGCGATATCGAGTCTGCGTGGCAGACCTTTCTCATGATCATCGGCTTCGTGATGGGACC